>JBEVIJ010000184.1:0-33405 GCA_040510745.1 Xanthobacteraceae bacterium
GCCATCTCGGCGGCGGTCTCGGTGTCCCACAGCTTGACCGCGAATAGCACGATATCGACCGGGCCGACGTCCTTGGGATCGGACGTCGCGTTGGCGTTCGGGATGTGAAGGTTGCCAAACGTGCTCTCGACCTTGAGGCCGTTCCTGCGGATCGCATGCAGCAGATTGCCCCGCGCGATGAAGTGAACGTCATGCCCGGCCGCCGCCATCCGCGCGCCGAAATAGCCGCCCACCGCTCCCGCCGCCATCGCCGCAATGCGCATGATTTGATCCTCGGGTCGGCGCGGATCACATGCCAAGCGGGTATGAAATGCAACAGGCCCGGCGAGATGGCCGGGCCTGTTTGTCGATGACGGCAATACTTAGTAGATGCGCGATCCCGAAGCGCCGGCGTAAGGATTGGCGCTGCGATAAGGCTGATCGCTGTACATCGGAACGATGGCCAGCGGGCGCGGCGCATAAACGACGGGCTCTTCATAACGCGGCTCGTAGCGTTGTTCGATGCGCGGCGCCGGTTGTGCAATCTGGCGCGGCGCAGGTGCACTCGCCACGTTGGCCGGCGCACGGCGGCCGCTATCCGGCAGCACCACCACCTTGGCGCCGAGCGTGACGCGATCGTAGAGATCCGAGACGTCCTCGTTGGTGAGGCGGACGCAGCCCGACGACACGCGCTGTCCGATGGTCGACGGCGCGTTGGTGCCGTGGATGCGGAACAGGGTATTGCCGAGATACATCGCGCGCGCGCCGAGCGGATTGCCCGGGCCGCCGGCCATGAAGCGCGGCAGGTACGGCTGGCGGTCGATCATCTCCTGCGGCGGATGCCAGTCCGGCCACTCCTGCTTGCGCGCAACTGATTGCACGCCGGCCCAGGTGAAGCCCTCGCGGCCGACGCCGATGCCGTAGCGGACCGCGCGGCCTTGGCCGAGCACGTAGTAGAGATAGGTGTTGGAGGTATCGATCACGATCGTGCCGGGCGCCTCGCGGGTCGGATAGCTGACGATCTGGCGGCGCAGATGCGCGGGCAGCGGAGCGTCAACCTCGTTATCCGACGGCACGCTGGTCTGGTAGCGCGGCATGGCGCGTTCGCGCTCGGCCGGCATCACCTGCTGGAACATGTTCGGATAGCGCGGGGTTTCGGTGATGGCGAGCGGCTGGGCCAGCGCGGGCGCGGCGCAGATCACACTTGTGGCGAGCGCGGCCCACAGGGCGCGAGGGTAATAGCGGCTGATAAGCATGATGTGGCTCCCGACACTCGACCCTCAAACTCTTCGATTGACATCACAACGAACGGCCCCAGCTTTCGTTCCCCCGCGGCAAATGTGGCGCCGGCCGGGCATGGGTTCCCGGCCGGCGGTACGTGTCGCACCTGGGTACGTCCGATGTTGGGATTGGTCGCGCGAAGCCGGCGAAGGTTCAAAGCCATCGGCGCTAATTTTTTCGCTCGGCGTGCCAGCCCACGACGGCGTCGGGAATGGAGTCGCCGGTGGCGAAATAGGGCTTTAGATCGAGCAACGGGGTGCCGTCGAGGCAGTCGACGCCGATCACCGACAGCGTGCTGCCTTCGACCTTCACCAGTTTCACCACGCTCATGGCGATCGGGTTGGGCCGCACCGGCGATCGCAGCGCGAACGTGCCGCGGCCGGCCTTGTAGTGGCCGGGCACCTGGACCACGAGATCGCGCCGGGACCGGTCCATCCAATAGAGGACCACCAGGTGGGTGCAGGTCTCGATGTCCTTCAGCGCCGGCGCCCAGCGGGGATCCAGTTCGATGGTGCAGACCACTCCGCCCTCGCGGGATTCCCGGGCGTTTTTCGGGCAGTCCTTGCGCTCCCTCCAGGGCGTGCGGATGCGGCCGATGAAATAGAGCGAGGCGTCCGGCTGCTCGGGCAGGGGGGTCGAAACCTCGCCCTCCCGGATGCCGAAGGGGTCCATTTTGCCTGTCATGACCGGACTTTGGCTTGCCGTCAGGCGCCCGCCAAGCGGATTGCCCTTGCCCTGAATCAGTTTAACGGTATAAGCATATCTTTATATGATGGGATTGAGCCCATGAATGAGCCTGCTGCCCACCTGCCGTTCGACGCTCTCAACGCCGCCTTGAAGGCAGCGGGCGAGGCGACGCGGCTGCGCGTGCTGGCATTGGTGGCGGAGGCCGAACTGACCGTCTCCGATCTCACCGACATCCTGCGCCAGTCGCAGCCGCGCATTTCCCGCCATCTGAAATTGCTCGTTGAGGCCGGCCTGGTGGAGCGTTTCCGCGAAGGCGCCTGGGCGTTCTTCCGGCTGGCCGAAGCCGGCGGAAGCGCCGAGCTTGCCCGCGCGCTGGTGGCGCGGCTCGATCCGAAAGACCCAATGGTGATGCGCGACCGTGAGCGGCTGACCGCGGTGCGACGCGCGCGCGCCGACGCCGCGCAGGCCTATTTCCGCTCTCACGCCGCGCACTGGGACCGCATCCGCAAGCTGCATGTTACAGACGAAGCCGTGGAGGGCGCGATCAGCGACGTGCTCGCCGACATGCCGTTTCGCTCGCTGCTCGATCTCGGCACCGGGACGGGGCGCATCCTCGAATTGTTCGGGCCGAACATCGAGCGCGGTCTGGGTATCGACATGTCGCTCGACATGCTGCTGCTGGCGCGCGCGCGTCTCGAGCGCGCCGGGCTGCGCAACTGCAGCGTCCGGCAAGGCGACATCTACGATCTGCCGGTGCCGGCCAATTCGTTCGACGTCGTCGTGATCCATCAGGTGCTGCACTTCCTTGACGACGGCGGGCGCGCGATCCGCGAGGCGGCGCGCGTGCTGGCGCCGTCGGGGCGGCTGGTTGTGGTTGACTTCGCGCCGCACGATCTGGAATTCCTGCGCGAGGAACACGCGCATCGCCGCCTCGGCTTCGCTGGCGAGACCGTGGCGCAATGGATGAGCGCCTCCGGTCTCGACATGACCTCGCACAAGAGCCTGCCGCCGGAGCCGGGCTCCGACGGCAAGATCGCGGTGTCGATCTGGCTCGGCCGCGATCCGCGCATCCTGATGGCGAAATCGGCGCGCGAGGTGGCGTGATGGGTCGCGTGTACGTTTCGTTCGAATTCTTTCCGCCCAAGACCGAGGAGATGGAGCGCAATCTCTGGGAGGCGGTGGAGCGTCTTGCGCCGCTGCATCCCAATTTCGTCTCGGTGACCTACGGCGCGGGCGGCTCGACGCGCGAGCGCACCCACACGACGGTCCGGCGCATTCTGAAGGAAACCGCGCTGACGCCCGCCGCGCACCTCACTTGCGTGGCGGCCACCAAGACAGAGATCGACTCGGTGATCCGCGCTTATTGGGACAGCGGTGTGCGCCACATCGTGGCGCTGCGCGGCGATCCGACCGGGGGCGTCGGCGACAAGTACGCGCCGCATCCGGGCGGCTATGCGACCTCGGCGGAGCTCGTCGCCGGTATCAAGCGCGCCGGCGACATCGAGGTGTCGGTATCGGCCTATCCTGAGAAGCACCCGGACAGCCCGGATGTCGAGGCCGACATCGATATGCTGAAGCGCAAGATCGACGCCGGTGCGACGCGCGCGATCACGCAATTCTTCTTCGAGAACGATCTCTACTTCCGCTATCTCGATCGCGTCCGCGCGCGCGGGATCGAGATTCCGATCGTGCCGGGCATCCTGCCGGTGCAGAACTTCAAGCAGACCACCGGCTTCGCGGCGCGTTGCGGCGCGTCGGTGCCGCGCTGGCTCGCCGAGCGCTTCGATGGGCTCGAGGACGATGTCGCGACACGAAAGCTGATCGCCGCCGCGGTCGCGGCCGAGCAGGCGCTCGACCTGGTCGGGCGCGGCGTCACCGACTTCCACTTCTACACCATGAACCGCGCCGACCTGGTCTACGCGATCTGTCACCTGTTGGGCCTGCGCCCGACGGCAAAAAAAGCAGCCTGAAATATGCCCACACCGTCCCACACCGGCGCCCAGTATCTCCTTCGCAAGCTCGCGGCCGAGCGCATCCTCGTGCTCGACGGCGCGATGGGCACGATGATCCAGGAGATGAAGCTCGACGAGGAAGGCTATCGCGGCGCGCGCTTCGATGCCTGGAACCGGGAGGTGCGCGGCAACAACGACCTGCTCAACCTGAGCCGTCCGGAGGCGATCCGCCACATTCATCTCGCGTATTATCGCGCCGGCGCCGACATCGTCTCCACCAACACGTTCTCGTCCACCTCGATTGCGCAGGCCGACTACGGCCTGTCGGAGATTGCGCGCGAGCTCAACCGCGAAGGCGCGCGGCTGGCGAAAGAGGCGGCACTCGCGGCCGAGCGCGAGGACGGCCGCAAGCGCTTCGTCGCCGGCGCGCTGGGACCGACCAACCGCACCGCGTCGATCTCGCCGGACGTCGCCAATCCCGGCTATCGCGCGGTGACCTTCGACGATCTGCGAAAGGCCTATGGCGAGCAGGTCGAGGGCTTGCTCGACGGCGGTGCCGACGTGCTGCTGATCGAGACCATCTTCGACACGCTCAATGCCAAGGCGGCGATCTTCGCCATCATCGAGACCTGCGAGGCGCGCGGTGTCGACATGCCGGTGATGATCTCAGGCACCATCACCGACCGATCCGGCCGTCTGCTGGCCGGCCAGACGCCCGAAGCGTTCTGGAATTCGATGATGCACGCCAAGCCGGTGTCGATCGGCTTGAACTGCGCGCTCGGCGCCACCGAGATGCGCGCGCACATTGCCGAGTTGTCGCGCGTCGCGGACACGCTGATCTGCGCCTATCCGAACGCCGGTCTGCCGAACGAGTTCGGCCACTATCACGAAAGCCCCGACGACATGGCGCGCCATCTGGGCGAGTTCGCGCAGGCCGGCCTGGTCAACATCGTCGGCGGCTGCTGCGGTACCACGCCGGAGCACATCCATGCCATCGCCGAAGCGGTGAAGGGCAAGACGCCGCGCGCGATCCCCGAGCCGGCGCCGCTGCTGCGCCTGTCCGGCCTGGAAGCCTTCACGCTCACGGCGGAAATTCCGTTCGTCAACGTCGGCGAGCGCACCAACGTCACCGGCTCGGCCAAGTTCCGCAAGTTGGTGACGGCGGGCGACTACCCGGCGGCCCTCGCGGTGGCGCGCCAGCAGGTCGAGGACGGCGCGCAGATCATCGACGTCAACATGGACGAGGGCCTGCTCGATTCTGAAGCTGCGATGACTACGTTCCTCAATCTCGCCGCGGCGGAGCCCGACATCGCCCGCGTGCCGGTAATGGTCGACTCCTCCAAGTTCTCGGTGATCGAGGCCGGGCTGAAATGCCTGCAGGGCAAGCCGGTGGTGAACTCGATCTCGCTGAAGGAAGGCGGGGCGGAGTTCCTCAAGCACGCCCGCATGGTGCGCCGCTACGGCGCCGCTGTGGTGGTGATGGCGTTCGACGAGCAGGGTCAGGCCGATACGCTCGAGCGCAAGGTCGCGATCTGCAAGCGGGCGTACAAGATCCTGACCGAGCAGGTCGGCTTCCCGCCGCAGGACATCATCTTCGATCCCAACATCTTCGCGGTCGCGACCGGAATGGAGGAGCACAACGGCTACGGCGTTGCCTTCATCGAGGCGGTGCGGCAGATCCGAAAGGACATGCCGTGCGCGCATTGTTCGGGCGGCGTGTCGAACCTGTCGTTCGCGTTCCGAGGCAATGAGGGGGTGCGCGAGGCGATGCACTCGGTGTTCCTCTATCACGCCATCAAGGCCGGCATGGACTTAGGCATCGTCAACGCGGGCCAGATGGCCGTGTACGACGACCTCGAACCGGAGTTGCGCGAGGCCTGCGAGGACGTGGTGCTCAACCGCCGCCCGGACGCGGCCGAGCGGCTTCTTGCCATCGCAGGAAAATTCGCCGGCAAGGGCAGGGAGGCGAAGGAGGTCGACGTCCAATGGCGCGCGTGGCCGGTCGAGAAGCGGCTGGCGCACGCGCTGGTCCACGGCATCACCGAATTCATCAACGAGGACACCGAGGAGGCGCGACTTGCCGCCGAGCGGCCGCTTCACGTGATCGAAGGTCCGCTGATGGACGGTATGAACGTGGTCGGCGACCTGTTCGGCTCGGGCAAGATGTTCCTGCCGCAGGTGGTGAAGTCGGCCCGCGTGATGAAGCAGGCGGTCGCGCACCTGATGCCGTACATGGAAAAGGAAAAGGCCGAGCGCGGCGGCACCAACCGGCAGAGCAGCGCCGGCAAGATCGTGATGGCTACGGTGAAGGGCGACGTTCACGACATCGGCAAGAACATCGTCGGCGTCGTGCTCCAGTGCAACAATTTCGAGGTGATCGATCTCGGCGTCATGGTGCCGGTGGCGAAGATCCTCGAGACGGCGAAGGCGGAAAACGCCGACATCGTCGGGTTGTCCGGGCTGATCACGCCATCGCTCGACGAGATGTGCCATGTCGCAGCCGAGATGGAGCGACAGAACTTCGACTTGCCGCTCCTGATCGGCGGTGCGACCACGAGCCGCGTACACACCGCGGTGAAGATCCATCCGAACTACAAGCGCGGCCAGGCTGTCTACGTCACCGACGCCAGCCGCGCGGTCGGCGTCGCTTCGGCGCTGATGTCGCGCGAAGGCCGCGCGAAATACGTCGGCGAGACGCGCACCGAATACGCGCGCATCGCGACGACGCACGCCCGCGCGCAGGAAGACAAGCTACGGCTGTCGCTGGCCGATGCTCGCAAGAACGCGCTCAAGCTCGACTGGTCGAACTACGCGCCACCTGTTCCGGGCTTCCTCGGCGCGCGGACCTTCGAGGACTATTCGATCGCAGAATTGGTCGATTACATCGACTGGTCGCCGTTTTTCTCGACCTGGGAGCTGGCCGGCAAGTACCCCGCGATCTTGACCGACAACATCGTCGGCGAGGCGGCGCGCTCGCTCTACGAGGACGCGCAGAAAATGCTGAGGGAGATCATCGACGGGCGCTGGTTCAAGGCCAACGCCGTGATCGGCTTCTGGCCGGCGAATTCCGCTGGCGACGACATCGAGCTGTTCGCGGATGCCGAACGCCGGTCGCCGTCCGCCACGCTGCACACGCTACGCCAGCAGCTTTCGCGCCGCGCCGGGCGGGCCAACGTGGCGCTAGCCGATTTCGTCGCGCCGCGGGGGCATGCCGATCACGTCGGCGCCTTCATCGTCACCGCCGGGATCGGCGAGGACGAGGTCGCGGACCGCTTCAAGAACGCCAACGACGACTACTCATCGATCATGATCAAGGCGTTGGCCGACCGGCTCGCCGAAGCCTTCGCCGAGCGGCTGCACCAGCGCGTGCGCAAGGAATTCTGGGGCTACGCTTCGGCTGAGACGCTGAGCAATGCCGATCTGATCGCCGAGCAGTATCGCGGCATCCGTCCGGCGCCCGGCTATCCAGCGCAGCCCGACCACACCGAGAAGGCGACGCTGTTCAAGCTGATCGAGGGCGAGCGGATCGGCGTGACGCTCACCGAGAGCTTCGCCATGTGGCCCGGTGCTTCGGTCTGCGGGCTGTATTTCAGCCATCCGGAAAGCCACTACTTCGGCGTCGGCAAGATCGAGCGTGACCAGGTCGAGGACTACGCGCTGCGCAAGGGCTGGACGGTGGCGGAGGCCGAGCGGTGGCTCGCCCCGATCCTCAATTATGTGCCCACCGCGCGGGCGCGGGACGCGGCGGCGTAGGTCTTAAAACAGAACACCGGAGGTTTCCCTCCGGTGTCGCTTAGCCGTTTGACGGCTCAATTAGGTCTTAGACAAACCGATCTTAAAACGCTCCGAGCAGGACGGCGGAGACGAAAGTGATCGCCGCCAACACCGCCAGCACGTTCAGTCGCAAGGTCAGGTCCACCTAGGCCTCCGTCAGCTGGACGCGCTGAGTTTACCAGACTCCGGACCCCCTCCAAGCGACAAACGTGCTGCATCGCCGCACGGTTTCGGCCAGCACTATGGAATTCTAAGGATTTGAGTTGATTGCGAAAATGCCGTTCGAAGGGGGTGGTTATCCACACTGACCAGCATGCGGCCAAACGCACATAGTTTGAGCGCCTGCAACGCCCGGACGAGACCAGCGACGCCGGTCAACCGTGCCTTAACCATGAACCGGCCCGCAGCCTTGAAGGGTCCTTAACGGAATCCCTCGCATTGTCGGCGCCATGTTGCGTGGCGTGCGTGGGTATCTGGCCGGCCTTGCGGTGCTCGTCGCGTTGGCGGGCTGCGGCCGCGGCTTGATGCAATATGTCCAGCGCGAGCCATGGCGTGAGCAGGCGGAGGTCGCCTGTTTGCAGTCCGGCACGGTCCGCGAAGGCCCGGCCTTGGTTCGCATCTCGCCGATCGAGGGCCCCGGCGTCTGCGGCGCGACGCACCCCCTGAAGGTCGCTGCGTTCGGCGTCGGATCGACGTTTAGCTTTGCCGACGAAGGCGTCCGTCCGCCCGGCAGCATTTCGAGCGCATCACAGCCGCGCTGGCCCGTTGCGTCACAGCCTGTCACTTCGCAGCCGCTGCCCCCGCCCGGGTCGCCGGCCGCGCCTTCGATGCAGCAGCCGCGTTACGTGCCGTCGGCCGAGCCTCGCATGCTGGCGCCGCCGGGCGCGGAACGCTACCCGCCGCCCCAACGTCCGGTCGGCGCGCCGATGTCGATCAACGCGCCCGGCATCGATCCGTATGCCGAGCCGCCGCGCCAATATCCCTATCCGCAGCGTCCTGCGATGGATGCGCCGCGCGCCGCCTATCCGCAGAGCGCGCCGCCACGGTCCGCACCCACGGTCCGCACGCCCAACGAGCTCGACGATGAAGAGGATGACGACCAGCGCGTCCAGACGCGGCCGGCAGCGCCTGCGCCGTCTATCAACCGGCCGCTGCCTTCGCTTGGACCATCACGCGGGCCGCGCGTCACCGGCGCGGCAACCCCGGTCGAGATCAAGCCGGCGGCGACGCTGGCCTGTCCGATCGTCTCGGCGCTCGATCAATGGATTGCGGCGTCGGTGCAGCCGGCGGCGCACAAGTGGTTCGGCCAGCCGGTGGCCGAGATCAAGCAGATTTCGGCCTACTCATGCCGCGGCATGAACGGCCAGGTCGGCGCGCGCATCTCTGAGCATGCGTTCGGCAACGCGCTCGACATCGCCGCGTTTGTGCTGGCCGACGGCAAGCGCGTCACCATCAAGGGCGGTTGGCAGGGCTCGGCAGAGGAGCAGGGCTTCCTGCGTGACGTGCAGGCGGCGGCGTGCGACCAGTTCACCACCGTGCTGGCGCCGGGCTCGAACCGCTATCACTACGACCATATCCACGTCGACCTGATGCGGCGCCCCAGCGGCCGGCGCATCTGCAATCCGGGCGCGGTCGACGGCGATGTGGTCGCGGCGCGGGTGCGCCGGAGCCCAAGCATGATGGCGGCGCGGCCGTTCGAGCCGCCGCCGACGCGGCGCTATGACCCGCCGTTCGATTCACGCAACGATCCTTTCGCCTGGCGGGGCGACCGGCGCGGCGACGTCACCAGTTCGATTGGCAGCCAACGCAAGCCGGCGGGCGACGTCAGTTCGGAAGACCTGGATTGGGTCGAGGACCCCAGCCCGCGCCCCCCGATCGACTGGAGCACGGACCGATATAAGCCTCACTGAGCCCTAATCGTTTCGTTTGAAACCTGATTGCCGGCGGCTCACTTGTAGCCTGAAAGCGGCATAGCGCCGCGCCGATTGAGCCCATTGTCAAACTTGCGGCACAAAGACTGTGCTATGGTGTTGACAGCACGGCCCTCTTCGAAGGCGTGGGGGCACCCTTTCGAGGCCGTGGGATGGCACTACCCAAGCGGGTGGCGACATCCCATATGGCTGCTCGAAGGAATACGAATAATGCCTGGGTTCAACGACCCACAGAGAGGAAACCCATGTTCCGCAACAAATCCTTGATTGCGTTTCTGGCCGTCGCAGCCACGCTCGCTTTTGTGGCCGTTGAAGCCATCGCGGCGCCGAGAATGAATTCGGGCAGCCGCGGCAACCGCACCTATTCCGCGCCGCCGGCGACGCAGACCGCGCCGAACGCCGCGCGTCCGATCGAGCGCTCGGCAACTACGCCGCGGCCGAACCAGCCGGCCGCCGCGCCTGCCGCGCGTCCGACCACGCCTGCAACACAGCCTGGCGGAATGTTCGGCCGGTTCGGTGGGGTGATGGGCGGTCTCGCCGCCGGCTTCCTCGGCGCCGGCCTGATCGGCATGCTGATGGGCACCGGCTTCATGGGTGGCATGGCGGGTTTCGCCTCGATGCTCGGCATGATGATCCAGATCGGCCTCGTGGTGCTGGTGGCCGTGCTGGCGTGGCGCTGGTGGCAGCGCCGCTCGCAGCCGCAGGCCGCCTACGCCGAAGGCCCCGCGATGAACCGCGACATGAGCGCTGGCGCGCCGCAGGAGCGCGGCAGCTTCCTCAATGGCATCGGCCTGAACGGGTCGGGCTCGAACGGTCAAGGCGCTCCGGCTTACGACGCCGGTGAGGCCATCGAAATCAAGCCGGCGGACTACGACGCGTTCGAGCGCACGCTGACCGAAGTGCAGAAGGCTTACGGTGACGAGGACGTCGGCGCGCTGCGGCTGCGCATGACGCCTGAGATGCTGTCGTACTTCTCGGAGGAGCTCTCGGCCAACGCGGCGCGCGGCGTGGTCAACAAGATCAGCGACGTGAAGCTGCTGCAGGGCGATCTCGCCGAGGCATGGCGTGAAGGCGACGACGAGTATGCGACCGTCGCGATGCGCTACAGCCAAGTCGACAAGCTGATCGAGCGCGCGTCTGGGAAAGTCGTCCAGGGTGGCGACACACCGGACGAGGGCGTCGAGTACTGGACGTTCCGCCGCGCCGGCGGCGGCGCCTGGATGGTGTCGGCGATCCAGCAGACCGAGTAAGTTTCGGTTGCAGACCGAATGGAAATGGCCGGGCGCGAGCCCGGCCATTTTGTTTTGGGCGTGTACTCATAAAATACGCCATCGGTACGTCCGCTTCTGCCCTGCAAGCAGACGTTCATTGGCGTAGCCTACATGTCCTGCCAGAAGCAGACATCGCGCGTCGTTCGATAACCTCGTCGGCACGGGCGATGCTCGTCGCCCCACTCGCAGCTACCAACATCCCCCAAACGACTGATTAGTCTGCGGCTTTTGTAAACGTGCTGCTGCGTGCGCAGGATGGCCACGCGCAAACCCGACGCATCTCACCGTGCCGGCGAAAACTTGACAGGAATGGCAGGGAGAACTTCTGAAAATGACCCGATGCGCTTGGAATTGCTGCATGCGATGGTGATTGCCGAGGCAAAAATGCGTGGCGGCATTCCAGCCATCTATCAATGGAGAGCATTTGCAGATGACGGGGGCCTGATCAGCTACGGGCCAAGTATAAAGCACGCCTATGAGCAGGCTGGCAGATACGTCGCGCGAATTATTTTAGGAGAAAAACCCGCAGCCATGGAGTGCTCGACGCCAGGGGGCTTTGATCTCGTCGTCAAAGAAGCAACAGCGACAAAGCTCGGTCTCCTTCCTGTGCCCCCAAGATACTTGGAAAAACTGTCATTCCGATTCCGTGAGACCAAAATTACCGTTCGTTTTATCAGAAACCAGCCGGGTTGACGGAGTTGGAGTCCAGTAGAACTTCCGGCAAGCGACCACGCACGTAGACTCCACCCGCGTGCGGGTCGCCTGCCGTGCGTGCGTGAGTTCACGCCAGGTAGCGCGCGCTCGCGCGCCTACTCCATCTTGATGTTGCCCTTCCGGATCACGTCGCCCCAGCGTTGCGTCTCCGCGCTGACGTGCTTGCCGAACTCCTCCGGCGTGCCGAGCGGAATGGTCAGCCCCATCGCGGTCAGGCGCTGCTTGAGGTCGGGCGCTGAGAACGCCTTGACGGCCTGAGCGTTGAGCCAGTCGATCGCGGCGCGGGGGGTGCCGGCAGGTGCAAAAAGCCCGAACCACGGGCCGCCCTCGACGCCCGGCATGCCGGCTTCCGTCATGGTCGGCACGTCGGGGATCGCGGGCTCGCGCTTCGCCGACGTCACCGCCAATGCGCGGACGCGGCCGCCTTCGAGCTGTTCCTTGGTCAGCGCCACGATGTCGAACATCACCTGGACGTGGCCCGCTACCAGATCCTGCAGCGCCGGCGCGGCACCGCGATAGTGAACGTGCGCGATGTCGAGGTTGTGCAGTTGCTTGAACTGCTCGCCGGCAAGGTGCCCGGAGCTCCCGAGCCCCGGCGAGCCGTAGCTCAGCTTGCCGGGATTGGCCTTGATATAAGCGACCAGTTCCTGCGGCGACTTGGCGGGCACGGAAGGGTGCACGATCAGGACGTTCGGCGAAGTGGCGACGAACACGATCGGCAGGAAATCCCTGGCCGGATCGTAAGGCAGCTTGGCATTGAGATGCGGCAGGATCGACTGCGTGGCGTGGAAGCCCATGTAGATGGTGTAGCCGTCAGGCGCGGACTTCGCCGCCGCGTCGGCGCCGATCGCGCCCCCCGCGCCGGTGCGGTTCTCCACCACGGCGGTGAATCCGGCCTCGCCGAGTTTCGCCGCGAACGCGCGCGCCGTGATGTCGGCGACGCCGCCCGGCGCCAGCGAGACAATGATCTTGATCGGCTGCGAGGGATATTGCTGGGCGGTGGCGGAGCTGGCGAGCGCGGCGCTGACGGCGCATGCGGCGGCCAGCGTGCGAAAAAAGTCTTTCATGTTGTTCCCCGGATTGAAGTGCCGAACGCTAACACCCGGCTGCTGGGGCCGGAAGCGTCACTCCGGCTTGCCGTACCCGCCCGCGGTCGGCGTCTGGATGATTATCGCCTCGCCGGCGTCGACCACTGTGGCGTCCGCGCCCTTAAGCCGCTCCATCGTGCCGTCTTTTCTTCGCACGTAGTTCTCGCCGATCTGGCCGTCCTCGCCGCCCGCGAGGCCGAACGGCCGGATGCGGCGGTGGCCGGACAGAATGGTGTATTCCATCTTCTCCAGGAACCGGATGGTGCGGCGGATGCCGTCGCCCGCGCTCCATTTGCCCTTGCCGCCCGAGCCCTTGCGGATATGGAAGTCCTCGAGCAGCACCGGGTAGCGGAATTCCAGGATTTCCGGGTCGGTGAGCCGCGTGTTCGTCATGTGTGTGTGCACGGCGTCGGTGCCGGGGAAGCCGGGGCCGGCCGGCGAGCCGGAGCAGATCGTCTCGTAATACTGATACTTGGCATTGCCGAAATTGACGTTGTTCATGGTGCCTTGTGCGCCCGCCATGGCGCCCAGCGCGCCGAACAGCGTGTCGGTGACCATCTGTGACACCTCGACGTTGCCGGCGACGACGGCGGCAGGGTAGTGCGGCCGGAGCATGGAGTTGTCGGGGATCACGATGTTGATCGGCCGCAGGCAGCCGGCGTTCATTGGGATGTCGCTGTCCACCATGATGCGGAACACGTAGAGCACCGCTGCGCGCGTCACCGGCTCGGGCGCGTTGAAGTTGGTGCCCTGCTGCGGCGACGTGCCGGTGAAGTCGACGGTGCCCTCGCGCTTCTTCTTGTCGACGGTGATCTTGACCCTGATGACGTTGCCCTGGTCGGCCTCGTAGCTGAACTCGCTGTCGTGCAGCGCCTCGATCACGCGCCGCACGCTCTCGTCGGCGTTGTCCTGAACGTGGCCCATGTAGGCGTGCACGACGGGAAGCCCGAACAGCGCGACCATCTTGTGCAGTTCCTGTACGCCTTTCTCATTGGCGGCAATCTGGGCCTTCAGGTCGTTGACGTTTTGCAGCGGGTTGCGCGCGGGATATTTCGACTTGGTGAGCAGGTCGTAGAGCGTCTGCTCGCGAAACTTGCCGCGGTTGACCAGCTTGAAGTTGTCGATGTAGATGCCTTCCTCCTCGATCGAGGTGGCGACCGGCGACATCGAACCTGGCGCGATGCCGCCGATGTCGGCGTGGTGGCCGCGCGAGGCCACCCAGAACAGGATTTTGCGTTTGGCTTTGTCGAACACTGGCGTGCAGACGGTGAGATCGGGGATGTGGGTACCGCCGTTGTAGGGCGCGTTGATCAGATAGACGTCGCCCGGCCGGATCTTGCCTTTATTCTCGCGGATGATGGTTTCCACCGCGCGGTCCATCGAGCCGAGGTGCACCGGCATGTGCGGTGCGTTGGCGACCAGCGTCGCGTCGGCCGCGAAGATCGCGCAGGAGAAGTCGAGCCGCTCCTTGATGTTCACTGAATAGGCGGTGTTCTGCAGCGACACGCCCATCTGCTCGGCGATCGACATGAACAGGTTGTTGAACACCTCGAGCATGATCGGGTCGGCCCTAGTGCCGACCGCGCTCTGCCGCTTGAGCTTGACGGTGCGCTCCAGCAGCAGGTGGTTCTTCGCCGTAATGGCGGCGCGCCAGCCGTCCTCGACCACCACGGTCTGATGCGGCTCGATGACGATCGCGGGGCCCTGTACTTTCGATCCCGGCTTGAGCTGGTCGCGGGTATAGACCGCGGCCTTGCGCCATTTTCCGTTCGAGAAGAATTGCGTGCGGCGGGCAGGAGAAGGGAGCTTGCCGCGCGAGGTCTTGCCGGCGCGCTCGCGGAATTTCGAGCCGCCCCCGACCGCCTCGACCGACGCAGCCTCGATGACGAGCTGCTTGGCGCGGTCGATGAAGCCGAACCGGGCCTTGTGGGCTTTCTCGAAGGCCGCCTTCATTTTCGCGAGCGTGCCCGCATCGACCACCAGGGCGGTGTCGGTGCCGGCATAGCGGACATGCGCGCGCACGAACACTTTGATGTTGCCCGCCGGCACGCCCTGGCCCGCGACCTCGGCCTTGGCATCCTTGCCGAGCCGCGCGCCTTCGCGCTTGAGCGAGGCGAGCGAGGTCGCGCCGAAATCCTCTTCGATTGCTTGCTGGCGGGTGGCGCGGATATCGGCCAAGCCCATGCCGTAGGCCGAGAGCAGCGACGAGAACGGGTGGATCAACACCTTGGTCATGCCGAGCGCGTCGGCGACCAGGCAGGCGTGCTGGCCACCGGCGCCGCCGAAGCAGTTGAGCGCGTAGCGTGTGACGTCATAGCCGCGCTGCACCGAAATCTTCTTGATCGCGTTCGCCATGTTCTCGACCGCGATCTTGATGAAGCCGTCGGCGGTTTCCTCGGGCGATTTGCCCGTCTCCTTGGCGAGCGCCGCGAAGGACGCGCGCACCGCCTTGTCGTCGAGAGGCTGGTCCTGGGAGGGGCCGAAGATCTTCGGGAAGAAATCGGGGATCAGTTTGCCGACCATCACGTTGGCGTCGGTGACCGCGAGCGGGCCGCCGCGGCGATAGCACGCCGGACCGGGGTTCGCGCCCGCGCTGTCGGGGCCGACCCGGAATCGCGCGCCATCGAAATGCAGGATCGAGCCGCCGCCGGCCGCGACCGTGTGAATAAGCATCATCGGCGCGCGCATGCGCACGCCCGCCACTTCGGTCTCGAAGGCGCGCTCGTATTCGCCGTCGAAGTGCGACACGTCGGTGGAGGTGCCGCCCATGTCGAAGCCGATCAGCCGGGTGAACCCGGCCTCGTGGCCCGTCTCGGCCATGCCGACCACGCCGCCCGCAGGACCGGAAAGGATCGCGTCCTTGCCCTGGAACAGTTCGGCGGCGGTGAGGCCGCCGGACGACATCATGAACATCAGGCGCGCGCCCGCGCGCCGTGCGTCGAGTTCTGATTCCACCGTTGCCACGTAGCGGCGCAGAATGGGAGAAAGATAAGCGTCCACCACAGTGGTGTCGCCGCGGCCCACCAGCTTGATCAGTGGCGATATCTCGTGGCTGACCGATACCTGGGGGAATTTCATTTCGCGTGCGAGGGCGGCGACGCGCTTCTCATGCTCCGGATAGCGATAGGCGTGCATGAATACGATTGCCACGGCCTCGATGCCGTCGGCCATCGCGCGTTCGAGCTCCGCGCGAACCGGCGCGAGGTCCAGATCACGCTCGGCAGTGCCGTCGGCGCGCACCCGCTCGTCGACCTCGACGACGCGCTCGAACAGCATCTCCGGCTTGATGATGTGCTTGGCAAAAATCTTCGGCCGCGCCTGATAACCGATGCGCAAAGCGTCTCGAAAACCCTTGGTCGTTAGAAGAAGTGTGCGATCTCCCTTGCGCTCCAGCAGCGCGTTGGTCGCAACCGTAGTTCCCATCTTGACGGCGCCCACGTGGCCAGCCGGGATTGGCTCGCCCTTTGCAAGGCCGAGCAGATCCCGGATGCCCTGCACCGCGGCGTCGCGGTAGGCCTCCGGGTTCTCGGAAAGCAATTTGTGTGCGGCCAATGTGCCGTCCGGGCGGCGTCCCACCACGTCGGTGAAGGTGCCGCCGCGGTCGATCCAGAAATCCCAGGCCTTCGACTGAGCCTTCGACGGAGCTTTCGCTTGCTTCATGCGGGTCCCGAACGTCATCATAAGTCCAAGGGGATGTTATGCGGGTTTTTCTCGATCGGCTCTACCTCTACGCCGGCTATCTGGCCGGCGCGTTCATGGTGGCGATCTTCGTCCAGATGATGCTGCTATCGGCCGGCCGGCCGGTGGGTCTCAACATTCCGGCCGCCGACGATTTCGTGTCCTGGTGCATGGCGGCGATGGCGTTCCTCGGCCTCGCCCACACCTTCCGCCACGGCGAGATGATCCGGGTCGGGCTTTTGATCGACAAGCTGCCGGAAGCGGCCCGGCACTGGGTTGAGCTCGGCTGTCTCATCGTCGGAACCGGCTTCATCGGCTTCTTCGCCTATCACGCGGTGAAGATGAACTATCAATCGTACCTGTTCGGCGACATGTCGCAGGGCGTGGTGCTGGTGCCGATGTGGATTCCCCAGATCGGCTATTCGGCCGGGCTGATCATCTTGCTGATCGCCTTCGTCGATGAACTGATCCACGTCGCGCGCGGCAACCAGCCGCGTTACGAGAAGCCGAAGCCGCAGACCGCCGAGGAGGTGGTCGAGCGCGCGGTGCAGAGCGGGGTCTGAGATGGAGCTGCTCCAGATCGCAGCCCTGTTGTTGATCCTGCTGGTTGCGCTGCTGACGGGCGGGCTTTGGATAGGCATCACGCTGATCGCCTGCGGTTTCGCCGGCATGCAGTTCGCCGGTGCGACCATCCCGCCTGGGCCGGTGCTGGCGACCACGATCTGGGGCAACAGCGCGTCCTGGACCCTCGCCGCGCTGCCGCTTTTCATCTGGATGGGCGAGATCCTGTTCCGCACGCGGCTGTCGGAGGAGATGTTCCGCGGTCTGGCGCCGTGGCTGAACTGGCTGCCGGGGCGGCTGATGCACGTCAACGTGCTGGCCTGCGGGATATTCGGATCGGTGTCGGGCTCGTCCGCCGCCACCACGGCGACCGTTGCCAAGATCGCGCTGCCCGAATTGAAGAAGCGCGGCTACGACCAGATGGTGAGCCTGGGCTCGCTCGCCGGCGCCGGGACGCTCGGCATTCTCATCCCGCCATCGATCATGATGGTGATCTACGCGGTGCAGGCGAACGTCTCCATCATCCAGGTGTTCCTGGCGGGCTTCATTCCCGGCCTGATCGTGATGGGGCTGTACTCCGGCTACATCATCGTCTGGTCGCTGCTCAATCCGAACAAGCAGCCGCCGCCGGAGCCGACGATGGCGTTCCGCGAGAAGCTGCGGGAGTCGGCGAAGCTCACCCCGGTGATGCTGCTTATTCTTCTGGTGTTCCTCTCGCTGCTGATGGGGTGGGCGACCGCGACGGAATGCGCCGCATGGGGCGTGCTCGGCTCGCTCGCTATTGCGTGGTGGCACGGCATGCTGAGCTGGCCGTCGTTCTGGCAGAGCGTGATGGGGGCGACGCGGCTGACCTGCATGATCATGCTGATCCTGGCTGGTGCGTCCTACATGGGCACGTCCATGGCCTACACCGGCGTGCCGCAGGCGCTCGCCGAATGGGTCGGCTCGCTCGGCTTGTCGCCTTACATGCTGATCGCGGCGCTGACCGTGATGTACATATTGCTCGGCACCGCGCTCGACGGAATTTCCATGATCGTGCTCACCACTGCGGTGGTGATACCGATGATCAAGACCGCGGGATTCGACCTGGTGTGGTTCGGCATCTTCGTGGTGCTAGTGGTGGAGATGGCAGAGGTGTCGCCGCCGGTCGGCTTCAACTTGTTCGTCCTTCAGACCATGTCCGGCGAGGACTCGAATACCGTCGCGAGGGCGTCGCTGCCGTTCTTCTTCCTGCTGGTGGTGGCAGTCGCCATCATCACGGTGTTCCCGAACCTGGTGATGTGGCTGCCGCGGCTGGCGTTCCCGGCCTAGCCGCCCTGCGTTCGGATTACTTGATGGATTCGCTCCAGGCGGTGGTTTTCTGGGTGGCCTTGTTCCAGCGCGAGTCGAGATCGGTCCCGCGACTCGCCGTGCGCAACGCATCGTGCAGCGAACAGATCGCCAGCCAAGCCTCGGCACGCTCCCGCTCCACGCTGCCGCCGCTGCCGACCTGATCGCGCAACGGCTCGATCTGGACAGCCGCCGCAACGGCGTGAAGGTATCGCGCCGTGGCCAGTGTCTGCAGCACCCGATCTGCCAATTGCTTGTCGGTTTCGCTCATCCCCGCTCCCCACTGGGAGTTGTAACCGATTCGGTTTCGGATGAAACTCTGGGCCAGTCGGAAGTGCCCGCGTCCTGCATCGCCAGGACGACACCGCCAAACGGGCCTGTTATCGTTTGGCCAGCGCCGGGAACCACGGTCAAGTAAGGACGATCGCCATGAAATATCGAGTGAAATCCCTCGCACTTGCCACCGCCGCGCTGGTGCTCGCCGCGCTGCCTGCTGGGGCTCAGACCAAATGGAATCTGCCCAGCGCCTATCCGATCGACAATCCGCACCTGGAGAACATCGGGATCTTCGCCAAGGACGTCTCGGAGGCGACCGGGGGCAAGCTGACGATTTCCGTCCATGCCGGCGCGTCGCTGTTCAAGGGTCCGGAGATCAAGCGCGCGGTCGCGACCGGTCAGGCGCAGACCGGCGAAATCCTGATTTCGATCCTCGAGAACGAGAGCCCGATCTTCGGCATCGACGTGGTGCCGTTCCTGGCGACCTCCTTCCCCGAGGCGAAGAAGCTGTGGGCCGCTTCAAAGCCGCTGATCGAGCAGAAGCTCAACGCGCAGGGCCTGCAGGTGCTGTTCAGCGTGCCGTGGGGGCCGCAGGGCATCTACGCCAAGAAGGACATCAACAGCATCGACGACATGAAGGGCCTCAAGTGGCGCGCCTATAACGTCGGCACCGCGCGGATCGGCGAACTGGTCGGCGCTCAGGCGGTGACCGTGCAGGCGGCCGAGCTGCCGCAGGCGCTCGCGACCGGCGTGGTCAATTCGTTCATGTCGTCGGGAGCGACCGGCTACGATTCCAAGGTTTGGGAAACGTTGACGCATTTCTACGACACCCGCGCCTGGATCCCGCGCAACGTCGTGTTCGTCAACAAGGCGGCATTGGCGGCGCTCGACAAGCCGACGCAGGACGCGATCCTGCGCCTGTCGGCGGCCGCGGAGGAGCGCGGCTGGAAGCTGTGGGAGAACAAGACCGAGTGGTACCACGACGAGATCGCCAAGCGCGGCATGAAGGTGCTCAAGCCGAGCCCGGCGTTGCAGGAGGGCTTCAAGAAGGTAGGCGAGCAGCTCACCACCGATTGGCTCAAGCGCGCCGGCGATGAAGGCAAGGCGGTGATCGACGCTTACAAGAAAATGTAGCTCTGAGACGGGACGCCACCACAAACCATGCAACGCCGCGCCTCGTGCGCGGCGTTTTGCGCATCGGCGTGCGGACAATTCGATTGCGGCCCCGCAGCCAAAATGGAACTCTCGAAACAGCGATGACGCGGCCTGCCGCGTGGCGGGACGCAACAACAGCCAAGCCGCAACGAGCGGCGGGCAGGGGAGGTCGTCATGTTGCGTGCGTTGAAGTTTACTGCCGTGGCGCTCGCGGCGTTCGCTCTGCATCCGGCCGCGGCCATTGCGCAGGACTGGCCGAACAAGCCGGTGAGAATCCTGATCGGGTTCGGCGCGGGGGGCGGCACCGACGTTGCCACGCGCATCGTCGCGGAAGGCCTCTCCGAAGTGCTGGGTCAGCAGTTCACCGTTGAGAACCGGCCCGGTGCCGGCGGCACCATCGCGGGCGGCATCGTGGCGCGCGCGCCGAAGGATGGCTATACCGCGATCGCGCTGAGCATGGGACACGCGGTATCGGCGGTGATGGTCAAGACCGTGCCGTACGATCCGGTAGCCGACTTCGCGCCGATTGGCATCTTCACCAATTCGGCGATCGTGGTCGCGGTCGGCAAGAACTCGCCGGCAACCGATCTCAAGAGCCTGATCGCGCTGATCAACAAGGAGCCGGGCAAGCTGAATTATTCTACGGTTGGCCTCGGCTCGACGCAGCACCTGATCGCCGAGGATCTGGTGCAACGAACCGGAATGAAGGCGCAGTCGGTGCCCTTCAAGACCACCGGCGAGGTGGTGACGGCGCTGATCCGCGGCGACAGCGCGTTCGCCGTCGATCTCTACCACGCGATCCGCGGCCAGGTGGACGCCGGCGAGCTTCGCGTGCTCGCGACGTCCACGCCGACGCGCTGGTCCGCGATCCCGACCGTGCCGGCGATCGCCGAGACGATCCCGGGCTTCGGGGTGCTGGGCTGGTATGGGCTTGCCTTCCCGGCAGGCACGCCGCAGCCGGCGATCGACAAGCTGCGCGGCGCGCTCAAGGAGGTGCTGTCGCGTGAGGCGGTCAAGAAGAAGCTCGAGGGCGTGGGCGCGGTCGCCAATCTGTCGACGCCGGAAGAGTTCAAGAGGACGATCGAATCCGACATCAGCGGCTTCAAGGAGGTTGCCGGCAAGGCAGGTCTGCAGGCGCAGTGAGGTCTGTGGCCTCGCCACGACGGCGGCAGACGTGCTAAAGACGGCGGCTTTTTGAAACGGGAAGGGATTGATATGGCTGACAAGCTGAATGTCGTTGCGGTGTGCGGCAGCCTGCGTAAGGGCTCGTTCAACCGGATGCTGATGAGTGCATCCATGGCGCTGGCGCCGGAGGGCATGGCGATCAAGGAAGCGCCGCCGTTCGGAGGAATGCCGATCTACAATTTCGATGACCAGCAGGCCGGTTTTCCGGCTTCGGTGAACACCTGGTGCGACGCGATCCGAGCTGCTGATGCGGTGCTGTTCGTGACGCCGGAGTACAACTGGTCGATTCCCGGGGGGCTCAAGAACGCGATCGACTGGGCGTCGCGCCTCAAGGAGCAGCCGTTCAACGGCAAAGTCGTGGCGGTGCAATCGGCGGCCGGCGGCCTGCTCGGCGGCGCCCGCGCGCAGCTTGCGATGCGGCAGTGCCTGACGTCGATCGATGTCGTCTGGTTCGGACGGCCGGAGGTGATCGTTGCGTTCGCCGCGCAGAAGTTCAAGGACGGCAAGTTGGAGGATCAGACCGCGACCGACATGATCAAGGCACAACTCGCCGCGCTGGAGAAGTTCACGCGCAAGGTGACCGGGAAGTAGAGTCTTGTGCTTGCTCGGCCACCCTCTCTCCGACGGAGAGAGTGGCTGAGAGCGAAGTGGAGGAGGCAGATAGATGGTTTGTTCCGGTGTGCCGCACGTCGGCGGGATCGGCCACGACAAGGCTGTAACCGTGAGCGGACGGCTTGCGAGATTTGCAATCGTTTTGGCGGCGGGATCGATCTCATTTGCCGCCCTCGTTGGAGACGTTAATGCCGCGCAAGAACCGCGTGCGAACGCTCCTTCTTGGTTCACGACGCCCTTTGGAATTGTCTACAAGAAACATGCGCGTGAGAACGTGCCGTACTCGGCCAAACACGCGCCCGGCACCATCATTGTGAACACCAAGGAGCGTTACCTTTATTTCGTGCTCGGTGAAGGAAAAGCGCTTCGCTACACCATCGGCGTCGGCAGAGAGGGCCGCGCGTTTTCGGGGACAAGCACGATTTCTGCAAAGCGCGAGTGGCCGGATTGGTCGCCAACACCCAACATAAAAAAAGAGCAGCCCGACCTCCCCAACCATATGAAGGGCGGAGAGAAGAATCCACTCGGCGCGCGTGCGCTTTATCTTGGTTCGACGATGTATCGCATTCATGGCACCAACGAGCCTTGGAAGATTGGCGATGCCGTTTCGTCCGGATGCATTCGCCTCATCAATGAGGACGTGATCGACTTGTATGACCGGGCCAAGATAGGGGCGACCGTCATCGTGCGGCGGTGACTTGGTCTAGATCTTCTTCCCCTTCAGCCAGTCCGCGCCTTTCGCATAGAGCGCATCGACCGCCGGGCCATCGGTGCCGGGCAGATCTGGCTTTACGTTGAAGCCGCCTTTGGTCTGCAAATAGGCGAGGTGGCGGTATCCGGTCGGGAAGCGATCGAGAATTTTCTTGTCGAGCTTGATCGTGGCTGCGGGATCGAGCGGCACCAGCCGGTCCATCTCGTAGATAAGCCGGCGCAGCACGATGCCCCATTTGCCTTGGCGCTTCTCCAGGAAATCATAGAAGCGGCCGGCGCAGATCACGTCGCACGCCTCGCCGTCGACGGTGCCGCGCTGGGTAATTGTCATCTTGGTCATGGCAATGGCGCGCTTGCCCTTCACATCGATCGAGGTCCCGCTGAGTTGGTGGAAGACGCGCACGCCGTTGGCGTAGCCCTTCTTGCTGACATCGATGAACTCCTCCGCCGATCCCTGGAACCAAGTCGCCCACATCCGGCCGTCCTTGTGCCAGACGGTGCGGAAGCGGTCCCACATCAGGCCGTCACGGAAGATCACCCAGTTCTCGATCAGCTCGCGGATCGCGAGCTTGTCCTTGGTGTCGGAAGCCATGCATTCCTCCGCGCTGGCGCGATGCGCAACACTGCCCTAACCTTTCGCCGCGATCCAGCAAGGGAGTGCATCATGCGTTTGGAAGGGCGTTCGGCCATCGTCACCGGCGGGGCGGTGGGGATCGGCAAGCATTACTCCTATGCGCTGGCGGCCGAAGGCGCGCAGGTGATGATCGCGGACATCAAGGACGGCACCGCGGTCGCGGAGGAACTTTCCGCGAAATACGGCCGCAACTCCACCGCGCACATGCAGTTCGACGTCAGCGATGAGGCGCAGTGCAAGGCGCTGGTCGCGAAGACGCTGGAGCGTTTCGGCAAGATCGACATCCTGGTGAACAACGCCGCGATCTATGCGCCGCTCGCGCCGGTGGCGGTCACCGATATCGACGTCGACCTCTGGGACAAGGTGATGTCGGTCAACGTGCGCGGGCTGTTCCTGATGACCAAGCACGTTGCGCCGCACATGATCGCCCGCAAGTACGGAAAGATCATCAATATCGGCTCTGGCACGGCCGCGCGGGGAATTCCAGACTTCGCCCATTACGTCACGTCCAAAGGCGCGGTGACCTCGTTCACCCGTGCGGTGTCGCGCGAACTGGGTGTGCACGGCATCTGCGTCAATACCCTGGCACCGGGCTTCACCATCAGCGGGATGCAGAACCAGGACCACATCGACCAGTCGCGGGCGGGCGCGATCACCCGCCGGGCGATCAAGCGTGAACAGGTGCCCGAGGACCTCGTGGGGACCCTGGTCTATCTGGCCTCCAAGGACAGCGACTTCCTCACCGGGCAGGTGCTGGCGGTTGATGGCGGGGCCAACAACACCTGAGTTCGGTGGGAAAAGCCCTGCAAACGGGGCATAGCCGCTGCGGCAGTCCCGTGTCTGTTAAAACGGGCCGGAAATCGCTATGTTCCGCCCAACAACGCCCGACTGGGCCGGAATTTCCAAGGAGGATCTGATGTCCGTCGTCGCCGCCGATCCCAAACACAACGTCCAGACCGTCCGCCAGAATTTCTACGACAAGATCAGCAAGCAGGACATGACGCCGCTATGGGAGGTGCTCCGCAACGTCGTCACCAAGGAGCCCAAGTCCAAGGCGTCGGCGAAGGTCTGGAAATACGACGACATCAAGAAGTCCATCCTCGAGGCCGGTGAGCTCATCACGCCGGAAGAGGCCGAGCGCCGCGTGCTGGTGCTGGAGAACCCCACGCTGCGCGGCCAGAGCCGCGCCACCAACTCGCTGTTTGCCGGCGTGCAGCTCATCATGCCGGGCGAGGTCGCCGACGCCCACAAGCACGTTTCATCCGCGATCCGCTTCGTGCTGGACGGCGAGGGCGCCTACACCGCGGTGGAGGGCGAAAAGGCCAACATGTCGCGCGGCGATTTCATTCTGACGCCGAACTGGGCGCCGCACGATCACGGCAACCCAGGCAAGAACCCGGTGCTGTGGCTCGACGTGCTCGACATGCCGACCATCAATCACTTCGAGACGTCGTTCATGGAGCACTACGACGAGAAGGCGCAGAACACCAACCGCGAGAACGGCGACTCGCTGGAGCGCTTCGGCTCGGGCGTGCTGCCGGATGGGCAGACGATCGACACGTTCAAGCACCGCAGCCCGGTGATCAACTATACCTACGCTCGCACCCGCCCGATCTGCGAGCGGTTGATGAAGACCGGCGACGTCGACCCGAGCCACGGCGCACGGGTGCGCTACTCCAATCCGGTCACCGGCGGCCACGTCATGTCGACCATGGGCGCCTGGCTCGCCATGTTCCCCAAGGGCTTCAAGGGCAAAGACTACCAGTCGACCGACGGCATGATCTTCGTCTGCGTCGAAGGCCGCGGCTCGACCAAGGTCGACGACACGGTGCTGGAGTGGGGCCCGAACGACGTGTTCGTGATTCCGCCGTGGAAGCGCTACGCGCACACCTGCCCGGAGCAGACCGTGCTGTTCTCGATCTCGGACCGGCCGGCGCAGGAAGCGCTCGGTATTTGGCGCGAGGGCAAGTAAGCCCGCACCGGGCGGCGAACTGAAAAATGCCCCGCTTCGGCGGGGCATTTTTCTTGGTTTCGGTGCAGCGGTCCAGGAGGCTATGAGACATGGCGGCATCGCGTCGGCCGCCACAGTCAGTCCTCGGACCGGGCGCGGGAGCGCAGAGCCATCGCTCGGCGCAGCACTTCGAAAATGACAGCCGTGGACCATCCAAATAACAACACACCATTCATGGCTGTGATCGGACCGAGGAGTTGCCACTTTTCCCGGGGAAGCACGTCGCCGTAACCGAGCGTCGTGTAATTCACGAACGCGAAATACACGAGATCGGTGCCGGTCGGCACGACATCGACGATCGAATAGGCGATCGCCCAAACGATAACCTCGGAGGTATGCGCGGCCATCAGAATTGAAACCGTGGCGATCATGACCCCGCTCAAAAACAAGGACGACCGAGAGATTCTTTTCGCGGCGAGCGTCTGCGCCGCGCGGACGACAGCCGTCATCACCAGCGCATGGATTGCGATGTTGCAAATGCTGACTCCGCCCCCCACCAGAATTTGTTTCAGCATTTTTAGCGGCCTACCCGGTGCGGCCGGCCAGCAGCCGGTCGAGCGTCGTGGTCCTGTCGAGACCGTCGACCTTTGAGTCGATTCCGTCAGCCCGCAACAGGTCGCGCACGCGGCCATGAGCGCCGACAATGCGCAGTGCGATACCACGGGCGGCCAACACGGCATGCAGCTCGTGCAGCATGCGCGAACCTGCGAGATCGATATAGGGGGATGCCGAAAGGTCGCAGATCATCACACGAATGCTGGACGAATCAGACGTGCCAAGACGTTCGAGCGCGGCGTTCCGCACGGCGTCGGCGTTGATGTAGAGCAGCGAGGCTTCCGGCCGGAAGGCGATCGCGCCGGATAGCGGCTCATTCTCGGGGTGGCGGGTGATGTCGGAATAAGCGTTCGCGCCGGGGATGCGGCCTAGAAACGCAACGTGCGGCTGTGACACTCCGATCAGCAGCAACAGCGCCGAGGCGATCGCTGCAACCAGGATGCCGTGCAGGATTCCGAGCAGCAGCACGGCGCCAAGGGCGATTAAAGCCGCGTAGAAGTCCAGCCGGCTGGTGCGCCACATGCGAAATAGCGAGCGAAAGTCGAACAACCCAAGGATTGCAGTTAAGACCACCGCTGCCAGCACCGCTTTCGGCAGGTTCTCCAGCAGTCCGGTAAGAAAGAGCAGGCAAAGCGCCAGCGAAATCGAGGCGAAGACCAGAGCCAGCGGTGTCCGCGCGCCCGCCTTTTCGTTCACCGCCGACTGCGAGAGCCCGCCAGCCACCGGATAGCCATGTCCGAACGCCGCCGCCAGATTTGCCGCGCCGATGCCGAGGAATTCTTGCCGCGGATCCAGCGGGTAGCCATGTTTGGCGGCAAACGTGCGCGCGGCTGAGATCCCTTCGACATAGGCCAACAGCAGGCACCCCGCGGCCAGCGGAAAGATTCCCTCGACGTCGCGCGCCCGCAGCGCTGGGCCCTCGAAGGTGGGCAAGCCGGCCGGAATTTCACCCGTGGTGGGCACTCCCAGCGCCGGAAGCCCAAGAACGGTCGCGGCGACGATCGACAGTGCGACCACGACGAGCGCCACGGGCCGCCCCGGCAGAAGGCGCTCGCCCAGCAAGAGCAAGGCGATCGCAGCTGCGCCCACCGCAAGTACGAGAAGGTGTGTCTGGCCGAGTTGCGTCGCCAACTCCGCAACTCGTTCGAAAAAATTGTGCCCGCCGCTGGCCACGCCCAGGAGATTGGGAATCTGGCTCATCGCGATGGTCGCTCCCGCGCCGATTTTGAAGCCGACAAGAATGCTGTCGCTGATCAGTTTCACCAGCACGCTGAGTTTGAAAATCCAGGATAGCAGGCAGAGCAAAGCCACCGTGAAGGCGGCGAGGCTGGCAATCTGCGCGTAACGTTGGACGTCGCCGTCCGCCATCGCACCAACCGTTCCGGCGATCATCAGAGAGATCGCGGAGGTCGGACCGACTGCCAGATGGCGCGACGATCCAAGGAGCGCATAGCCAAGTCCGCCAAGCAAATAGCCATAAACGCCTGCCTGCGGCGGCAGGCCGGCAAGCCCCGCGTAGGCCAACGAAACAGGAATCGCATATGCTGCCAGTGTCACGCCCGCAACGACGTCGGCCTGCAGCCAGGCGATGCGATATTCCTTCAGCCAGCTAAGTGGTGGGAAATGTCGAAGCAAGTTCGCTCCTGGATCGAGCGAGGATATTCCCCGGTCCGCGCCACCCCGGCAAGAGCGCCGCTTTAGGAGGAATAGCTCTGCTCTGTGGGGGGCCGGCCAGAAAACGTCGATCAGATTCGTACCGACTTCGATATTTTCCCGTGGGGATGTAGCCGTTCCTCATCGTCGAACGGGTGTGTCCAGCCCCGACTGTCCAGTGCCGTGCTGGCCGTGCGTTCACGCAAAGGTTTTCATACAGAGGCGGCTCGGCCGTTGATGTAGATCAAACCGATGCTGGCCGATTGCACTGCAGAAGATGTTCAGGCCGCAGGATGCGGCTGGAATCGGCTAAGCCCTGGCCTGAGCGGAGACCCTCCGGCGCAGGTGCTCGACGACCAGCAATGCGATCGACACGCCGATGCCCACGAGGTTGATGGCGTGGCCCGTCATGCCGAACGGATCGGGTGGCAGCACGATCAGCAGGGCGGCGATGGCGTACATCGCCCGCCATGGAATCGACAGCGGCGCGAGCGCATAGCCCAGGATCGCGGCCGTTCCGACGTACAGCCCGAAGATGATGCGCGCGAAATTCCAGACGATGAGATGCGTCGGACCGTCCATCAGCAGGCTCGGGGTGAGCACGAACAGGAACGGCAGCACGAAAGTGCTCCAGCCGACCAGGCAGGCGACCCAGCCTGTGGTCCAGCCGTCGGTGCGGGCGATGTTGGCGGCGGCGTAGGCGGCGAACGCAACCGGCGGCGTGATCATCGACAGCATGCCGTTGTACATCACGAACATATGTGCGGCCATCGGCGTGACGCCGAGCTTGACCAGCGCGGGAGCGAGCAGCGTCGCGGTGAGGATGTAAACGCTGACCGTCGGCAGGCCGATGCCCAGCACGAAGGCCAGGATCGCGATCAGGATCAGCAGCAGATAGACGTTGTCGCCCGACAGCGCGACGAGCTGCAGCGTCATGCTGAAGGCAAGGCCGGAGATTGCAAGGATGCCGACCATCACGCCGGCAGCGGCGCCGATCAGGATGATATCGAGCGAAATCCGGCCGGTGTCGATGATGGCCTGGCCGAGCGTCAGCAAGGTCGGGCGCTTGCCGCGATAGCCGAAAATAAAGGTCAGCACCATCAGCATGACGGTCGAGACGATGGCGGCCTTCTCTGGCGTCAGCAGGAGATATTCAGGATAAATCAGGGCGAACACCAGGAAAACGATCGGCACCAAAAAATGCCAGCCCGATTTCAACACTTGCCCGAGCGGTGGGGCATCGGGATCCTGGACCGCGCCGATCTTCTGCTTGGCGGCGTCAAGATCGACGTGGATAAACAGGCAGGCGTAGTAAAGGATGGCCGGGATCGCCGCGGCGACGCAGACCGCGCCGTAGGACACCTGCAGGAACTCCGCCATGATGAAGGCGGACGCGCCCATCACCGGCGGCATCAACTGGCCGCCGGTCGAGCCGACCGACTCGATCGCGGCGGCCTTGTAGCGCGAAAAGCCAGCCTTGATCATGGTCGGGATAGTGACGATGCCGACCGCGAGCACGTTCGACACCGCGCTGCCCGAGATCATGCCGAACAGCGCCGAGCCCACCACGGCAATCTTGGCCGAGCCGCCGCGGAAGCGGCCCATCGCTGCCATGGCCACATCGGAGAAAAAGTCGGCGCCGCCGGTGCGGGCCAGCACCTGTCCCATGATGGTGAATGGGATCACAATCAGCACCGCCACCGCCAGGATGGCGCCGATCATGCTGTTGGTGTCGAGGCCGAGGTAGGCGACCATCCGTTCCGGCGACACCCAGCGGGTCTGGAAGTCGCCCGAAAAATTTGGGCTGATATAGACGTAAACCGCCATCGCCAGGATGATCGCGACGAAGCCGAAGCCCGAGGTGCGCCGGCTGCCTTCCAGGACGAGAAACAGCAGGATCGCGCTGCCGATGATGCCTTCGGTCGGCAGCATCGCCAGTTCGTAGGTGAGCGGCTCGTAGCGCACGAAGATGTAGCCGCACAGGATGAGCGACACGGCGGCGCTTGCATAATCGAAGGCGCGCGCGAACTTTTCGCGGCTCGCCATGAACGTCCAAGCCAGCGCGGCGGCGAGCCCGATCCAAAGCAGCGGCGGGATGTTGAGCGGATTGGGAAAGCGATACGCGATGTAGATGAGAATGGTGACGACGGCGATCGCGCCGGCCGGATCGATGGCGCGATATTCCTGCCGCGACTCGACCACGAAGGCGAGCGCCAGCGTCAGGCCGAGACAGGCCGTGAGCAGTTGCTCGGTATAGAACGAAAGATTGAAGACCTGCCGGGGAACGTCCATCACCCAGAGCACGACGCAGGCCACCAGGATTCCCTGCAGGAGATTTGTCAGGATCAGGGTGGTTTTCGACGCGGTGGCTGCGAACTCCTCCGCGCTCGCTACAAAACGCTCCTCGGACGCGGCGGACTGGCCCGCCGCGCCCGAGGATTGCAGCTTGTCATTCACTGGAAGGCCTTGGTCGCGATGCCTTTGTCCTTGAAGTACTTCAAGGCGCCTGGATGGATCGGGAATGTGTAGTCCTTGGCCAGGTTGGCGGCCCCAAATTCACGGAGGTTCGGAGCCACCGAGATCAGGTCGGCCTTGTTGGCTTCCATCGTTTCGATCAACTTGTACACCACGTCGTCCGACACCTTGGCGTGCGTGAAAAGGATGTTGTCGATGGTGTAGGTCTTCATCGGCCGGTCGACGCCCACGAAAATTGGGCCCGGCGCGATGTCGCTGAGATAGCCGAACTGTGAAATCTTGCGGGCTTCGGCCATTCCCGGCTTGTCGTCGATTTCCAGATAGCGCGTGCCACCGACGCTCACATCGACCTCGCGCACCTTGGGCGCGCCGAAGGCAAACATGAACATATCGGCGGCTCCCGACACAAAGTCGTCCGCCGAGCGCATCACGTTCGGCACCAGCACCGGCTTGATATCTTTTTCCGTCAGGCCGCCCGCCGCCAGGATTGCGCGCGACATCGGATCGAGCGCGCGCATCGCGGAATAGCCCATGGTGACGCGCTTGCCCTTGAGGTCGGACACCATTTTCATGCCTGAATCCTTGCGCACCCAGAAGCCGGTCTTGAGCGTATAGACCGGGCCGATCATGCGCAGATCTTTGTGGTTGGCGATCAGCGCGCCGATTTCCGGCGCGTTCGCCATGGCGAAGTCCGCCTCGCCGCGGCCGACGATCGCGATCATCACGGACTCTCCGGCGGTCGCCTGCACCAACGCGTTGAGGTTGCCCTTCTCCTTGAGAACCTTGGCGATGGCGGAACTGCTTGTGTGGTTGATCGTTCCGGGCTGCATCGCCGCGAACCCGTAGGTTTGCGCCGACGCGCTGCCGCCGAAGCCGAAGATGGCGACTGATGCGGCGAGCATTGCTTTGTTGAACACGGCATTCATGACTGGACCCCTCCCTTGCAGACTGTTGGCGATGCGGCCTTCCGCCGCTATTCCAGCGATTTGGCGGCGAGATTGCGCTCCTTGAAATATTTCAAGGCGCCCGGATGATAAGGCACGCCGTACTGTTTGTAGCCGCCTTCGGCGGAGAACTCGCGCAACACCGGCTGCACCGCGACAAGCTCGCCCTTGTTCTTCTCAAGCGTATCGAGGAACTTGTAGATGATGTCGTCCGATACCTTGGCGTGGGTCAGCAGCACGTTGTCGAAGCTATAGACCTTCATCGGCTTCTCGACGCCGATAAAGACCGGGTTCGGCGCGACCTGTGTGAGATAGCCCCACGGCATGATCTTGCGCGCGGCAGGCATACCCTTTTCATCCTGCTCGAGCACGCGGATGCCGCCGACGGTGGCGTCGACCTCGCGCACCTTGGGCGCGCCAAACGCGAAATAGAACATGTCCGCCGCGCCGGAGATGAAATCGTCAGCGCTGCGGATCACGTTCGGCACCAGGACCGGTACCACGTCTTTTTCTGTCAGACCGGCGCTCGCCAACATGGCGCGCGCGGCCTTGTCGATGTTGCGCATGGCGGAATAGCCCATCGCGACGCGCTTTCCCTTCAGATCGGCGATGGTGTTCATGGTGGAGGACTTGCGCACAAAGAACGGCGTGCGCAGCGCATGCGCGGCGACGATGATGCGCAGATCCTTCTGCGCGCCGTCGAAACCGTCCTGCACTTCCATGATGTTGCTGATGCCGATCTCAGCCTCGCCGCGCCCGACCATGGGGATGATGACGTTGTCGCCGGCGGTGGGCTGCACCAGGACGTTCATGCCGCCCTTTTCCTTGAGCACTTTGGACACCGCCGTTGCCGTGGTGTGGTTGAGCGTGCCGGGCGGCAGCGTCGCGAAGCCGTAAGTCTGTGCGTTCGCGGCGTTGCTTAGGCAAAGCGCAGCAAGCGAAACGGCAAACGATGCGCGAAGCAGTCTGGACATCGACTTCCTCCCCTGGCCGACCGCGCTTGGCTGGTCGATTGCAACGATTATTATGGGCGGCAAATTCCCGCGCCGCATGCGGATGATACGGGACATTGCCATCCAGTACAGCCCCGGCCCTGGAGCCTCGTGACCGCTGCGAGCAGTCCGATTACGGCGGTTCGACGTGGAATCTGGCCGCCTGGTCGAGCACCCTTCTGGCGTGGCGAGTGGAGGGTATCAGTCCCGCCGGCGCGAGATCACGTAGGATTCGTCGTAGAACCAGAGCCCGCCGTGCTTTTGCAGCACCTCTTGGGTGGCGGCGAGATAGCGGCCGTCCGCTGCCGCTTCCGCAACCCGGTGATCCTCGACCTGCGACACATAGATCGCTGCATTCCACGCGGCGAACAGCGTCGAGGTGCCGATCGAAGACGCCCCGGTGATTTCGCTCGGCAATGTGTGCATGTCGTAGCGGAACAGTGAGCGGTTGTCGGCATAGGCATTGAAATTGAGTTCGCGGCCGTTCTGCCCGAGCTCCTGCTTGACCGCCTTCATGATCTGGTGACGGTTATGGATGAACGGGTTGTCGCCCGGCCAGACCTTTTGAATGATTTCGTGGCCGGGGTCGTTGCCGTGTGAGTGGATGGCGATCATGCGTCCGCCCGGACCGAGTGCGCGGGCCAGCGGCGCGATCACGCGTTTCGCCTTGAAGTCAAGCGAGGCGCGGGCGCGGTAAGGCTGTGACGCGATGACGAGGTCGTAGTCGGCCCGCGTGCCGCCCGGCTTCGGGATGATCGGGTCGAGCAGGAACTTGTGGTCCTCGCGGTACACGACCAACACCACCGGCCGCTCGTACACCGGGTTGCCGGTCTTCGGGCTGACGCCGGCCTTCCAGTTCTCATTGAGGAACGGCACGAGGTCGGTGATCTGCTGCTCGAACTGATGCGACGACGAGCCGGTGAGTGAAACCTCATGCCAGACCATGCTGGAGGCAGCCGACATGGACTTTACCGCAAGCCAGGGCGCGTCGGCGTAGGCGAGGTTGGTGAGAATCAGAACAGTCGCCGGATGCTCCGTGAAGCGGTCCGACATCTTCTGCATGGCGAGGCGCACATCCTCGAGGCTGATCTCCTTGCCGACCACGTAGAACGGTGTGTGCGGAAACCGGTCGTGCATCGAGCGCAGCGTCCGCAGCAGCACGGTGCCGTCGCCGACGCCGGCGTCGAACAGGCGCAACGCCGGTGGGCGCGGATGGATGTTGGCAAGCTCCAGCGAGACGCGGATCGCCACCACCCATTTTTCGCTGCATGTGTGAACGAACAGCAGATATTTCTGGCGGTTGTCGAAGAAGCGGAAATTCCGCTGCGGATCGGGGCCGTCGCCGGAGGAGGGCATTCCCGGCGGCTTTGGCGCCATCGGCACGATCGGTGCGGCCGATATGGCTGGCGCGGCGATCTGCACGGGCGCGCGCGGCATCACGGCGGGCCGTGCCCCGGCCTCGCGGTTCGATTGCATGAAGCTGCGGATGCGGTCGAGCGTCTCGGTGGTGATGCGCCCGCCGTGGCGCAGTCGGCTGGCGAGCTTGCCGTCGTTCACCGCACGGCGGCCGAAGGTCGATTCCGCAAGGCCGGTGTGCCGGCAATAGTCTGAGATTTCCTGCAGCAATTCTTGCGCGTTCATCGCGGCACCCCAGGCTGGCGTTTCCCTGTCCCGCGCGAGCGGCTTTTCGCGCGTCTCATCGGCGCGGGACTTATCGAAAGCGAACCAAGCTTGCGAAAAGGGGTCAACCAAAAATTGCCCCACTATTTGTTTGGGCAAATAGATGGGCAATTGCCCCGGTTCTTAAGTGTTTGTTTCGATGGGACAATTAAATTGGAGTGGGATAGTTATGTCGTCGAACGATGTCATCAGCCAGCGCGCAACGATTTTGCGCACCCGGCTGCCCATGAAAAATAGAAGCAAAATCAGTAATTTGTGCTTCAGAGTGCGTTCAGCA
>JBEVIJ010000185.1:0-11064 GCA_040510745.1 Xanthobacteraceae bacterium
GGCGCGTCCTTGAGGATGACACGCGCGATGGCGACGCGCTGGCGCTGGCCGCCGCTGAGCTTCACGCCGCGCTCGCCGACGTGGGCGTCGTAGCCCTTGCGGTGGCGCCAGTCCTCGAGGTCGCCGATGAACTCGTGCGCGTGCGCGAGCTGCGCGGCGTGAATGATATCGGACTCGCTGGCCTGCGGCCTGCCGTAGGCGATGTTCTGACGGATCGAGCGGTGCAGCAGTGAGGTGTCCTGCGTCACCATCGAGATCTGCGCGCGCAACGACTCTTGCGTCTTACCGGCAATGTCCTCGCCATCGATCAGGATGCGGCCGCCTTCGAGATCGAAGAAGCGCAGCAGCAGGTTGACCACGGTCGACTTGCCCGCACCCGAGCGGCCGACCAGCCCGATCTTCTCGCCAGCGCGCACGTTGAGGCTGAAGCCTTCCAGCACGCCGCGCTCGCGGCCGTAGCCGAACCGCACGTCCTCGAACGTAATGCGGCCCTTCTGCACCACAAGCTGCTCGGCGTCCTCGCGGTCGACCAGTTGCAGCGGCACGGCGATCGACATCATGCCCTCCTGCACGACGCCGACCTCTTCGAAAATGTCGGTGATGGCGAAGGCGATCCAGCGCGACATCGCGGTGAGCTGGTAGGTCAGCGGCAGCACCATCGCGATGGCGCCGACTTCCACCTTGCCGTAACGCCACAGCAGCAGCGCCAGCGCGCCGGATCCGGCGACGAGAACGCCATTGAGCACGGCGAGGATGGTGCCGAACGCGGAGATCAGCCGCTGGCCGTCCTGCATGCGCCGGGTGTGATACTCGACCGCATCGCGGACGTACTCGTCCTCGTCGCGCGGCCGCGCGAACAGCTTGACGGTCAGGATGTTGGTGTAGCTGTCGACGATGCGGCCCATCAGCATCGAGCGCGCTTCGGACGTGATCTTGGAACGATCGCGCATCTTCGGCACGAAATAGATCATCAGCGCGATGTAGCCGGCGAACCAGATCAGTACCGGCGTGGCGAGCCAGGGATCGGCCACCGCCATCATGATCAGCGCGGTGGTGCCATACACCACGATGTACCAGACCGCGGTGAATGAAGAGACCAGGCTCTCCCGCACGGCGGGGCCGGTCTGCATCACACGGTTCGAGATGCGGCCGGCGAAGTCGTTCTGGAAGAACGCCCAGCTCTGCCGTACGACGTGCCAGTGGCTCTGCCAGCGGATCAGGTTCGAGAACGGTCCGGCCAGCGCCTGGTTGGTGACGAGATAACGAGCGAACACGATGCCGGGCCGCGCCACCAGCATGACGACGGCCATCGCGATCAGCCACGGCCAGGTGTCGGCAAGGAAACGATCCGGCGGAATGGTGGATACCAGCGTCACCACCTTGCCGATGAACCACGGCACCGCAGTGTCGAGCAGCGCGACGAACAGCTCGATCACGAACAGCAGGATGAACAGGCCCTTCGCTTGCCGTGCGTAGTGCCAATAGAACGGGATCAGCTTCGCCGGCGGCTCCGGGTTCTCCGGGGCGGCGGTCGGGTTGATGAGCTTCTCGAAGAAACGAATCATCGCGGTTCGAATGTCCAAAAACTCATTGTGCCGCAACGCGCAGCATTCGGCACAGCCATCAGGATAGGGGAATCATGATCGCGGCGGGAGTTTTAGACCTATGCGTCGTTCGTGACCAGAGTGGGGCGGAGCAGGCGCCGCCGCATCGTCAGCGCTCGCGCCATCGCTGTAGCATTGCATTCGTCAGTCAATCCCAGCCGTCGTCGAGAACCAATGCCGACAACCGAGGTGAACGCGGCCTGGCCGGGTATGGATCTGGCGACCAGCAAGCTGCGCGTCTGCCGCCACGGTCTCATGCTCTATCTCGCCTCCGACACGATTATCGGCTAGGCGCTGGAGCTGTACGGAGAATTTGCCGAGAGCGAGAACGAGCTGATGATGGAAATCATCAAACCGGGCGACGTTGCAATCGACGTAGGCGCTAACATCGGCACCGTAACGCTGCCGTTGGCTCGGCGTGTCGGCTCGTCCGGGCTGGTGGTGTCATTCGAGCCGCAGCGGGCGATTTTCCAGCACCTGTGCGCCAACGTCGCCCTCAACGGGCTGTCGCATGTCGATGCCCGGCGTTTTGCGGTCGGTGCCAAGGCCGGCAGCATCCGTGTTCCGTTGATGAGTGCCGCGACCTCCATCAATTTCGGCGCAGTTTCGCTGCTTGGCAACGCCGAAGGTGAGGCTGTACCGATGACCGCGATCGACGACCTGAACCTGCCGCGCTGCGCGCTCATCAAGATTGACGTTGAAGGCATGGAGGCGGACGTGTTGCAAGGTGCTGCGCAAACCATCGCCAGGACGCGTATTTCGAGGCGAAGCGGACGGCCGCGACGAGCGCGTGTCTGGCGTGGCTGATAAAGCGCGACTATCGCCTGCACTGGCATTTCGCCGCCTTCTTCAGAAAAGAAAACTGTCGCGGCGTGGCAAATAATGTGTTCGGCGAGGTCGGTGATGTCAACGCGATTGCGTTGCCAGCGCAATCTCCACTGCGCTTCGAGTTGCCCCCTGTAGCCAGCGCCGAAGAGGATTGGCGCATCGCTTGTCAGAAATGGCTCGCCGATGCCTCGCGCGATCACCGTTTCTTTCGGTAGGTCGAAGTCATGCCTGCGGGCGCAAGTTATTGCCGCTTCAGCGTATAGATCACGTTGCTCCGCGCGGTAAGCACCGTGTTGCGGTCGCGGAAGTGGTACGAGTACGCGCCGCTGGTGCATTTGAGATCGACGCCCGGGACTTCGCCCTTCTTGAAGCCGAGCCGTATCGCCGCCGCGGTCGGGTTGGGCTCGGGCAGGTTGCCCTGGAACATCGCGTCGGCCTCGTAGTCGGTCGGCTCGTACTGCGCGCGCCTACAGGCCAGTGCCTTGTGTTTGGAGATCACCTCGTTGGGCGCGAAGGTGATGATCTGCTTGAGCAGCCGCTTGCCTTCGGCGGTGAGCGAGGCGTGCTGGTTCTCCGGCGTCCACGGTGCGGGCTGGGCTTCGACGATCTCCCAGGTGCCGATGAGCGGCTGTTGCTGGGCGTGACCCGGCGCCGGCACGATCAACGCAAACACCGCCAGCATCGGACGCATCCTCATTGGGTGCCCGCGTCGAATTGCTTGGCGTGGGCGCGCAGGCAGGACGGGCACAGGCAGTCCTGATCGGCCGAGGCCGGTATCGGCACGCGGTATGCCTCGTCGGCGCACCAGCAATGGCCATCACGGCCGCCGGCGCCGCAGGTGAAGTCCGTGCCGCAGCTCGCGCAGGTCAACCGGCGTTGCGACAATGCGGTCAAAGCGGTCTCCCAGAATCGTCAAGATGTTGCACTCTCCAATTCCATGCATCAATGCTATCGATATGGCCTTCTTTGGGCGATTTTTTCGGCAGCGTTTGTGCTAAAAGCGGCCGACTTATTGCATTCCTGGTGACGAGTGAGGGCTGAAATGATCGATCTCTATTACTGGACGACGCCGAACGGCCACAAGGTCACAATTTTCCTGGAAGAGACCGGCACGCCTTACAAGATCATTCCGATCAACATCGGCAAGGGCGAGCAGTTCAAGGCTGAATTCCTCGCCGTGTCGCCGAACAACCGTATTCCGGCACTGCTCGATCATCAGCCGCCGGGCGGCGGCAAGCCGATCGCGGTGATGGAGTCCGGCGCGATGCTGGTCTATCTCGGCGAGAAGACCGGCCAGTTCCTGCCGAAGCAGCCCCATGCGCGCGCCGACGTCATGCAATGGCTATTCTGGCAGATGGGCGGGCTCGGGCCGATGTCGGGACAGAACAATCATTTCAGCCGTTACGCGGTAGACAAGCTGCCGTACGCGATCGAGCGCTACAACAAGGAGGTCAACCGGCTTTACGGGGTGATGGACAGGCGTCTGGCCGACCGTCCGTTCCTCGCCGGCGAGTATTCGATCGCCGACATGGCGAGCTATCCTTGGGTAGTGCCGCACGAGGCGCAGGGCCAGAAGATCGGCGACTTCCCGCACCTCAAGCGCTGGCTTGACACCATCGCGGCGCGGCCGGCCGTGCAGCGTGCCTACGAACTCGTCAAGAAGATCAATCCGAACCACGGCGGCATTCGCACCGCGGAAGAGCGCGCCATCCTGTTCGGCCAGACCGCGCAATCGGTTTCCGAGGCGGCCCGCAAGGCGAGCTGATCGCGCTGCTGAAAGCAATCCGGGCCGCTCTCGCGAGCGGCCCGTTTGTTTGTAGCAGCACGATCGCGATTACGTGCCACGGCCCCACAGGCCGCAGTAGCGCCGGCCGATGAATTGCAGGCTCGCCTCGTAGCCGGCCAGCGTGGCGTACTTCGGCAGCTTGAACTCCTTTTCGGCTTCATCCCAGCACTTCCCGGCTTGGCCGAGCTTCTTCATCTCGGCGGAGGCGTCCTGCAGGATCGCCAGTTGCTGCTCGGCGTCCTTCTTGGTGCCGAGCCGGCCGCCGGAATCGGGATGGCCCGGGATCAGCCGCTCCCAGTCCATCGCCAGGATCTTCTTGATCGAGTCCTCGGCTTCGAGAGGATAGAAGTCGATCATACCGCGCCCGGGCATCCGGCCGACAGGCAGCAGATCGACCACGAAGATGATCTTTTCCTTCGGCAGGCGCATCACCAGTGTCGAGTCCGAGTGATTGAGGCCGACATATTTAAGCTCAAGCGTGGTGCCCCCGAGCTTGATGGTGCGGCCGCGGTTTGACACCGATTCGTCCGGACTGACGATATTCGGGTCCTTCAGCACGTTGAGCCGCGCGGTGGCGTTCTTGTGCGCGATCACCTTGGCCCCGGCGTCCTTGAACGCCTTGCCGCCGGCGATGTGGTCGTTGTGGTGGTGACTGTAGATCAGGTATTTGATCGGCTTGTCCGACACCTTCTTGATTGCATCGACGTATTGCTGGCCGCCTTGCGGCTTGCCGTAAGCGACCGGATCGGTGGCAATGACACCGTCCTTGGTGACGATGAACATCGCCTGATGGTTGCCGTTTCTGAAGATGTAGACGTTGTCGGTGCCCTCGACCTTGGTGGCCTCCTGCTGCGGCCGCTGTTGTTGCTGCGCCAGCGCCGGCATGCCGAGCGCGGTGGCCAGCAGCGTGGCGCCCACCGATGTGAACAAGACTCGTGACATTGTCGCCCTCCCTTGGCAGCTTTTTGCGGCTCGCAAACGCGGCCGCTGCCATGATGGTACATCACCAGCGTCGCGTTGAGCACCTGGCCCCTCGGCCGGACCGGATGCCCACCCTGAAACGATCCGGGCCGCTCTCGCGAGCGGCCCGGTCACCGATCAGTTCGGCGAGGCCGGCGTCATGCGCCGCGGCCCCACAAGGCGCAATAGCGCCGCGCGACCATGCCGAGGCCGGCCGCGTAGCCAGGCAGGGTGGCGTACTTCTCCATCTTGAAGTCTTTCTCGACAGCGTCCCAGCACTTGCCCTCCTGAGCCTCTTTCTTGATCTGAGCAGACGCCTCCTGCATCAGGGTCAGGAAGTCCTGCGCGTCCTTCTTGGTGCCGAGCCGGCCGCCAGGTCCGGGATGGCCCGGGATCATGCGCTCCCAGTCCATCGCGATCACCTTCTTGATGAAGTCCTCGGTCTCCAGCGGATAGATGTCGATGAAGCCACGGCCGGGGAACCCGCCGACCGGAATGGTGTCGACGATGAAGACGATCTTCTCCTTCGGCAGCCGCATCACCAGCGTCGAGTCGGAGTGGTTCAAGCCGAGATAGTGCAGCTCCAGCGTGGTGCCGCCGAGGTTGATGACCTTCTTGTTGCCGACCGACTCGTCCGGCATGACCGTGTGCGGGTCCTTCAGGGTCTTGAGCCGCGCGGTGGCGTTCTTGTGCGCGATCACGCGGGCGCCGGCGTCCTTGAACGCCTTGCCGCCGGCGATGTGATCGAAGTGGACGTGGCTGTAGATCAGGTACTTGATCGGCTTGTCGGTGATCTTCTTGATCGCGTCGACGTATTGCTGCCCGCCCTGCGGCCGGCCGTACGCGACCGGATCGGTGGCGATCACGCCGTCCTTGGTGACGATGAACATCGCTTGATGTCCGCCGTTGCGCCAGATGTAGACGTTGTCGGTGCCGTCAACCTTGGTGGCCGACTGCGCCGGAGCTTGGGCCTGTGCCGGAGCCGGAGCTTGTGCCTGAGACTGTGCCGGACCGGCCAGCACGCTCGCCAGCAACGCTGCGGAGACGGATGCGAAGAGTAATCGTGACATTGGGTCGCCTCTCCTGGAATGAAAGTTTTTTGGATGCCTCGAAGCCGTCAGAGGGCGACGTAATACTGTTACATCCGAGGCCGCCGCCCATCCAGAACTATAACAACAAAGGCGCGCGCATATTCCAGCGCGCGCGCTGCATTGACGATGATGTTGGCTTACTGCTCGCCGCCGATGAAACCGGCGATTCTCCAGCCCGAGGCGTCCTTCACGTAGCAAATCTGATCGTTGCCCAGCGGGCTGACGGTGTCGGCGGGCACGTAGCCGACCTTGCCGGATGGCGCGACCACCTTGTGCATCGGCATCTGGTTCGGCGGCGGCTCCGGCCCGTCGTCGTCCATCACGCGGACGAAGTGCATGCCGAGCTTCTCGATCACCGGCGCGTTGGGCTGCATGGTGGCACGCACCTCGACGCCAGGCTGAACCGGGTAGCCCCATTCCGCTTCGTTGGTGCCGGTTTCCTTGGCGAGCGTCTCGAGCTGCTTGATCTCGAACACTGGATCGGCCGGCGCGCAGAACGTGTCCTTCTTGTCCGGCAACGGCATGCCGGTCGGATCGGCGGCATAGCCGGTGAGTGCCTCCCAGCCCGAACCGTCTTTCGCGGCCAGGTTCATCGCGCGCGTGAGGTTGTCGATGCCGGCACGCTTCTTGTCGGCGCGGTCGCCCTTTTCGCCGAGCCAGAAGAAATCCTTGGCGACGATCATCTTGGCGAGGCCGACGCGATCCTTGCGCTTGGCGATCTCGGCGATCTGATTGCGGAAGGCGTCGAAGCTCGGATCGGCGATCGGCTTTGGCGGAGTGATCGCAACCGGATTGTAGGGCTTTGCCGGAGCCTGTGGCGGCGGGGCTGGCGGCTGCGCCGGCTGTTGCGGTCCGCGCTGCTGCGCGGGTGGTCCCGGAGGTTGCGGACGCGGTTGCGACAGGACGGGCGCAACTGCGATCAGCAGTGCACTGGCGGCAATCGGGATCAGGGCGGCACGGCGCATCGGGGCATCTCCCTTTGGTTCGATGCGAATTCTGCGAATTCGAGATAAGGCGGAAATTGAGTCCGCCATGCGGCGGCGGTGCCGCGATGTGTTAGGTGTTCGGTCCCTCTAACATTCATCCTGGTCATAGCCATGCCCGCCGCGCCCGTCATGCCTTATCTGCTGCCAATTCTGCTGCTGCTGGCCTCCAACGTATTCATGACGCTGGCATGATACGGGCATCTCCGTTTCAAGGAGACGCCGCTGTTCGGCGTCATCCTTGCCGCCTGGGGCATCGCCTTCATCGAGTATTGTCTGGCGGTGCCGGCCAACCGGTGGGGCAGCGCGGTCTATACGACGGCGCAGCTCAAGACCATGCAGGAGGTCATAACGCTCGTGGTGTTCGCCGGCTTCTCGGTGGTCTATCTGAAGGAGAGCCTCGGTTGGAATCATGCGGTGGGTTTCGCGCTGATCGCGCTGGGCGCTTATTTCATTTTCCAAAAGTGGTAAGCGGATGATCGATATCGCCAGCGGCCACGCCGCCATCGACCGCTATCTTGCCGCTGGCTATGCGCGCGTGCCGGGCATGTCGTCGCGCTTCGCCGCCGCGATCTGCGGCCATGTGATCCGCCGCCAGACCGAACTCGGCATCGCCGGCGATATGGTGGAGATCGGCACCTTCGAGGGCCGCTTCTTCATCGCCATGGCGCTGGGGTTGCAGCCCGGCGAACGCGCGCTCGGCATCGACGTGTTCGACTGGCCGGATGAGGGCGTGCATGGCCGCCTGCTGTCGCATTGCGCGGCAGCCGGGGTTGCCGGCGAACGCTTCTTCACCTGGAAGGGCAACACGCGGACGCTGCCGCCGGACGGATTGCGCAGCCGATTGGGCATCGACCAGGCGCGGTTCGTCCACATCGACGGCGATCACACCCACGAGTCGTTGAGCTACGATCTGGAGCTCGCGCACCATGTGCTGCATCCTGCGGGCGTCATCGCGTTGGATGACATGCTGCATCCCAGCTATCCGGAGCTGATCGTCACGGTGCTCGACTATCTGAAGCGCTATCCGGACATGGTGGTGGTGTGCATCGTCGACCGCGAGGACATTTCGGCGGCGGCGAAATTCCTGCTCTGCCGGGCAGACGCGGCGGAGCGTTACGAGCAGGATCTGATGGCGAGTTTCGCGCGCTTCCACTACATCGTCGGCGGCCAAGTGATGCACCGCCTCACCCTGGTGCTCACGCCCGAGCCCAAGCTCGCCGACATCGGCTGAGCGGACTTATTTCTTACCGCCGAGACTGCCCAGCACGCCGCGCACGATCGCGCGGCCGAGCGCGGTGCCGATCTGCGAAGCGACCGAACGGCCAACCTGCTTGGCGACGACTTCGCCGGTCGACATGCGGCCGCGCGGGCGTCCGCCGCGCGGTCCGGTCTGCTGACCACCGCCCAGCACGTCGCCAATCACGTCGCCCCAGCGGCCGCCGGACGGCGCCTGCTCCGGTACCTCCGGCGGCAATGGGGTGCGCGGCATGCGCGGCACCGAGGGGCCCGTGCGGCGCGGCTGCGATTGTTGTTGTGGAGGTGGCGGCACGTCTTCGCGCGGCGCTTGGCCCCACGGGCCGGGCCGGCTGGTCGGCGCTCCGGACGAGGCCGGAACCTGGCCGACGCGGCGTTGCAGGATTTCGTAGGCCGATTCCGGATCGATGACTTGATCGTATTTGCCCTTGATGGGACTTTTGGCGATCACCGCTTTACGTTCGGCGGGCGTTACCGGGCCGATGCGGGCGGTGGGCGGCGCGATCAGCGCGCGCTCGACCATCGACGGCGTGCCGTTGCCTTCGAGGAACGACACCAGCGCTTCGCCCTTGCCGAGCTCGGTGATGACCTTCTCCGTCTTGAGCTTTGGATTCGGGCGGAACGTTTCCGCGGCAGCCTTCACCGCCTTCTGATCGCGCGGCGTAAACGCGCGCAGCGCATGCTGGACTCGGTTGCCCAGTTGCGCGAGCACCTTGTCCGGTACGTCGAGCGGGTTCTGCGTGACGAAATAGACGCCGACCCCCTTGGAGCGGATCAGCCGCACCACCTGTTCGATCTTGTCGAGCAGCGCCTTCGGCGCCTCGTCGAACAACAAATGCGCTTCGTCGAAAAAGAAGACGAGCTTAGGCTTGTCGAGGTCGCCGACTTCGGGGAGCTCCTCGAACAGTTCAGAAAGCAGCCAGAGCAGGAAGGTCGAATAGAGCCGCGGATTTTCCATCAGCCGGTCGGCGGCAAGGATATTGATGATGCCGCGGCTGTTCTTGTCGGTGCGCATCAGATCGTTGATGGACAGTGCGGGCTCGCCGAAGAATTTCGTCCCGCCCTGGTTTTCCAGCACAAGGAGTTGCCGCTGCACCGCTCCGACCGTCGCGGTGGCGACGTTGCCGTATTTCTGGCCGATTTCCTTGGAGTTTTTAGACAGATGATTGAGCAGCTCGCGCAGGTCCTTGAGGTCGATCAATCCCTTGTTGAGGCTGTCCTTGGCGCCGAATTCGTCGTCGGCGAACTTGAACGCGATGTTGATGACGCCCTCCTGCGTGTCGTTGAGGCCGAGCATGCGGGAGATCAGCAGCGGGCCCATCTCGAACAAGGTGGTGCGGATCGGATGACCTTGCTCGCCGTACAGGTCCCAAAAGACAACCGGAAATTCGTCGGGCTCGTATTTGATGCCGATGTCCTTGGCGCGCTGCAGCAGGAAGTCCTTCGGCTCGCCGGGGGCGGCGACGCCTGACAGGTCGCCCTTGATGTCGGCGGCGAACACCGGAACGCCGGAGCGGGAGAATCCCTCGGCTAGCACCTGCAACGTGACGGTCTTGCCCGTGCCGGTCGCGCCGGTGGCGAGGCCGTGCCGGTTGGCCAGCCGCAGGGTGAGATACTCCGGCTTGCTGCTTTTGCCGACGTAAATCTTGCCGTCCGTGTCGTTCGCCATTTCACGCCTTTGGTACTTGGCTCGGAAGTGGTGCTGAGTGAAGCTTAGTGGAACAGGGCACATTCGCCCAGAGTGGGAAGAGTTTAGGAGAGAGCGGGATTATGGCCAATCATCGATTGGAGGCCGGTGCCGACACAGTGCACTGGGGATATTTCGACGCGGCGTTGAAACCACTGATCATCGTCGATCCCGGCGACACCGTCACGATCTCCACGGTTTCAGGACTGCCGGCGCAATTGCCGAAGGGCGGCTCATTCACAGTGCCGCCCGCTTTGCCGGCAATCCACCAGAACGTGCAGCAGAAGCTGGGCGGCCCGCACATCCTGACCGGGCCGGTGGCGGTGCGCGGCGCCAAGGCGGGGCAGGTGCTCGAGGTGCGGATCAAGTCGATCGATCTGCATTACGATTGGGGCTACAACACCATCCGCCCGCTGGCCGGCGCACTGCCGGACGACTTCAAGGAGATGCGCATCATCCACATTCCGCTCGACAAGGCGCGGATGGTTGGAAAGATGTCGTGGGGCGCCGAAATTCCGCTCAAGCCATTCTTCGGCATCATGGTGGTGGCGCCGCCGGCCGCGTGGGGGCCGGTCAACTCGCCGCCGCCTCGGCGCAACGGCGGCAACCTCGACAACAAGGAACTGGTCGCCGGCACCACGCTTTATCTTCCGATCTTCACGGACGGTGCGCTGTTCTCGTGTGGCGACGGCCATGGCGCGCAGGGCGACGGCGAGGTGTGCATCACCGCGATCGAGACCGGGCTGATCGGTACGTTCGAGCTACACGTGCGCGCCGACATGTCGCTGGAGTGGCCGCTGGCGGAAACGCCGACCCACATGATCACCATGGCGTTCGATCCCGACCTTGACGATTGCGTGGTGATCGC
>JBEVIJ010000186.1:0-10578 GCA_040510745.1 Xanthobacteraceae bacterium
TGCGCCCCCGTCGCCGTCACCAGCGGCGCCTGGTCGATCGCCTGGTTGTAGAATTTGGCGTTGATCGGCGACTCGCCGGCGAACACCACCATCGGCAGGCGGGCGCGAACCGCGGCCGGCAGCGCCGTCATCAGCTGGGTCACGCCCGGGCCGCACGTGACGGACGCAACGGCGACCTTGTTGGTGGCTACGTTGTAGGCGGTCGCCGCTGCTACTGTGGCGTGCTCGTGCCTGACGTGGACGGTCTCTACGCCCGGCAGTTTGGCGAAGGCGGTGGACCAGTGCATGTTGCCGTCGCCCATGAGGACGAACTGCGTGTCAACTCCCTCCGCAAGGAACGCTTCTGCAAGGGCTTCGTAGAGTTTGGGCATGGGTACGGTACTCTTTGGTGGCGGCCCGCCGATGGACCTTGCCGCCGTTGCAACAATTGGGATTCGGCACTCCCGCTGGCAGCTTCAGGGAAACGCTACATCAGGCCTGCGCGCAGGCGGAAGGGCCTCATCTCTTTTTGCCGTACTAAAGGCGCTCCGACGCCATCGCGGCGCCTTGCGCCAGCGAGGCGAGCTTCATCCAGACGATCTTGGTGTCGACCTGGACCCGTCCGGCGAACGTGCCGAAGCCGCAGTCGACGCCGGCGATGACGTTCTCCTTGCCGGCAACCCGCGAGTATTGGGTGATGCGATCCGCCACCAGTTCGGGGTGCTCGACGAAGTTCGAAGTGGAATCGATGACGCCCGGAATGATGATCTTGCCGTCCGGCAATTTCACATCCTTCCAGACCTTCCACTCGTGGCCGTGACGCGGATTGGCGCCCGGGAACGACACCGCCTGCGGCCGGCCCTTCAACAAGATGTCGGCGATCTCCTTGATCTCGATGTCGCCGTGGTGCGGACCCAGTGTCGAACCCCAGCAGACGTGCATGCGCATGCGGTCCGGCGGCAGGCCCTTCACCGACTCGTTGAGCGCCTCGACGTTCTTCTCGATGATCTTGCGGTAGTCCGGAATGCTGATGCCGGGATAGAGCGCGTAGGACATCGCGAGGTCGGGACAATCGAGCTGCAGGATAAACCCGGCATCGACGATGGCGCGGTATTCCTTGGCCATCACACCGGCCAGCGCGAACAGGTATTCCTCGTCGGTCTTGTAATAATGGTTCTTCAGATAGCGCGCGATCTGGCCCGGCGACGGCGACGTCATGAAATATTCCGCCGCGCCGGACTTTTGCATCGCCGCCTTGGCGCGCGCGATGTCGGCCTGCGCCGCCGGCCAGTCCTTCCACGCCACCGGACCCGAGCAGGCCGGACGATGCTGGAACGGCGTCGCGAACTGGCTGAGGATCGCGGCGAGCTCGGGAAATTCCGGCTCGCCGGTGCCGAGCTGCGGCGTCGACTTGCCCTCGAAGCCGGTGAGACGGTCAAGCACGTGAACGGTGTAGTCGGTGCGGCCCTGCTCGCCATCGTTGATGACGTCGATGCCGGCCTCAATCTGCTTCTTCACCACCCCCGCGACCGCGTCATCGACCGCGGCGTCGAGCGCCGCGCGGCTCGCGCCGGGCTTGTCCTTTTCGGCGAGCAACAGCTCCACGACCTTCCCCGGGCGCGGCAGGCTGCCGGTGTGGGTGGTAAGGATCTTGTCGGTGCTGCTGCGCATGGCCTTCCCTTCCGTTGACGCCGCGCATTAAAGCCGCAGCGCACCTCGGCGGCTAGCCAGCATTGCATGCGGCGGCGGCATCCGCCTCACTCCGGCTTCACGCCGGAGTCCTTGATGATCTGACGGTACTTGTTGCTCTCGACGCGGGTGAAGTCGGCGAACTGCGCCGCCGACATCATCCGCACGTCGGCGCCGGCGTCGCGCAGCCGCATCTGCATGTCCGGCGAAGCGAGGATGCGGCTGATTTCGGTGTGCAGCCGGTCGACGACCGGCTTCGGCGTAGCCTTCGGGGCGAAGAAGCCCTGCCAGAGCGTGAGATCGAAGCTCTTGTCACCGATCGCCTCGCCCACCGTCGGGATTTGCGGCGCGGCCGACGAGCGCGTCGCGGACGACACCGCGAGAATTTTCATGGTGCCGGCTTTGACGTGCGGCGCGGCGGCCGGGAAGCCGGAGAAATACATGTCGACGTGGCCGCCGAGCAGATCGTTCAGCGCGGGTCCCGCGCCCTTGTATGGCACGTGGGTGAGGTTGGCCTTGGTGCGAAGCTTGAGGAATTCGCCGGCGAAGTGGCCGGGCGTGCCGGTTCCGGCGGAGGCGAAGGTGACGGGCCGCTTGTCGGCCAGCGCCTTAGCCATCTCGTCCATGGTCGAGTACGGCGCTTTGCTCGACACGACCAGCGCGAGCGGCACCACGGAGGCAAGCGCAATTGGCTGCAGGTCCTTTTCCGCGTCGTAGTTGAGGCCCTTGATCCAATGCTGATTGATCGAGATCTCGCCGGTCTGGCCAAGCAGCAGAGTATGGCCGTCCGGCGTCGCCTGGACCACCGATTGCGTGCCGATCGCGCCGGTTGCGCCGGCGCGGTTCTCGACCACGACGTTCTGGCCGAGCGCGGCGGCGAGCGGCACTGCGATCAGCCGCGCGACAATGTCTCCGGTTCCACCCGGCGCATAGGCCACCACGATTCGCACCGTCTGGGTCGGATAGGATTGCGCGCTTGCGAAAGCGGTCAGCGCCAGCGTGAGGACGGCGGCAGCGGCGGCGCGAAATGACAGGAACATGTTTCCTCCTGCGCGGACTCTAGTGAGAGAGCGTGCGCTGTCCAGGGCTTAGAATCCGTAGAGTCGCGCCGGGTTGTCGCGCATGATCCGATCCGCGAGCCTCGGCGACGGCAGCGCCGCGATGAAGTCGTTCACCAACGCGTCGTAGGACAGATCGCGATAGGGCGCGCCGTTCGCCGCGCCCCGGTGCGCATCCGCGGCTGGAGGATGTGGCCAGTCGCTGCCCCATAGGCAGCGCGGCGGCGCGGCGGCGTAGAGTTCCGCCACCCATTCGCTGTCCGGCTTGGTCCTCATCTGGCCGTCGTCGAGGCAGTATGGCGCCGATAATTTCATCCAGACGTGCGGGTGCCGCAGCAATTGCAGCAGGCGGGTTCCCGCTTCGCTTTCCGGCCGCGCCTTGCCGTAAACGCCGTAGTGGTCGATCACGATCGGCGCTGGAGAGCTTGCCAGCAAGCTTTCGCTCTTCAGCAGCACCGGCAGCGGCGCGACCACCTGGATGTGCCAGTTCATCTTCTTCGCCACGGCGGCGGTTGCGGCGAAGCTGTCGTCCATCCGCCTGTCCGCTGCGAGCGGGCTGTACAGATTGATGCGCAGTCCGCGAATGCCGCGCCGATGCATGTCGGCGAGCGTTGCGTCCGGCGTGGTGCTGGGATCGATCACCGCGACGCCGCGGCCATTTCCGGCCAATTCATCGAGCGCGTCGAGCGTCGCCGAATTGTCGAAGCCGTAGAAGCTCGGCTGCACGATCACGAAGCGCGTGATGCCATGGCGCGCGCCGCGGCGCTTCAATTCATCGAGCGGCGCCGGCCCGGCGAGGTAGGTCCGCTCCGCCACCTGCGGGTAGCGGTCGGCGGAGCCGACGATATGCACGTGGGTGTCGCAGCGCATCGACGTGCGGGCTTAATCCACCTGCAGCCCGGCATCCTTGATGGGGCCGGCCCACCGCGCGATCTCGTCGGCCACGAACCTGGCCAGATACTCCGGCGACCGTCGGCCCGGCGCGATGCCATCGACGCCGATGTCCTGCATCCGGGCCTTGGTGGCCGGCGTGTCCATCGCCTCGTTGGTGACATCGCCCAGCCGCTTGACGATTGCGGCCGGCGTGCCCTTCGGCAAGAAGATTGCGTTCCAGGTGGATATCTCGAAGTCCTTGAGGCCCTGCTCCCGCGCGGTCGCAAGCTCCGGCATCAGCGGCGAGCGCGTGCCGGACAGGTTGGCGATCGCCTTCACCTTGCCGCCCTTGATCAGCGGTGTCGCGCTCCCGATGTTGTTGCACATGTAGTCGATCTGCCCGCCGATCAGGTCGTTCGAGGCCGGCGCCGAGCCGCGATAGGGGACGTGCGTGACGTTGACGCCGATGGTGGAGTTCACCAGCGAGCACGCGAGATGCGTGGTCGACCCGGCGCCGGCCGAGCCGTATTGCAGCTTCGCGGCGTTGGCTTTCAGGTGCGCCGCGAATTCCGGCATGGTGCTGGCTGGAAAGTCCTTGCGCGCCGACAGCGTCATCGGCTGGTCAGCGAACAGCGTGACCGGTGCGAAATCGGTCGCGGCGTTATAGCGGATGTTCTTGTACATGGTCGGATTGTAGGCGTGGGTGCCGACGCTGCCGAACAGGAACGTGTAGCCGTCGGGCGCGGCGTTCATCACCCTCATCGTGCCGACTATGCCGCCGGCGCCGGTGGTGTTCTCGACCACCACTTGCTGGCCCAGCAGCTCGCTCATGCGTACCGCGAGGATGCGGCCCATGACGTCGAACGCGCCGCCGGCGGCAAACGGCACCACCATGACCACGGGGCGGGTTGGATAGGTCTGCGCGGAGACCAGGGTCTGCGCCGTCAACAAGGCGGCTAACGCGAACGCAATTCGAACGATACGAAGCATCATGGGTGATCGCCCCTACTAAATAAGCATCGGCAGGCTTTCCAGCCGCAGCTCGCCCACCGATCCGCCATAGACCGGCGTGAAATCAGGATCACTGATGTGCGCCACCGGAAAGCGCGCCAACAGCCGCGTGATTGCGATGGTGATGGTGGTGCGGCCAAGGATGTTGCCGACGCAATGGTGCGGACCCGCGCCGAAGGAAAGGATCCGCTTCGGCTTGCGGTGGATGTCAAAGCGGAGCGGATCGGGGAACACGTCCGGATCGTAGTTCGGCGCGAGCGGCGACGGCCGCACCACCATGCCCTTGAAGATGCGCGTGCCACCCACCTCGGTATCCCGGGTGGCAATGCGCGGAAAGGTGAAATAGCCGTTGCTGCCGAGCCGCAGGCACTCCTCGATCGCCTCCGGGATCAGCGAAGGGTTGCCGATCAGCTCGTTGCGCGCGTCGTCGTGCGTATAGAGCAGATAGAGCGCTCCGCCGGCGGCGCGGCTGGTGGCCGACAACGACGCGCCGCAGATGCCGAAAATCTGGTCGAACAGCTCGCGGTCGCTGAGCTTATCGCCGGCGTCGCGCGCGTTGACGAGGTCGCTGATGAAGTCCTGGCGCGGGCTGACGCGCCGCTCCTCGATCAGCACCCTGATTTCGTCCATGGTGCGATCGAATGCTTGCCGCAACTCCTGCGACCACGGCTCGCCCGGCTTGACGTAGGTGGTGCCCGGAATCAGATCGTGGAACGAGGTGAAAACAGCCTTGCGGCGGTCATCCATGTCCGTCATGGCGCTGAGCAAGGCATCGACAACGAGATGCGCGCCATAGTCCTTCATACCGTCAAAGGCGGGACCGTTCGCCTCGATGCGGTTCAGCATGCCATCAACGATTTTCGTGATGCTCTGCTGGAGCTGCTCGATCCGCCGCGACGAAAACGCGGGCATCAGGAGGCGGCGGACGCGGGCGTGCTGCGCGCCGTCCATCTGGGTGACGAACTGCGCGTCCATGATCTTGTTGAACTGCTCCCAGCCGGGGCCGCGTGGCATCTCGGAGGCGAAGGTCTCGGTGTCGGAGAACACCTTGTGCACGTCGGCATAGCGCCCGACGACGACCTGCGGCTGGCCTTGGCCAAGCACATAGAACGGCGGCCGACGCGCCCAATCCGCCATGTGGCGGTGGGCGTTGGCTTTGAATTCGGCGCTGCCGAGATCGATGTCGACGACGTTACTGCGGTCAAGTTCCGCGAGAGCAGACATCCGTTACAAACTTCCAAATACGATTACAGGAACCGTGTCGGCCACAGGATGGTGCGCCACATGTGCGCCGACGGGCTGTGGTCGAGGCCGAGGCCTTCCTTGGGCTGCCTGAAGTTGCGGCCAATGACGTCCTCGAAAGAATCGAGATCGACCTTGACGTTGGGATCGAACGCATAGACGTCGTTCACGCAGATCAGCCGCGCCGTCATGTAGTGCTTGCTGTTGCGCGCGCGCTTGTATTCCTCGACGATGTAAGGCTCCGGCTGATAGTCTTCGCCGAAGTACTTGCGATACATGTCGGGATAGCCGTAGCCGACCGACTCGTCCGGGAAGAAGCGCAGCGCCTGGTGCATCCGGATGCCTTCGCTGACCTCCTCATCGACGTAGGGCGCGATCATCTGGGCGCCCCAATAGCCGTGGTCGCAGCGGATGAAGCCCACCACCGCGATATCGTGCAGCAGGCACGCCAGCACGACCTTCTCGCTGTGGCCGTTCTTCAGCGCGAGAGCTGCGCTCTGCACAAGATGGTTGGTCGAGGCGAAGCGGTTCTTGAAATAGTCCAGCAGCGTCGGCTTTTCCGGCATCGGCGGCAGCCGGGGATCGGGGCCCATGTTGAAGTACTTGCCGGGATACTTGGCCTGCAGCGCGGCGCCGCCTTCCATCTCCACCTTGCCGTCGGTCAGATGACTGAACACCGACTTGGTGATCACGCGGTCGAGCTCGTGCATCATCTGCTCTTCAAGATGATCGGCGCGCTCCGACAGCGACATCTGGCTGGTGATCGTGTCGCTCGATGCGTGGTGATTCATCGAAAACTCCTTGGCCGCTCCCTGCCCACTGACCGGTTTCGCAGGACCGTACACCCAAACCGGCGCCTGCGACACCAATGGGCTGTCGGATTTCCATGAAAAAAGGGCATACTGGCCCCAACAAAAAGGACGCAGGGAACGGAATGCCCCACATCGAAATCAAGGACGTTTCGCTGGTCTATGACACGCCGGCCGGCCAGGTGGCGGGCGTCAACAAGGCCAGCTTCAACATCGACCAGTCGGAGTTCCTCTGCATCGTCGGCCCGTCCGGATGTGGAAAGTCGACGCTGCTCAACATCATCGCAGGCTTCCTGAGCCCCACCGGCGGCGAGATCAAGATCGCCGGCAAGGCGGTGACCGGCCACGGCATGGACCGCGGCGTGGTTTTCCAGGATTTCGCGCAACTCTTTCCGTGGCGCACCGCGCTCGGCAACGTCGCGTTCGGCCTGGAGATGAAGGGCATCGGCAAGGAAGAGCGCGAGCGGATCGCCCGCAAGCAGCTCTCGCTGGTCAAGCTCGACAAGTTCTGCGAATCGTACCCGCATCATCTGTCGGGCGGCATGCAGCAGCGCGTCGCGATCGCCCGCGCCCTGGCCTACAACCCGGCGGTGCTGCTGATGGACGAGCCGTTCGCCGCGCTCGATGCGCTGACGCGCGATGACATGCAGCGGCTGCTGGCCGAAGTCTGGCGCGAGACGCGCAAGACCGTGATCTACGTCACGCACAACGTCGCCGAGGCGGTCTATCTCGCCGACCGCGTGGTGGTGATGACGCCGCACCCCGGCACAGTCAAAGTCGAAGTGCCGATCGCATTGCAGCGGCCGCGCGACCCGCTCAGCGTCGAGTTTCTCGACTACCAGAAGCAATTGCTGCGACATCTCGGTCAGGAGACGCACGCCTAGCGGCCTTGACCCGACACGTCCGGAAGCATCCAATCGCATCAACAGCCAAAACAAGCATTCGACGGAGGAGAGCAATGACCAGTGGAATCACGCGTCGTCAGACCCTCGTTGGAACCGGTGCATCTGCGCTGGTTCTGGCGCTCAACCAGTACGCGGCCGCGCAGGCCGGCGTCACGATCCGCCAGGGCTACCAGACCAACATGTGGGGCATGCCCACTTATTACCTGTTGCGCTCCGGCTTGCTCGAGAAGCGCGGCCTGAAGTTTGAGGAATTCGGCGTGCCGTCCGGCAATCTCACCATGCAGCAGATGGTGGCGCGCCAGGTCGACCTCGGCACCTACGCCGGCCAGTCCTTCATCATCGGGCATGACAAGGGCGGCCTGGTGGGGCTGGTGGTGGTCGAGACCGTCGGCCGCACCGCGCGGGTGATGTCGCGCAAGGATCTCAATATCACCCGGATCGAGGACCTCAAGGGCAAGAAGATTGCCAACCAGACCGGATCGTCGCTCGGCAACATTTTCGTCGATCAGCTCGCCCCGAAGCACGGCCTGCCGAAAGGCACCTATCAAGAGGTGCGGATGAACGTGAACGACATGATCGCCGCCATGTCGGGCAAGACCGTGGACGCCATGGTCAACACCGAGCCCTACAACACGATCGCCGAGGCGGACGGCATCGCCACCACGATCATGGACTACTCCAGCATCGATTCGATCCCGGTGTTCATGGCGGCGACGCCGGACTTCGTGGAAAAGAACCCGGCCGTGATCGTGTCTTATCTGCAAGCGTGGCGCGAGGTCGGCGCAGAATTCAAGAAAAACCCGGAGAAGGTGTCGGAGACGATCTACGCGTTCTTTACGTCCAAGGGCTACAGCATGTCCAAGGACGTGTTCAAAAAGGCGCTGGGCACCGTCGACGTCGCCCCCGGCTGGCCGCCCGGCCTTGAAGCCTACATGCAGCGGGAGGCCGAGGTGCTGTTGCGCGAAAAGAAGATCGCGGCGATCCCGGATTGGAAGAAGGCGCTGCGTCCGGACTTCTGGTCGAAGGCCAGCGCCTGAGCGCAACGGGTTTGAGGATATGACAGTGCCGGCGTTAGCGCGCCGGCTCTGTATTTTGGGGCCTCCCCTCACCTTCTGAAACGCGCTAAACGTTCTTATCCGCGGTCCGATCCCCTTGCATGGAGAGTGTTATGAAACGGTCTAAGAAAAAGCCTTCCGCCAAGAAGGCGGCCAAAAAGAAAGTTGCCAAGAAAGTCGTTGCCAAGAAGAAGGTCGCGAAGCCTTCGAAGAAGGTGAGCGCGCCGGCGGCAAAGCGCAGCGCGAAGAGCGGCGCAAACGGCGTCGTCACCTGGAATTTCAAGCTTCTGTCCCACAATCTGCTGCAAGGCTTCGGCGGCATGGGCGAAGGCATGTCGGTGCAGATCGCCCCCGACGGCCGCCGCATTATGTGGCTGGCGCATGAGAGCGCGCCGAAAAACTTCACCGCGGTAGACGTGTCCGATCCGCGCAAGCCGAAGGTGGTCTGCCAGACCGACCTGCCGCATAACGATGTCCGCTCGAACTCGCTGGAGACCTGCGGCAACCTGATGGCGGTCGCCTACCAGACCAAGCAGAAGAACATGAAGCCGGCCGGCATGGAGATTTTCGACATCTCCAACCCGGAGAAACCGCGCTCGGTGTCTTTCTTCGACTGCTCGGGCGAGCATTCCCGCGGCGTGCACCAGCTCTGGTTCTGCGACGGCGAATACGTTCACATGGCGTCGAGCGCGCCGGACTTCATTCCCTCCCACCCGCTGGACGATCAGTTCTACCGCTGCATCGACGTGCGCAACCCATCGAAGCCGGTCGAGGTTGGCCGCTGGCACATGCCGGGCACCAAGCAGGGCGACAACGCGCCGCCGCCGCCGCGTCACGCGCTCGACAAGGGCTACCGTGCCCACAACTGCAACGTCTATCCACAGCGGCCGGACCGCTGCTACCTCGCCTACATCGATGGCGGCATGCACGTGCTCGACATCTCCGACAAGTCGAGCCCGAAGCGCATCTCATCGTGGACCAACTCGCCGCCTTACACTGGGTTCATGCACACCGTGGTGCCGCTGTTCGACCGCGGCCTGATGCTGGTGACCGACGAGTCGACCGAGAACAACGCCAAGGACTGGCCGAAGCTGGTCTGGATCCTCGATGCGCGCGATGAGACCAACCTCGTGCCGATCTCGACTTGTCCGCTGCCCGACCACAAGGCCTATGCCTCGCGCGGCCGGTTCGGGGCTCACAACATCCACGAGAACGTGCCGTTGCCGACCTGCTGGCAGAACGACCAAATCGTGCTGGGCACGTTCTTCAACGGCGGGCTTCGCGCCTACGACATTTCCAATCCGTACCAGCCGCAGGCGGTCGCGACCTTCGTGCCGCCGGCGGCTCCCGGCGCGCCGACCGGGACCACTCAGATCAACGACGTGTTCGTCGATGAGCGCGAGATCGTGTACTGCGTCGACCGCCACGTCGGCGGCCTGTACTGCCTGGAGATGGATTTCTGAGCGACATCGTCCTCAGCCTTTTCCCGTCGGCCGGAGCGGGCCGCTTCGGCCGGCGGCAAAAGCGCGAGCGCGGATCACGGGTGCCGGTGACGAGCGTCACCGGCTTCCTTGGCGCGGGGAAAACGACGCTGGTGCGGCGCTTCCTCGGCACGCCCGAGGGTCGCAACACCGCGCTCATCATCAACGAGTTCGGCTCGGTCGGCATCGACGACGCACTGCTGCGAACCAGCACCGACGAGATCACCCTGCTCGGCAACGGCTGCATCTGCTGCAACACACGCTCGGACTTGCAGATCGCGCTGCGCAATCTCGTGGCCGACCGGGAGCGCGGCAAGATTCCGCATTTCGACCGGATCCTGATCGAGACCAGCGGCCTCGCCGACGTGAGCCCAATTCTGCAGACCTTTTCCACGGACAAAGCCCTCGGCGGCGAATTCGCCATCGAGGTCGTGCTCACGCTGGTCGACGCGGTGACCGGCGAGCGCAATCTCAAG
>JBEVIJ010000187.1:0-17871 GCA_040510745.1 Xanthobacteraceae bacterium
GAGCGGCCGGTGGTCCTCGAATTCCAGCGTGCAGATCGAGTGAGTGATGCCTTCGATGGCATCCGACTGGCCATGGGCGTAGTCGTAGCTCGGATAGATGCACCAGGCGTCACCGGTGCGCGGATGATGCGCATGCAGGATGCGATAGAGCACGGGGTCACGCAGGTTGATGTTGCCGGCGGCCATGTCGATCTTCGCCCGCAGCACGCGCGCGCCGTTCTGGAATTCGCCGGCCTTCATGCGGCGGAACAGGTCGAGATTTTCCTCAGGCGGGCGATCGCGGAACGGGCTGTTCCTGCCAGGCTCGGTCAGCGTCCCGCGCGCAACCCGCATCTCCTCCTGGGACTGGTCGTCGACATAGGCATCGCCGGTGCCGATCAGGTGCTCGGCCCATTCGTAGAGCCGCTCGAAATAGTCCGAGGCGTGATAGAGGTGCTGGCCCCAATCGAAGCCGAGCCAGCGCACGTCGCGTTCGATCGCTTCGATGTATTCCTGCTCTTCCCGGGTCGGGTTGGTGTCGTCGAAGCGCAGGTGGCAGCGCCCGCCGAACTCCTCGGCGATGCCGAAATTCAGGCAGATCGACTTGGCATGGCCGATGTGGAGGTAGCCGTTCGGCTCGGGCGGAAAGCGGGTCACCACCGCGGAATGGCGCTTGGCGTCGAGATCGGCCTGGACGATGTCGCGGATGAAGTCGCGCCCCGCCTCCGCCGCCGCCGTATTGCCGTCCGCCATGGGTCCGTCCTTGCTGGCGCCTATGTGGCAAATCCAGGCGTGAGAGCCAAGCCCGCATCTTTCGTGCTACACGGTTCCGCGCTATTGACGCTCCCAATGCCGATTGCTTGCCCGACATGACCGCGCCCGTCGTCACCCGCTTCGCCCCCTCGCCGACCGGATTCCTCCACATTGGCGGGGGACGCACCGCGCTCTTCAATTGGCTGTACGCGCGAGGCCGCGGCGGCAAGATGCTGTTGCGGATCGAGGACACTGACCGCGAGCGATCCACCAAGGAGGCGATCGACGCCATCCTCGACGGGCTCACCTGGCTCGGGCTCGATTGGGACGGCGACACCGTCTATCAGTTTTCCCGCGTGGCGCGACACCAGGAGGTGGTCCAGCAACTGCTCGACAGCGGCAAGGCTTACCGCTGCTACGCGACCCCCGATGAGCTCACGGCGATGCGGGAGAAGGCGCGCGCCGAGGGCAAGACCCGGCTCTACGACGGCCGCTGGCGCGATCGCGATCCATCCGACGCGCGCCCCGGGTCCAGGCCTGCGATCCGTATCAAGGCGCCGGTTATCGGCGAGACCATCATCGAGGACCAGGTCCAGGGCCGCGTCTCCTGGCAAAACGAGAACCTCGACGACTTCGTGCTGCTGCGCTCCGACGGCACGCCGACCTACATGCTCGCCGTGGTGGTCGACGACCACGACATGGCGGTGACCCATATCATCCGCGGCGACGACCATCTCAACAACGCCGCGCGGCAAAAGCAGATTTACGATGCGCTTGGCTGGACCGTTCCGGTGATGGCGCACATTCCGCTGATCCACGGTCCCGACGGCTCTAAGCTGTCGAAGCGCCACGGCGCGCTCGGCGTCGACGCCTACCGCGCGCTGGGTTACCTGCCCGCCGCGATGCGCAACTATCTGGTGCGGCTTGGCTGGTCGCATGGCGACCAGGAGATCTTCTCGACCGCTGAGATGATCGCGGCATTCGATCTGCCGCAGATCGGTCGCTCGCCGGCGCGCTTCGATTTCGCCAAGCTGGAAAGCCTCAACGGCCACTACATGCGGACCAGCGCCGACGCCGATCTGGTCGCAGCATTGGAGCGGCTGCTGCCGCACCTGCCGCAAGGGACGGTCATCGCAAAAAAGCTTACGCCGGAGATTCGACAAAGGCTCATGGCCGCCATGCCGGCGCTCAAAGATAGGGCGAAGACCCTGATCGAGCTGATTGATGCAGCAGGCTTTCTGTGGGCCGACCGGCCGCTGGCGCTCGATGCCAGCGCCGACGCCCAGCTCACGGCGGACGCGCGCGGCATGATCGGCACGCTGCTGCGGCAGCTCGAGGCCAATACCGAATGGAGCGCGGCCTCGACCGAGGCGGATGTCCGCTCCTTCGCCGAGGCCAAGGGCATCAAGCTCGGCGCGGTCGCCCAACCGCTGCGGGCGGCGCTGACCGGACGCACCACCTCACCCCCCATTTTCGATGTGCTGGCGGTGCTGGGCAAAGACGAGAGCCTGGCGCGGCTGCGGGATCAGGCCTAGGCCGGCGTCACCGCCAATGGGCGGCATAGCCGCCTTGGAAAGGCCCACCCGCCGGCGCCATATCTTGCAGTGCACACATGGATGGGCTACGCAAAATCTGGGCGTTTTCCGCTGTTTGAGGGCTCGAGCATGAACGACAAGTCCGGGGCCAACATCAAGACCGGCAAGATCACGGTCGGCGACAAGAACTGGTCCTTCCCGATCTATCCAGGCTCGATCGGTCCCGACGTGATGGATATCGGCAAGTTCTACGCCGAGACCGGGATGTTCACCTTCGACCCGGGCTTCACATCGACGGCGGCCTGCGAATCCAAGATCACCTTCATCGACGGCGATGAAGGCATCCTACTCTATCGCGGCGTTCCGATCGAGGAACTGGCCGAGCACGGCGACTTTCTCGAAACCTGCTACCTGCTGCTTTACGGCGAGCTGCCGACGGCGATCCAAAAGTCTGATTTCGACTACCGGGTGAACCGCCACACGATGGTTCACGAACAGATGAGCCGGTTCTTCCAGGGCTTTCGTCGCGACGCTCATCCGATGGCGGTGATGACCGGAAGCGTCGGCGCGCTGTCGGCGTTTTATCACGACTCCACCGACATTTCGGATCCGCACCAGCGCATGGTGGCCTCGATTCGCATGATCGCGAAGATGCCAACACTCGCCGCGATGGCCTACAAGTATTCAATCGGCCAGCCGTTTGTGTATCCGCTGAATCATCTCGATTACGCGACCAACTTCCTGCGTATGTGCTTTGCGGTGCCGGCCGAGGAGTACAAGCCGAACCCGGTGCTGGCGCGCGCGATGGACCGCATCTTCATCCTGCACGCGGACCATGAGCAGAACGCGTCGACCTCGACGGTGCGGCTGGCCGGTTCGACCGGCGCCAACCCGTTCGCCTGCGTGGCCGCCGGCATCGCCGCGCTGTGGGGGCCCGCGCATGGCGGCGCCAACGAAGCGGCGCTCAAGATGCTGGGCGAGATCGGGACGGTCGAGCGGGTGCCTGAGTTCGTCAAGCGTGCGAAAGACAAGAACTCAGGCTTCCGCCTGATGGGCTTCGGGCACCGCGTCTATAAGAACTACGATCCGCGGGCCAAGATCATGCAGAAGACCGCGCACGAGGTGCTGAGCGAGCTGGGCCACCGCGACGACCCGCTTCTCCAGGTAGCGCTGGAGCTCGAAAAGGTCGCGCTGCACGACGAATACTTCATCGAGAAGAAGCTCTACCCGAACGTCGACTTTTATTCGGGCATCACACTCAAGGCGATGGGCTTCCCGACCACCATGTTCACCGTGCTTTTCGCGCTGGCGCGCGCGGTCGGCTGGATTGCGCAGTGGAAGGAGATGATCGAAGATCCTGGCCAGCGCATCGGCCGGCCCCGCCAGCTCTACACCGGCGCGCCGCGGCGCGATTACGTGCCGATCTCAAGGCGGAAGTAATCCGGGCTTCAAAGCCGGCAAAGGGCGCCGATGGCGCCCTTTTTGTTCAGGGCCGGTTGATTTCGCCGAGCACGATGTCGGCCGCGCGTGAAGCCGGCGCCGCCGCGCCGATTTGCATGATGCCGTCGAGCTTGGCGAACGCCTCGACTTGGCGCTGGCGTTCCGCCGTATCCCCCAGCACCGCGACGAGCGCATCCGTGAGCCGCTCTGGCGTGCAGTCCTCCTGCAGCAGCTCCGGCACCACGTTCTCCCCGATCACCAGATTGGCCAGCACGACCGAGGGTACGCTGACAAAGCGCCGGAACACCACAGCGTCGATCGCCGGCACCTTGTAGGCCACGACCATCGGCACGCCGGCGAGCGCAAGCTCCAGCGTGACGGTTCCCGACTTGGCCAGCGCCGCGCGGGCCATCCGGAACGCCGCCTGCTTGTCGGCCTGCTCGGTGACGATGCGGGGCTTGACCGCCCAGGATGCGGTCGCTGCGGTGATGCGATCCAGGTGATGCGGTGCAATCGGGACCACCACATCCAGCGGACCGACCCGGTGGCGGACACGGCCGATCGTTTCGCCGAACGTTGCGGTCATCTGCGCAATCTCGCCGCTGCGGCTGCCCGGCAGCATCACGACGACGGGAGGCGCGGCCTCACGCCGCCGCGCCTCGTCGGCGCTGGGACGAAACTGCGCAATCTGCTCGATGATCGGATGTCCGACGTAGCTGCATGGCGGGCCGCCGAGCCGGAGATGGACATCGGGTTCGAACGGCAGCAGCGCCAGGATGTGATCGACATAGCGCCGCATCGAGCGCGCGCGCCCCGGCCGCCAGGCCCAGACCGACGGCGAGACGTAGTCGATGATTTTTAGCGCGGGATCGGCGCGGCGGGCGTAGGCCGCCACCCACATTGAATAGCCCGGGCTGTCGATGACCACGAGCGCATGAGGCCGCTGTTCGCGCAACGCGCGCAACGTCCGGCGCAGGTGCCCAATCATCGCCGGCGCCCGGCGCGGAATTTGGGAGACACCCATGATCGAGAAATCGTCGGTCGAATGCAGGCTCGAGAGACCTTCAGCCGCCATGCGGCGGCCGCCCACGCCGGAGAATAGGACACGCTGCCCCAGCCGCTGCCGCAACGCGCGCATCAGCGCCGCACCGAGCTGATCGCCGGATTCCTCGACGCCGACCAGGAATATCTTGGTGTCGCCGGACGGGCTGCCGGTCATGAAGGCGGCCCATCAGCGGCAACGCCGACGACGAAGACATGGGCGCGATCGGCAACGGCGGCGATGCGGCCCGGCTCCGCCACGATGGCGCTGCCGGCCGCAACAGCGATGCCGGCAAGGCCCGCACGGGCCACGCCTTCCACGGTGCGCGGCCCCACCGACGGCAGGTCGATCCGCCGGTCCTGCATCGGCTTCGGCGCCTTGACCAGCACGCCGCCCCCTTGCCGAGCCTGGACGCGGCCCTGGCCGCGCAACTCGGCCAGCCGCTCCAGCATCAGATCCGTGCCGTCCGCGGCCTCGATTGCCAACACGCGGTTGTCGGAAACGATCACGGCCTGGCCAACGTCGAATGGCCCGGTCGCGCGAAGCAGGGCAAACCCGCGCTGGATGTCGCGCCGGTCGATTTCGCTCGGCTGGCGGCTCCCCAACGCGCCGTGAGGCATCAGAATCTCCGGGGCAACCTCGTGGGCGCCGAGCACGCGAAATCCCTGCTCCTCGAACATCTTGGCGATGCTCGACAGCAGGTGGTCGTCGCCGCTTTGGAAGGCCCGGATCACGCGCGGCAGCATCCGCAGGGTGAAGAAATCGAGCCGTAGGTCGCGGACATGAGGCCGCACCAGGCTGCCGATCATCACGATGTCGCGGCAGCTTTCGGCCCTGGCGTGACGACAGGCATGGCCGAACTGGCCAAGTCCGACCCAATGGTGCGGAAATGCCGCGACGAAATGCGGATCCGCCGATCCGCGCAACGCCAGCAACACCACGCGGCGGCCTTGCCGCTGCGCCGCACGGGCCACCTCGACAGGAAGGCTGCCGCCGCCGCAGACCACCGCCAGCGGCCCGGCGTTCGCAACTGCGGTCGGGGTTTCAGCGCTCATATCTCGTCGCTTGCGCCGGCCTTTTCCAGTTCGGCCATCATCAACTGGCGCCGCCGCTTGGCGCGGATGAAATCCAATATCTTTCCGACCAGCGGGTCACCCGCAAACTCGGCCGCCGCGGATTTGGTGCGCTCCGCAAAGGTCCCCGGTCCCTGGAACAGCATGCGGTATGCGCGGCGGATGCGTTCCAAGTCGGAACGGGAATAGCCGCGGCGTTTCAATCCGATCACGTTCAAGCCCGCGAGGTAAGCCGGGATCGGGCCCATCGCGAAGCCAAACGGAATGACATCCTTGGTAACGCCGGCGACGCCGCCGATCATCGCGCCCTCGCCGACCCAATTAAACTGATGCACCGCGGACTGACCACCAATAAACACATGGTCGCCGATAATGACGTGGCCGCCGAGCGCCACGTTGTTAGCGAATGTCACGCTGTTGCCGACGACGCAATCGTGCGCAACGTGCGAGCTTGCCATCATGAAGCAGCTATTGCCGATGGTCGTAATGCCGCCGCCCTGCACCGTTCCAATGCTGACCGTCGCGCCCTCGCGGAATTGGCAATCGTCTCCAATCACCAGCTTGGTCGGCTCGCCGCGGTAGGCCGTCGATTGCGGCGCCGTGCCGAGCGAAACGAACGGAAAGACCATTGCGCGCTTGCCGAGTACGGTGTCGCCGGCGATCGATACGTGAGACTGTAGCCGCACGCCCGATTTCAATTCGACCCGAGGACCGACAATGCAATACGGGCCGATCTCGACATCGTCGGCAATCCGCGCACCGTCGGCCACGCGCGCTGTAGGATCGATGTGCGGCACGCTCAGGCCTCGGCGATCATGGCACCCAGCTCGGCCTCGGCGACGACGTCGCCACCCACCTTCGCTTTGCCGCGATACCACCACATGTTCCGCCGCCGGGAGAGTCGCTCCATGTGGTATTCGAGTACATCGCCCGGCATCACCGGCTTGCGGAACTTTGCCTTGTCGATGGTGAGGAAGTACACAAGCTTCGGTTGCGTCTGGCCAAGCGACTTCATGGCGAGAAGTCCGCCGGTCTGCGCCATGCCTTCCAGCACAAGCACCCCGGGCATCACCGGCTGGTTCGGAAAATGGCCCATGAAGTGAGGTTCGTTGATGGTCACATTCTTGATGCCGACGCCGTATTCGTCGCCGCGGATATTGGTAACGCGGTCGACCAGCAGGAACGGATAGCGATGCGGGAGCATGGACAGAATTTCCTTGATGTCCATGACGTCGAGCGTTTCGCCGGTCATGCTCCGTCCCCGCCCGAGTCCTTGCCGCGATCGTGCCGCAGCAGGCGACGCAGCATCGCCACGCCCCGCATCCATTCGCGCGCCGTCGTCGCAGGATAGCCGCCCCAGCGCTCGCCCGCTCCGATGTCATGCATGACGCCGCTCCCCGCCGTAACGCTCGCGCCCTCGCCGATGATGACGTGATCCGCGATCCCGACCTTGCCGCCGAGCACGGCGTAATCACCGATGGTTACGCTGCCGGAAACTCCGACGTGGCCCGCTAAAATGCAATGCCGGCCGATCGTCACGTTATGGCCGATCTGAACCAGATTGTCGATCTTGCTGCCCTCGCCGATCACGGTGTCGCGGATGCCGCCGCGATCGATGGTGGTGTTGGTGCCAATCTCGACGTCGTCCTGAACGATGACGCGTCCGACCTGCGGAATTTTCTGCAGGCCCTTCGGGCCCGGTGTAAAGCCGTAGCCGTCATGCCCGATCCGCGCGCCGGAATGGATGATGACGCGATCTCCGATCAGCGCGTTGATCAGCGCGGCACCGGCGCCGATCGCGCAGTCGCGGCCGATGCGCACGTCCGGCCCAACGCAGGCGCCCGCGGCGATCACCGTTCGGGCGCCGATCTCGGCGCGCGGACCGATCACCGCGCCGGGATCGATCGTAACGCCGTTCTCCAGCCGAGCGGTCGAATGCACGTGAGCACCGCTTGCAACGCCCGTCGCTTCGAATAACGACGACGGCCGCAGCGAACTTGGAAACAGTGAGCGGGTCACGGTGACAAACGCGCGATAAGGCTCCGCGCAATGCAGCGTAAGGATGTTGGGCGGCACGTGATGGGTGAGCCGCTCGCGCGTCAGGCAGACCTTGGCCTGCGTCGTGACCAGATCGGGGGCAAATTTCTCTTTGTCGAGAAAGATCAAATCGTCCGGGCCGGCGCGATCGGGCGGCGCGACGTCGGTGATGCGATGATCGAGCGGCATGCCGTCACGCGGCACCGCGCCCGTCAGCGCGACAATCTCGCCAACCGTCAGGCCGTCGCTGTGCTTGAAGAACATCGGCTCGGCCATGCCACTGCACCAAACCGTTCCCACTTTTCGGGATCATGCTCTAGAACTTGGTTCCGCCGCCGAACCGGAACCGTTGAATTCTGTCCTGATCCTGCTTCAAGAGCGGGACCGCGTAGTCGAAGCGCAGCGGCCCGAATGGCGAATTCCAGATCAAGCCGGCGCCCACCGAAGCGCGCACCTGCATGCTCTCGTCGAGCGGGCATATGGCGCCATAGCAGCTTGAGACCTGTTCGCCAGTCACGGCGTACACCTTGGGTCCCTTGTAGTCCCAGAGCGAGCCGACATCCGCGAACGTGGCAACCTTCAGGCCGACGTCCCGTGGGATGTAGGGAATTGGCGATTGTGCTTCCACGCTGGCGCCCCAGTACATGGAGCCGCCGAGGGAATCCTGCGCCGGCGACGCCAAGTCGCGCGGGCCGATACCGGCCGGCGCGAAACCGCGAACGAGATTTGGCCCCATCTGGAAGTGATCCAGCATGCGGAGGTCCTTGCCGCCCCAGCTGGCGATGTGGCCGCCTTGCAAGTTAACGACCGCCACCACATCGGCGAACACTTCGTAGTAGCTGCGCATGCTGCCGGTCGTGCGGATGAAGTTCACGTCGCCGCCAATTCCAGCGAAGTCCTGCTTGAACTCAAGCACGATGCCGCTGGTCGGCGCCCTGTTGTTGTCGAGCGTGTTGTAAACGGCGGTATAGCCCAGCATGGACACCAAGACAGCACCGGCCGCCAGTTCCTTACGAACGGCAAGGCTGGATTCGCTGTTGGTGTAACAGCCAGCGGTAGCGTATCCGGTGGTCGGGTTCACGCCGGTTCCACCGTTGACGAGTGCGAAGGGTGAATAGATGCAGTCGTTCAGATAGTACGGCAGCGAAATTTCCTGCTGATAGATATTGTAGCGCGCCATGAACGACACTTCTTCGGTCAGCAGGAAGCCAGCGCGCACCCCCGCCCCGATCGTTTTATTGTCATAAGAATAGTAGCTGGAGGCCAACGTCTGCCTGGCGAACACATCGACGCCGACGAGCATACGATTGCCCATGAAATACGGCTCGGCATAGGAGAGCTCAAAGCCGCGGGCGCGCTGGCCGTACTGCACCGACGCTTTGGCGTACTGGCCGTGACCCAGCAGGTTGCGCTCAGCGACGCTGACTTCGGCGAGAAAGCCGTCGGCAGTCGAATAGCCGCCGGTGATCGAAAATTCGCCCGTCGCCTGCTCTTCGACATCGACGTTGATGACGATGCGGTCGGACGCCGAGCCTGGTTCGTTGGAGAACTTGACGATCTTGAAGTAGTTCAGGTTCTTCAGCCGCCGCTCGGCGCGGTCGATCAGGGCGCGGTTGTAGGCGTCGCCCTCGGCGATATCGAACTCGCGCCGGATGACGTAGTCGCGCGTGCGGGTGTTGCCGCGGATGTTGATCCGCTCGATGTAGACGCGAGGGCCCTCGTCGATCACGAAGGCAATGTTGATCCTCGCATTTTCCACGTCGCGGTCGCCGCGCGGACGAACGACCGCGAACGGATAGCCGCGGCGCGCCACTTCGATGGCGAGGTTCTCGACCGACTTCTCCGTCCCCTCGGCGTTGTAAACTCCACCCGGCGCGGCCCGCAGGCGCCCATAGAGAGAGTTGGCGTCGACGGCGGGCACGTGCGAGATGATCTCGACCTTGCCGTAGCGGTAGCGCCGTCCTTCATCGATGGTGAAGGTGACGGTGAAGCCCTTCTGCGCTGGATCGTAGACCGCCACAGCGGACACGATGCGTATGTCGGCGTAGCCCTTCTTCAGATAGAAGCGGCGCAACAGGTCGCGGTCGGTTTCGATGCGATCGGGATCGTAGATGTCCTGGGTCTGCAGGAACCCGATCAGCGGAATGGTCTCCGACGTCTTGATTTCGTCCTTCAGACGGGTGTCGGAGTACGAGTTGTTGCCGACGAAGATGAGCTTGCGGATGCCGGTCTTCCCGCCCTCTTTGATCTCAAACACCAAGTCGACGCGGTTGTTCGGCAGCTCGATGATCTTCGGATTGACGGTGACGTCGAAGCGGCCGTTGCGCCGGTAAATTTCAATGAGACGCTGCACGTCGGCTTGCACCGCAGGCCGCGACAGAGAGCCGCGCGGCTTCGTCTGCAGCTCGAGCAGGAGCTGATCGTCCTTCAGCTTGAGATTGCCCTCGAACGCCACGCGATTGATGACCGGGTTCTCGACGACAGTCACGACCAGCCGGTTGCCCGACGGCGTGATGCGCACATCCTGGAAAAGGCCGGTGCCGTAAAGCGCCTTGAGCGCCTCGTCGGTGGCCGCGGTGTCCAGGCGGCCCCCGGAGCTGCGGAAATAGGAGCGGATGGTTTCGGCTTCGACGCGGCGATTGCCCTGGACAACGATCTGCTCAGAGCCCTGAGCCCAAGCAGAGTCAACCGTGGCGACGGACGAGATCGCAACACCTAAAAAACATCCGCCGAGGATAAGGCCGACGAGCCTTAACCCCCTGAACAGCCGCAACCGCAACGTCATGCGCAACGCGCCCTTTTGTACCCTTTTTTACGTTCCAACGGCGTTATCGCGGGGTGTCCCACCCCACCTGTTTGTACAGGCTTTTCGGCCCTCCGCAACACAACCAAGCCACTCAAAACAGGCTCTAAACGCAGAAAATTCATTGCTGTGGGAACCCTTTAGGATGTGGCGAGGTGGATAATGTCGTTGAAGGTTGCAAAAATCATCAACATCAACACCAGGGCGAGCCCAATGCGGAAACCGATCTCCTGGGCCCGTTCGGACAGCGGGCGCCCACGCGCAGCCTCGATCCCGTAGAACAGAAGGTGCCCGCCATCGAGCAGAGGCACCGGGAACAGGTTCAGCAGCCCGATCGACACGGAGAGCATGGCGGTCAGGTGCATCAGGGCCGCAAAACTGATGCTGGCGACCTGCCCCGAGATCTGGGCGATCCGGATCGGCCCGCCGAGCTGGTCGGCGCATTCCCGGCCCGCGAAGATGCCGGTCAGGTACGAGAAGGTGCGGTCGATGATGAACCAGGTTTCCGCCGCGCCCAGCGCAATCGCCGTGAACGGATCGACTTTTTCGGTCTGCACGTCCGCCGGCGTCATCGAGCGGCTGACGCCGAGGATCGCCTGACAGTACTTGTTGCCGAAGCCGTCCTTGCCTTGCTTGAGCACCGGTGTCGCGCGCAGCGTGGCCGGCGCGCCGCCGCGTTCGACCTTGAATTCAAGGGTGCGCCCGGCGTTGGCGCCGACGATGCGCTGCATGTCGGAGAAGCTGCCGACGCGGCGTCCGTCGATCGCGACCACGATGTCGCCGGGCTGGAAGCCGGCCTCGGCGGCCGCGGAGCCGGCTTGCACGGTGTCGACTCGTGCCGACGACGATTGCCGGCCGTAGAACGTGAACACGGACGCGAAAATCACAATCGCCAGGATGAAGTTGGCGATTGGTCCCGCTGCGACGATCGCGGCGCGCTGTCCGACTGTCTTGTGGAAAAAGCTGTGTTGGCGCTCTTCGGCCGTCATGTTGGAGACGGCGGTCGAATCCGGCACGCTGGCCGCGTTCTCATCCCCAAAAAATTTGACGTAGCCGCCCAGTGGGATGGCGGCAAGCTTCCAACGGGTTCCATGCCGGTCGGTGAAACCCAGCAATTCCGGCCCAAAACCGACAGAAAACGTCACCACGCGCACGCCGTTCCAGCGCGCAACCAGGAAATGTCCGAGCTCGTGGAAGAAAACCACGATCGTGAGGACGAACAGGAACGGAATGAGGTAGCCAACGACGCCGCCTCCGAGCGCGCCAAGGCTATCCAACACGTTGAAATTCATCGACTTTCGTCCCCACCCCGATCGTCGGCCGGACCAAAGGCCGTCTTGCCGGCCTTTCTATGATGCCTTTGCGGCGATTTCACGCAAACCGTCTTGCGCCAGCGACCTTGCCATAAGGTCAACGCCGATCGCTTCTTCGACATTTTGCGGTTCCTTAACGGCTCCGCGCCGCTCGGCCGCGTCCAGTGTGGCCGACACCAGGTCGACGATGCCGGTGAAGCTCAGCCGGTCATGCAGGAAGGCGTCGACCGCGACCTCGTTGGCGGCGTTAAGGATCGTGGGCGCTGCGCCGCCGATCTCGAGCGCGCGACGGGCGATCGCCAGCGCCGGAAAGCGGACCGGATCGGGCTTCTCGAAGCTCAGCGTGGCCAGTTGTGCGAGATCGAGGCGCGCGGCCGGTCCCGCGATACGCTCCGGCCAGGCCAGGCAATATGCGATCGGAATGCGCATGTCGTGCGAGCCGAGTTGTGCGACCACCGACCCGTCGACGTACTCCACCAGGCCGTGGACGATCGACTGCGGATGCACCAGCACGTCGAGCTTGTCCGGCCCGACCCCGAACAGATGATGCGCCTCGATCAGCTCGAGGCCCTTGTTCATCATGGTCGCCGAATCGATGGTGATCTTGGCTCCCATCGACCAGTTCGGATGCTTAAGCGCCTGTTCGCGTGTTGCCGCGCGCATCTTCTCGATCGTCCAGGTCCGAAACGGGCCACCGGACGCGGTGAGCACGATGCGATGCACGTCCTCGGCGCGGCCGGCCTTGAGCGCCTGATAGATGGCGTTGTGCTCGGAATCGACCGGCAACACCCGCGCGCCCGCCTTCGCCGCCGCGCGCATGAACAGGTCGCCCGCGCAGACCAGGCACTCCTTGTTGGCTAGCGCCACGGTCGCGCCCCGGTTCGCGGCGGCGAGCGCCGACTTGAGCCCGGCCGAACCCACGATCGCCGCCAGCACCCATTCCGCGGGCCGCTCGGCGGCCTCGATAAGCGCGCTATCGCCCGCGCCCGCTTCGATGTTCGAGCCGGCCAGAGCCGCCTTGAGGTCCTTGAACGCGGCGGGATCGGACACCACCGCGAAGCGCGCGTTGAGCTCGCGGGCGAGCTTCGCCAACGCCGCGGCGTTGGTGTGAGCGCTAACCGCCTCGACCCGGTAGCGGCCCGGATTGCGCTTGATGAGATCGATGGTGCTGGTGCCAATCGACCCGGTCGCGCCGAGCAGTGTCACGCTGCGCACATCCATCGTCGTCACCACACCAACAGGCCCTGCGCGGGCGTTTCCGCTCCCCCGCGGGCAAATCCAATTACCGCAGCAACGAACGCCGCGATCACGAAGCCGTCCACCCGGTCCATTACGCCGCCGTGGCCGGGAATGAGATTGCTGGCGTCCTTGGTGTCGAACCGGCGCTTGATCGCGGATTCAAGCAGGTCGCCGGCTTGCGAGGTGACCGAGAGCACCAGCGCAAGCACGCCGACCGCAACGAGATTGGTGATGCCGGCGTAGGAGGCCACCGCTATGCCGCCGACGATGCCGCCCAATGTTCCGCCAATGGCGCCAGACCACGTCTTCTTGGGGCTGACGGCGGCCATCAGTTTCGGGCCGCCCAGCGCGCGGCCGCAGAAATAGGCGACGATGTCGGTGAGCCAGACCACTGCAAATAAAAACACCAGAGCCGCGAATCCATGGGCCGGATCGCGCCGCAGCAGCACCGGCGCGATCAGCAGAGCGCCGGCGTACAGCACCCCGCCGACGCACCAGGCGCGATGCGCCTTTGACGCCAGCGTGACGACACCGAGCGTGCCGAGCAGGACGAGCGCGATGGGCGTCAATGTCCGCCCCAGAATCAACAGTAAGCCTGCGCCGATGATCGCCACCGAGCCGATCGTCAGAACCGGCCGCTTGTCGTGCGCGCAAACGAGGGTATCCCATTCCCAGATCACGCAAATCGCCACAACCATCCAGAACGCAGCGAAGACAATCCCGCCAAACCAGGCGGCGCCGATCGCGAGCGGCGCCAGCACCAGCGAGGACGCGATGCGGGTCACCAGGTTGCTGCGCCCGACTGGCAATGCAGTCCCAGACGGTTCAGCCGGATCCATGCCCGTCACAATCACGACCCTGCCCGCACGGCGAGACCGCCGAACCGGCGCTCACGCCGGCAATACTCGGCAATCGCGCCTTCCAGCACGGAGCGGTCGAACTCCGGCCAGTAGATCGGAACGAAAACCAGTTCGCTATAGGCCATCTGCCAGAGCAGGAAGTTCGACAGCCGCTGCTCGCCGCTGGTGCGGATCAACAAATCCGGGTCGGGCATGTCGGCGGTGTCGAGATTCTGAGTGATGAGTTCCGCGGTCACGTCCTGCGGCTGCATTGCACCGGCCGCGACTTCGGTCGCGATGCGCCGCGCCGCGCGCGCGATCTCCTGCCGGGCGCCGTAGTTGAAAGCGACGACGAGCGTGAGCCGGTCGTTGTCCTTTGTGAGCTGCTCGGCCTCCTCTAGGAGACGCCGGATATCCGGATCGAGATCGTCACGCTCGCCAATCATACGCACACGCACGCGATTTTGATGAAGCTCCGCGAGATCGTTGCGGATGAAGCGGCGCAGCAGGCCCATCAGGTCGCGGATCTCCGCGGCCGGACGCGACCAATTCTCCGAGCTGAAGGAAAAGATAGTGAGATACGAGATGCCCATTTCGCCGGCGGCCCGCACCGTCCGGCGCAGCGCCTCGACGCCGCGGCGATGGCCCTCCGAGCGCGGCAAGCCGTGCGCGGCGGCCCAACGGCCGTTGCCATCCATGATGATGGCAACATGACGGGGCACGTCGTAGGGCTCGGTCGGAACAGTCAGCGGTGCATTGGCCTGGGACATCGCTATACCGTCATGATTTCCTTTTCTTTGGCGGCCAGCATCTGGTTGATGTCGGCGATCGCCTGATCGGTCACTTTCTGCACGTCCGCGTCGAAGCGTTTGTGCTCGTCCTGACTGATCTTGTGGTCTTTCTCCATCTTCTTGAGCACGTCCATGCCGTCGCGCCGGACATTGCGGACCGCGATGCGCGCGGTCTCCGCGTACTTATGCCCGATCTTGGCCAATTCCTTGCGGCGCTCCTCGTTCAATTCAGGAATGCGCAGGTGAATCACCTGCCCTTCGGAGGACGGCGTCAATCCCAGATTGGCTGCGAGGATCGCCTTCTCGACCGCCTGCACCATCGAGCGGTCCCAGACCTGCACGCTCAGCATGCGCGGTTGCGGCACGCTGACGGTGGCGAGCTGGTTGAGCGCCATGCTTTGTCCATAAGCATCGACGTGTATCGGATCGAGCAGATGCGCCGAAGCGCGGCCGGTGCGAAGCGCACCGAGCTCCTGCTTGAGGACGCTCACTGCGGCCTGCATGCGGCGCTTGAGATCGTTCTGGTCGTAAGTGTCGGATGCCATGAACCCCTCCTCGCGGCCAGAACGGGCCGCTCCTTACATCCGCTTTGGCGCCCCACTCGGGCTATCCGGCACGCACGAGAGTCGCACGCGCCTTGCCGCGCAACACCGCCGCGATGGCGCCCGGCGGCTTGATCGAGAATACGATGATAGGCGTACTGTTTTCGCGGGCAAGCGCGAATGCGGTGGCATCCATAATCTTCAGGTCGCGGTCGATCGCTTCCTTGTGCGTGAGCGTGTCGTAACGCTTCGCCTTCGGGTCTTTCTTGGGGTCGGCGCTATAGACGCCGTCCACGTTGGTGGCCTTGAGCACGGCGTCGCACCCCATTTCGGCGGCGCGCAGCACCGCCGTGGTATCGGTGGTGAAAAATGGATTTCCGGTGCCGCCGGCAAACATCACGACGCGGTTTTCGTCGAGATGACGCAGAGCGCGCTGCCGCTCATAGACTTCGCAGACCTGCGGCATCGCCAAGGCCGACATGGTGCGCGCGGCCACGCCAAGCCGTTCGATTGCCGCCTCGAGCACCATCGCGTTCATCACGGTGGCGAGCATGCCCATCGCATCGGCAGTCGGGCGGGACAGCCCCTTGCCCGTCACCTGCACGCCGCGGAGAATGTTGCCGCCCCCCACCACCACCCCGAGCGTGACGCCGAGAGCGCGCGCGGCGACGAGATCCTTCGCGATTCGGTCGATGGTCGGCTGGTGAATGCCGGAGCCGCCGGGACCGGCGAGCGCCTCACCAGATACCTTAACGATCACGCGGCGGTAGGCGGAACGGCTCTTGGCGGGCTTGGCCATCCTTATCCTCCCCGTGCGCGGACCGGCGCCTCCGTCAGCTCTTGCCGCCCGCGGCCGCGACCTCGGCGGCGAAATCGCTTTCCTGCTTCTCGATGCCTTCACCCAGCACGAAGCGCAGAAATCCCGCGACCTTGATCGGACCGCCGACCTTGCCTTCGGCTTCCTTCAAGGCCTGGCTCACGCTCTTCTTGTCGTCGTGAACGAAAGGCTGCTCCAGCAGGGTGACCTCCTTGTAGTAGGTCTTCAGTCCCGACTCGACGATCTTCTCGATCATGTTGGCGGGCTTGCCCTGGTGCTTGAACTTCTCAGCCAGCACATCCTTCTCGCGCTGCACGGTCTCAGCCGACAAGCCGGCGGCGTCGATCGCCTGCGGGTTCGAGGCTGCGATGTGCATTGCCACCAAGCGGCCGAGCGCAGTCAACTCGTCTGCCTTGCCGGTCGACTCGAGCGCCACCAGCACGCCGATCTTGCCGAGGCCGTCGGACACGGAGCTGTGCACGTAGCTTCCGATCGTGCCCTTGCCGACCGAAAGCTCGCCGGCACGGCGCAGCGTCATGTTCTCGCCGATCTTGGCGATGGTCTCCGACAGCGAGTCCGCAATCGTCAGCGAGCCGGCCTTGGCCGCTTTGATCTTCTCGACGTCGGTGCCGACGTCGAGCGCGACGTTGGCGATCATTTTGACCAGGCCCTGGAAAAGATCGTTGCGGGCGACGAAGTCGGTTTCCGAATTGACCTCGACCACGACGCCCTTGGTGCCCTTGACCGAAATGCCGATCAGGCCTTCAGCGGCGACACGGCTGGCCTTCTTGGCAGCCTTGGCGAGGCCCTTCTTGCGCAGCAGATCGACGGCGGCGTTCATGTCGCCGCCGGTTTCGCCGAGCGCGCCCTTGCAGTCCATCATGCCCGCGCCGGTTTGCTCGCGCAGGTCCTTGATCATTTGTGGAGTTACGTTTGCCATCATCAAATCCATTTCGGCGGCAAGCCTTGGCGCGGGACGAATCCCGCGCGCGGTTTATTCGGCCGTCAATTCCTTGGCCTTGGCGACCCAGCCTTGAACGCGGCCCGGTAAACCAACCTCTTCGCCGACGTTATGCGCCGCCTCGGGGCTGAATTCGGCAATCTGCGAATAGTGGAAAATGCCGAGGTCCTGGAGCTGCTTCTCGATCGCCGGCGAGACGCCGGGCAGTTTCTTGAGATCGTCGGCGACGCCGCGCGGACCGGGTAGCGGCTCGAAGCCGAGGCTCTTCTCCACGGGCTTCGGCAGATCCTCGACAACAGGACGCTCTTGTGCGCCGAGGTCCACGCCCGCCCCACCCTGCGCGCGCGAGATGCCGTCGATCGCAGCCTTCGCGATCAGATCGCAGTACAGCGAGACGGCGCGGCTCGCGTCGTCATTGCCCGGCACCACAAAGGTGATGCCGTCGGGATCGCAGTTGGTGTCGACCACGGCGGCAACCGGGATGTTGAGCCGCCGCGCTTCCTTGATCGCGATGTCTTCTTTGTTGGTATCGATCACGAACAGCAAGTCGGGCAGCCCGCCCATGTCCTTGATTCCACCGAGCGAACGGTCGAGCTTGTCGCGTTCGCGCTGCAGGTCGAGGCGCTCTTTCTTGGTGTAGCCGCCGGCCTCGTTGGAGGCGAGCAGCTCCTCAAGCTTGCGCAGTCGCGAGATCGAGCCGGAAATGG
>JBEVIJ010000188.1:0-17630 GCA_040510745.1 Xanthobacteraceae bacterium
TCAGTGCCGGCCGCAAGCGCGAAATTGGTGCTGGTTCAGGCGAGTTCTGCAGCCCGTTGCCTGTTAACCGTCATTGTTAACTTCAACGCTTAACCCCGCCGCACGATCGAGCTACTCGGCTATCGTACTACACGCTAAACGTGCCCCGCGGCATTTGGTGATCCTGCGAGGCGCAACGTGCGTACATTCCAGGCTCCCGGCGTATGCCGTGTGCCCACTTCCATTGCTTCGAAGTCGCCAAACCTTCGGCGTCTCAACGCGCTCATTGGTGCGGCGGTGCTTGCTGTATTGATTGGCACGCCGGCCGAGGCGCGCCAGAGGCACAAAGCCCACTGGCAGAACCACGACCTCCATGGCGTTGGTGACGCCAGCTATGGTCCGCATCATCAGTCGTTTTGGGCGGCCAGGAGTAAGAAAAGGCAGTCTTGGCCGGTCGCAACCACGACACGCAAGCCTTGGCCCGTCGCCAGCAGGATTCAGCAGCCGAAGCCGCCTGCGGCCGCCAACACGGTCAAGACCGCGACACGCAAGCCCTGGCCCGTCGCCAGCACGACTCAGCAGCCGAAGCCGGCTGCGGCGGCCAACAGCCGGGACTGCCTGACACCCGACACGCGTGCCCTGCTGGCCCGGCTTGAAGCAACGTTCGGGCCCGTCGAGTTGGCCTCAACCTGCCGGCCCGAGGCGCGGATGCCGACCGGCGAGGTGAGCTGGCACGCCCGCAATCGCGCGTTCGACTTCCTCGTGCCAAAGCACGTCGACAAACGTGACGTCATGGTCTGGCTCAGCAAGAACTCGCCGGGCGTGACGATGTCCTATCGATCGTCGCCGCATATCCACACCGACACCGGAAGCTTTCACAAGGTCATATACAACGCGGCGAACCACGAGGCCGGCGAGCGCGCCGTTGCGATCTGGAAGGCGAGGGCCCTGCTTGCGAGCGCGCCGCCGTTGCCCAAACCGCGGCCAGAAAGCGTTGCCGCGAGGTCGATTGCGCTTGCCAGTGCGGATCCTGGCGATCCGCTGCATGAATACCTGGAGTCGCCGGCCGACCGCGTGCCGGGACCCATTACGCCGAGCGACCGTGTTGGCATCTTCCGCCGTTATTTCCAGACCAAGGAAGTGATGGTGATGGCGCATACCTCGCTGATGTGCCCCAACGGCGCGCCGTTTCCCACCGAGCTGATGCGGCTGCTGCAAGACGCCTCGTCGCACTTTGGCCGGACGGCGGTCGTCAATTCCGGATATCGCACACCGGAGCGCAACCGTCGCGTCGGCGGCGCGCGCAACTCGCAGCACATGAAATGCCGCGCGATCGATTTCCGGGTTGCCGGGGTCAGCGTCGGGGATCTGCGGCGCTACTTGATGTCCAACCTGCATAAGTGGGGCATCCGCGGTCTTGGCACCTACGGGATGCATGTGCACGCCGATGTCGGCGATCGCAAGACAACGCGTGTGGTGACCTGGACTGGCGGTCGTAAGCGCCACGCCAAACCGCGGCATCAGCGTTACGCGAGCGCAGGATGATCGATCCGCAGCAATCCAGACAGCGGTGGGAGCTGAGCCCGCGCATCAACCTTGGCGTCCTCGTCAACTCCATGGAGGGCACTCGCGTCAGGCTTGCGCCGTTCGCCAGGCGCGTTTTTGGCGCGCTCGTCAGCTCCATCGAATTGGGCCGCGTCAGGCTTGCGCCGCCGGCGGAGCGCATTTGTGGCGCGTTCGTCACCTCGATCACCTTGGTCCGCGGCAGGCTTGCTCCGTTCGCCGCGCGCGTTCTTGGCGCCCTCGTCAGTTCCATCAGGTGGGGCCCGGCCAGGATTGAACCGCTGGTCCGGCGCCTCTGCACCGTCCAACTGCCGTCAAGCCGCGTAGCGAAAGTGCGGATCGATGTTGTCGGAAGGATCAAGGCGGCGGCGATGTGGACCTTCGCCATGATCGAACTGGGGGTGCTGATCGCGCTGATCGTTGGGGCGTTGCTGATCTATGCGTCGACCACAAAATCCGCGCTGATCAGCTGACCTTCGGCCGGCACCCGTGGCCCCTCCTGGGACCACGACCGCTACCGCGGCCGCTCGATCTGCAACGGCGGCAGCGGTTCGGCGGTGATGTCCGGCGGCGGCTTCAGGCCGAGCACGGCGCGCGCCGCAGGCAGCGCCGCGTCCGCCATCGCGGCGTGGCCCTCGGCGGTCGGGTGCACCGCGCCGCCATAGACCGCGCTCATCGCCGCCCAGGCCGCGTCGTGGATGCTGCTGGGTTGCGCCGTCGAGGGCAGGCCGCGCGGGAACGTCATGGCGGTGAAGTAGCTGTCGTTCGCCGTCCTGATCCAGCGGCCGCGCGAGGCATACGGGCGGAACTCGCGGGGCCGCCGGTTGCAGGCGAGCGGCGCTGTTGCAGCCTCGACCGGATTGGCGTTGAAGCTCTCGCCCGCCGGCGAAAAGCATTCGCGGTCGAAGTCCGGGTCGGCGTCCGCCCGCGCGCAGACGCCATGACGGGAGAATGCTTCGAGGTGCGAGTCGACGAAATTCATCCGGTCGGTGGCCGGTTCCTTGCACGGGGTGCCGGCCTCGCAGCGCGCCAGCGACTTGAGCCTGGGCAGGAATTTCTCCGAGACGAACTCCGACACCCGGCGCAGCCGCTCGGCGTCGGCGGTGAAAGCCGGATGCACGTCGAAGCCGTCGCGTCCGCCGGGACAGGCCGCGCCGCGCTCCATCGCTGGATTGCCGTAGGAGACGAATACCACGCGCGACAGGTCGTTGCCGACCATCGGCTTCAAGGTGGCGCGCAGTTTGGCGAAGCCGGCCGGAAAGTCGCGATCCAGGATGCGCTGCGCTTCCGCGGCGGATGAGATCAGGCCGCTCTGCTGGAACAGCACGCGCTCGACACCAGAGGTGATGATGACGTCGGCGACCATGCCGGAGAACTTGATGTCGTTAGCGCCGACGGTGAGCAGCACGAGATCGAGGGTGCGCTTCGGCTGGGCTTTTTGCGCGCGCGTCAGCAGGTCGCGAAGCTGGGTGAGCTGAGCCGGCACCGATCCGGCGCAGGTTCCGCCCGCCGGGCATTCACGGGCGCGCTGCGGATTGAAGATGCCGGCATCGATGGTCGCACCGCTGCAGGCGAGCGGCAGGAACGTGACCGAGGCGTGAGGATTTTCCACCGCGAGCGCGAGCGCGGTTCGCATCTGGTAGCTGTAGAGCGAGCTGTGGCAGGCCGCGGACATCCAGCGCGCGGCATAGCGCTCCCATTCGGCTCCGCTCGCGGTGGTTTCGGGCGTGGCGGGCGCGTCGTCGCAGGCCTTGTTTCCCTTGTAGCCGGCGCGGCTGGGGCGGAAATACTCGCTCAGTCCCGAGCCGAGGAAACGGCGGAAGCAGAAGCCGTCGTCGGCGAGCGTGACCGGGCGGTCCGGATTGCCTTCGCCGGCGGCGACCGAGTCACCCAATCCCGCGATCAGATAGTCCTCGACCTTGATGTCGATCGATGCGCTGTCGGCGGTGCCGTTCGCGTGCGTGACGTTGACTACGGCAACGGTGGTGCGGCCATGGCGCACCCGCAGCCGCACCTCCTGGCCGCATGGTGCCGTGGCCTGCTGCGGCGGCGGCATGGCGTCGTCGAACGTCCAGGTGCAGGGGGCGTCCGGCGGGATCGGCCCGATGACTCGCACGCCAACCCGGTGATCCTCCGGGTTCAGGTAGTTTTCTTTCTCGCCATCGCGCTGGCAGACATCCTGGAGCTTGCCGGTGATATCGACGCAAAGGTGGCCGAGCACGTCTTTCGCCCAGCCGCGTCCGTCGGTGTCGGCGGCCAGCTTTCGCTCGGCGGCCAAGATGCCGTTGCCCGGATCGGCGGCGGCATGCTTGCGGAAGTCGGCCTCGTTGCGGAACAGCCTAAAGCGGTTCTTGACCTCCCACACCACCTGCAGCTCGCCGCTGGCGGCCGGCGGATCGGCCGGCTGCGCGCTGGCAAGGGGCGCTGCAATGGCGCTGGAGATCAGGGCGGCGGCCGCCACGGCAATCGGGCGCATCGAAATCCACGGATCGGAAGGCGCTGTCTAACATGGCCGGTGCGGCGAAAGTATGAGGGCATTGCGGCCCGGGACCGAGCAGACATGGCCAATCGGATGGCCAATGGGCGTGGACCGCGGCTATCCTGCGGCGATGCTGGTTTCCTTCTTCCACGAGCTCAAATCCGCCGGCGTGCCGGTGACGCTGCGCGAATACCTCACGCTGATGGAGGCGATGGAGGCGGATCTCGCTGGCCGCCGCGTCGAGGATTTCTATTACCTGTCGCGCGCGGCGCTGGTGAAAGACGAGCGCAATCTCGACAAGTTCGACCGCGTGTTCGGCCATGTGTTCAAGGGGCTCGACCTGCTCAGCGACGCGATCGAGGCGGATATCCCCGCCGAATGGCTCAAGAAGCTGACCGATCGTTTCTTCACCGAGGAGGAGAAGAAGCAGATCGAGGCGATGGGCGGGCTCGACAAGCTGATCGAGACGCTCAAGAAGCGCCTCGCCGAGCAGAAGGGACGTCACCAGGGCGGCAACAAGTGGATCGGCACCGGCGGCACGTCGCCGTTCGGAGCGCACGGCTACAATCCCGAAGGCATCCGCATCGGCCAGGATGAGAACCGCAATTTCCGCGCGGTGAAGGTGTGGGACAAGCGCGAGTTCAAGGACCTCGACGGCGACGTCGAGCTGGGCACCCGCAACATCAAGATTGCGCTGCGGCGGTTGCGCAAGTTCGCGCGCACCGGCGCGCCCGACGAGCTCGACCTCGACGGCACCATCAAGGGCACCGCGCACAAGGGCTATCTCGACATCCTGATGCGGCCGGAGCGGCACAACGCGGTGAAGGTGCTGCTGTTCTTCGACATCGGCGGCTCGATGGATTGGCACATCAAGGCGACCGAGGAATTGTTCTCGGCGGCGCGTACCGAGTTCAAGCACATGGAGCATTTCTACTTCCACAATTGCCTGTACGAGAAAGTGTGGAAGGAGAACCGCCGGCGCTACGATCACACCACGCCGACCTGGGACGTGCTGCACACCTATCCGCACGACTACAAGGCGATCTTCGTCGGCGACGCGGCGATGTCGCCTTATGAGATCGCGGCGCCTGGCGGCTCGGTTGAGCACTACAACGACGAGGCGGGCGCGGCCTGGATGGAGCGCGTGACGCGGACCTATCCGGCTTGCGTGTGGCTCAACCCGGTGCCGGAGAATCAGTGGGACCACACCGCTTCGATCCGCATGATGAAGCAGATCATGGGCGGGCGGATGTATCCGCTGACGCTGGATGGGCTGGATCGCGCGATGCGGGAGCTGGTGAGGTAGCCGCGCGCCTTACCGCACGGAGCCCGGCTCGTATTGAGCGGCCCTTGACCGATCGCTTTGGGCGGGCTTGGCGTGTTTCGACGGCTTGCGGTTGAACACTTGATGACAGGCCGGGTTGAGCTTGCGCCTGTTATCATGAAGACACGCGACAATGCGGTCTTTCCAGGGGATCGCCGCCGAGCACAGCCGGAACACGTCCGGCTTGCAGGCCGTGGCATCATCTTCAGCGAGGGTCGGAAGCGGAAAGAGGACGATCCCGAGCACAGCGACAGCGGCCAGTGTTTTCATTTTGTTTCCCCCGTTCCGAAACGCTAGCTCAGAACACAGGCACTGGGTAGCGCGGAGTGCCTGGAAGCCAGCCACAATTGGTTTCTTTCCACCGCTGGCGCGAATCTTCTAACGGTGGCAGATTGGTCCCGCGGGTGCGCGTCCGGAAACGATTCCGCCGCGCAGCCGCAGGGCCACGTTGGTGGGCGTGACTCTCACAATTCGTTTCAACATGACGGGCCTGTCCGGCCACCCGTTCAGGGCCCCAACCGAAAGGAGGTGATCCAGTGTCTCATTGTCTATCGCCGCGGTCGCCGGCATCCATGAGCTGGATCCTCGCCTTGCGTGAGGTTCGAGCCGCGTGACCTGACGAAAGTCACGGTCCACGCGGCCAAGCCAGCGCTTCGGCGCTGGCTTCCGCCGGATCGCGGCCTGACAATGGAAGGGCTGCCCGCGAGGGTGGCCCTTCTTTTTGCTGCGCACGGATGCGATGACCAAGCCGATCGAAATCTACGTCGACGCTGACGCCTGCCCGGTGAAGAACGAGGTCTATCGCGTCGCCGAACGCCACGGCCTCAAGGTTATGGTGGTGAGCAACTCACCGATTGCGGTGCCGCGCGATTCGCTGGTCGAGCGCGTCGTGGTGGACGGCGGCATGGACGCCGCAGACAACTGGATCGCCGAGCGGGCGGTTAATGGCGACATCGTCGTCACCGCCGACGTTCCGCTTGCCGGCCGCTGCGTGAAGGCGGGCGCCACGGTGCTCGCGCCGAACGGCAAGGCGTTCGACGAGAATTCGATCGGCATGACGCTGGCGACCCGCAACGTGCTCCACGAGCTGCGCAGCGCCGGCGAGATCACCGGCGGGCCGAGGCCGTTCTCGCCGCGCGACCGCTCGTCATTCCTGTCGGCGCTCGACCTTGCGGTGGTCCGCCTCAAGCGCGCGGGGTTCGGTAAGAAAATGTGATCGGCGCCCAGCTTGGCACGCCCGGCGACTCGGGCGCATATTCCGCACATGACGACATCATTGGACAATCCCGCCGGCTATTTGACCGTGCAATTCCTCACCTGGGTATCCGAGCAGCCGCGCACCTACGGCGACGCCATGGACGCCTGGCGGACCTCTTGTCCGCGCCTGTCGATCTGGGACGACGCGATCCGCGACGGGCTGGTGCGGATGGAAAGCGGCGGCGGGCCGATGCGGCAGTCGCTGGTCATGCTGACCGATCGCGGCCGGATCGTGCTGAAAACGCGCAACGGGGCGGCGCGCTGAAATTCAGACATTCAAATAAGAACGCCGCCGTGGTCGTCCACGGCGGCGTTGGATTTGCGTGAAAAAAGCTAGGGTCTGATTCAGCTACGCCGCGTTCTGGATGCGCGCCGCCGCCGGAGCCTGCTCCTGCGCCGGTTCGGCTCGATACTGAATCGTCGAGATCTCGCGAAGCAAACGCGCGATATCCTTGCGGCCCGCCTCCAGCGCGCCTTCCGCCATGGTGCGGTCCAGCTGCTCGCGCTGCAACTGCGCCTTGAGCTCTTCGAGCTGCAGCTCGGCGGTCTCGCGGGCCCCCCTGATCTGATCTTCCAGCATCTCAATCAGCTCGCCCTGCTCCTGAAGCTTCTCCTGCGCGCGATTGTAGGCGCTCTCGCGGGTGCCGACCCCGCGCATCAATTCCGTGTTGCGCTCGGCGAGCGTGGCGTTGGCCTCTTCCAGATCCCGGAGTTGGGCGTCGCGTTCGACCAGCGCAGCCTCGATCTGGCTGAAACACCTGGGGCTTGCTCCCGCAATTCCGCGAAAGCCCAAAACCCAAGCAAAGACTTGGGGATAGTGTCACAATTGGGAGGCAATGCCGCAATGCGGTGAGAGCCGGGAAGCCATGTCCAGCAAGGCTTCGTCGCCACCCGCCCAGCCGATCAATGAGAGCCCGACGGGGCAGCTCGAAACCGTGCCGGCGGGGAGGCTCATCTGCGGCAGTCCGGCAAGGCCGGCCGAGCACGTCAGCCGCATCACTTGCAGGCGGTGGCCATCGAGTGCCGCGGGCGGCGTATCGATCAGCGGCGCGATCGAGGGCGCGGTCGGCAGCGCCACCACGGTGCCCGGCTTGATCAGGTTGCGCAGGTGATCGCGCGCGGCGGCGCGGACGGCGCTTGCGGCGTCGGCTTGCGCCTTCGTGACAGTCGACGCGATCGTCATGCGCTCCGCGACGCCGGGGCCGAACTTCGGATGCTTTTCTTCGACGTAGCGGCCGTACACCTGCCAGATCTCGTAGGCCTGGATCACCCGAACCGCTTCGCGCCACTGATCAAGACCGCCGGGCGCAAGCCGTACGTGTTCGGTCTTCGGCAAATCGCCTTTCATCCGATCGAGCGCCGAGCGCAAAAGCTTGACGACCGCTTCATCGGCTTCGGCGAAGCCGTCGTCGGCGATCAGCAGGTTGCCGACATTGGCGCGCACGGCCTCGCCGCCGAGCAGCACATCGCCGACGCGGCGGAACACGCCGGGGCCGTTGGCGAACCATCCGATGGTGTCGAACGACGGTGCCATGTCCATGCAGCCTTTGGTGTCGACCCTGCCGTGGGTGGTCCGCATGCCATAGAGGCCGCAGAACGAGGCGGGGATGCGCACCGAGCCGCCGGTGTCCGAGCCGAGCGCAAAGTCGCAGGCCCCCGCGGCGGTGGCGGCGGCTGAACCGCTCGACGAGCCGCCGGGGATGCGGCCGGGCGCCCGCAGGTTCGCCGGCGTGCCGTAGTGCGCGTTGACGCCCGCGACGCTATAGAAAAATTCATCGCAGATCGTCTTGCCGATGATGGTCGCGCCGGCGCCGAGAATCTTGTCGACCGCGATGGCGTTCGCCGCCGCGGGACGGGTGTTGGCGAGCCAGTCCGGATTGCCGCCACCGGCGCGCTCGCCGGCGATGTCGTACATGTCCTTCACCGCGGCGGTAAGGCCCGCGAGCGGGCCGGCGCTGGCGCCCTTGAGCGGCGTTTTCAGGTTATGCGGGACGAAAAAGCCGCTCATGGTGATGCAATCCTGTGCACGGGTGCTGCGAAAACGTGTCGCGATGGAGGGAGCGTGTCAAATCGTGTCCACGCTGGAAAGCCTGCGACGAAGCGGATAGCCTTTTGGGAAAGGCCAACAGGAGTGGTGACATGATCAAGCGGCAAACGGCGATATGCGCCGGTCTTACGTTGTGTGCGCTGCTGGCGCTGCCGCTATCCGTCGAGGCGCAAACCTATCCCGACCGAACGGTGAAGGTGATCGTGCCGTTCCCGGCGGGTGGCACCGCCGACGCAATGCCGCGCATCATCGCGGAATTCCTGACGCGCAAGTGGGGGCACCCGGTCATTGTTGAGAATCGCGCCGGCGCGGGCGGCAACGTGGGAGCGGAAGCCGCCTACCGGTCCGATCCGGACGGCTACACCCTATTCTCGGCGCCGCCGCCGCCGCTGGTCTACAACCACATTCTCAATCCGAAGCTCTCGTTCGATCCGACGCAGTTCATCCCGATCGCGGTGATGGGCAAGGTGCCGAATTCGATCCTGACCAATTCGCCGAAACTCAAGGACGTAAAGACGGTCGCCGAATTCGTCGCCTACGCCAAGGCCAATCCCGGTGCGCTCAATTCGGCGACGCAGGGGATCGGCACCACCGCGCACCTGACGTCGGAGCTGTTCCAGATCGTGGCCGGGGTCAGATTCCAGCACATCCACTATCGCGGCTCGGGTCCCGCAGTACAGGATCTGGTCGCCGGCAACGTGGACGTCGCGTTCGACAATATCGGCGCGGCGATGGCGCTGATCAAGGGCGACAAGCTGCGCATCCTCGCGGTGTCCTCCGACAAGCGCGTTCCATCGTTGCCGAACGTGCCGACCGTCACCGAAACCGTGCCGGGCTTCGTGGCGGGGACGTGGTTTGCCTTCGCCGCACCGCCAAAGACACCGCAGGCGATCGTTGCCAAGATCAACGCCGACATCAACGAAGCGCTGCGTGATCCAACGGTGCGCTCACGGCTGGAAAACTTGAACGCCGAGGTGGTCGGCGGATCGCTTGAGGACAACGCCAAGTTCTTCAAGGCGGAAACCGCGCTGTGGAGCAAGGTCATCACCGACGCCAAGGTGAAGCTCGAGCCGTAGTCCCGTGACTGACGTTTTGATTGCCGGCGCGGGTTTCGCCGGCCTGGTGCTGGCGTGCGACCTTGCTCGCCGCGGCGTCGATTTCCGCATCGTGGATGCTAATTTCGCGCCGCCGGATCATCGCGCCGGCTCGCGCGGCAAGGGCATCCAGCCGCGCACGCTGGAAATCTATGACGACCTCGGCGTGATCGACGCAGTGCATGCCGCCGGCGGCCCGTATTCACCGGCGATGGCGTGGGACGGCCCGAAGCAGATCGGTCCCGCCAAGTTTCACCGCATCGAGGCGCGGGAGCCGACGCCGGACGTGCCATATCCCAGCATGTGGATGCTGCCGCAGCCGCGTGCGCTGGACATTCTTCGCGCGCGTCTCAAGGAGTTCGGCGGTGCTGTGGAGTTCGGCGTCAAGGTTGCGGCGCTCACGCAGGACGAAAGCGGCGTCACGGCAACGCTCGAGCGCGCCGACGGCCGAACGGAAACGGCGCGATCGAAATACTTGATCGGCGCCGACGGCTCGCGCGGCGTGGTGCGCGGCGCGAGCGGCATCAATTTCGTCGGCGAAGCAATCGACCCGCATCCCATGATCACCGCCGACGTGGTGATCCCCGAGCTTGAGCCGACCGCGTGGCACATGTGGGATCAGGCCAAGGGCGGCGCGCTGTGGCTTGGGCCGTTGGCGCAGATGAAACATGCGTTCCAGCTCTACGCGAAGTTCGAAAAGGAAATCCCGGAGCTGTCATTGGCGTCGCTGCGCGCGCTGGTGAAGCAACGCACCGGGCGGCCCGAACTCAACGTCACCGAAGTCTATTTCGCTTCGCCGTTCGGAGCGCGCAGCGGCATGGCGCAGCACTTCCAGGCCGGCCGCGTGTTCCTGATGGGCGACGCCGCGCACGTTCATCCGCCGGCCGGCGGGCAGGGCATGAACACCAGTGTGCAGGACGCCTACAACCTCGGCTGGAAGCTCGGCCATGTGCTGCGGCACGGCGCGGCTCAAGCGCTGCTCGACACCTACGAGGAGGAGCGGTTGCCGGTCGCAGCGAACCTGCTCGAATTCGTCGTGCAGATGCACAAGGACTGGCTCGGCAAGATCAAGGACAAGGAAGAGCCGCGCCAGGGCGAACACATGCAGCTCGGCTTGAATTATCGGGGCGGTCCTCTTTCGGTTGAGGAACGGCGGGCCGTCGGGGTCAACATGGCGCGGGCCGGGGACCGCGCGCCCGACGCGCCGCTGATCGATTCATCCAGCGCGCCGCTCCGTCTGTTCGATCTTTACCGCGGCCCGCATTTCACGCTGCTCTCCCTTAGCGGCGGGGAATTGCCGAAGCTCGACACGCGCTATGCAGGCACGGTGCGGGCCTATCGCATCGTTCGGCCGGGGCAGCGCGGTGACGCGCTAGCGGACAATGAAGGTCACGCCCACCTCAACTACGGCGAAGGACTGATCTTGGTGCGGCCCGACGGCTATCTCGGCTATGCCGCGCCGGACGCGCGCGGCATCAACACATATCTCTCGCGATTCTACGGCTGATTTCGTCGATGCAATGCGGCCCTGCGCGGGACGCCCTGTTGCCCGGCGCTGCAACGCGCTAAGACGCGCCGCCTCATGTCGAATCCCGCCGAAACCCTGATCGCCTCCGAGACGCAGCTCACCGCGCACCGCTCGTTCGTGATGTTCTGGTGCGCGCGGGTGTTCTCGGTGGCCGCCTACATGGCGCTGACGGTCGGGATCGGCTGGCAGATCTACGACCTGACGGGCAATGCCTTCGATCTCGGCCTGGTCGGGCTTGCGCAGTTCCTGCCGTTCGTCCTGCTGCCTCTGCTGATCGGTCAAGTCGCTGACCGCTTCGACCGGCCGACCGTGCTGCGCATCTGTCAGACGATCCACGCCTGCGCCGCGCTGGCGCTCGCATTCGGAACGTTCTCCGGCTGGCTCTCGCGCGAAGCCATCCTCGCGATCCTGTTCGTGGGCGGAACCTGCCGCGCCTTCGAAGTGCCGACCATGCACACGCTGGTGCCGGGACTGGTGCCGAAGGCGCTATTGCCGCGTGCGGTCGCTGCGGCGACCGCGGCGAACCAGAGCGCGGTGATCTGCGGTCCGGCGCTGGGCGGCCTGATCTACTCGTCGTTCGGTCCGACCTCGGTTTATCTCACCTGCACCACGTTGTTCCTGATCGCGAGCGTGCTGATCGGGCTGGTGAAGCTCCAGGGCCAGGTGCAGGAGCGGCGGCCGGTGACGATGGCGTCGCTGTTTGCCGGCTTCGCGTTCATCCGCAGCCAGCCGGTCGTGCTCGGCGCCATTTCGCTCGATTTGTTCGCCATGCTGCTCGGCAGCGTGACCGCGCTGTTGCCGATCTTTGCGAAGGACATTTTGCAGACCGGGCCGTGGGGATTGGGATTGCTGCGCTCGGCGCCGGCGATCGGCGCGCTATCGGTCGCGATCCTGCTGTCGCGCTATTCCATGGACCGTAAGGTCGGGCCGATTCTGTTCATCACCACTGTGGTGTTCAGCCTTTCGATTCTGGTGTTCGCGCTTTCGACGTCGATCGCGCTGTCGATTGCGGCGCTTGCGATCTACGGCGCGTCGGACTCGGTCAGCGTGGTGATCCGCCATTCGCTGGTGCAGATCAGGACGCCAAGTGAAATGCTCGGCCGCGTCATGGCGATCAACTCGATGTGCACGGGCACGTCGAGCACGCTCGGCGAATTCCGCGCGGGAGCCATCGCGGCGGCGGTCGGTGCAGTTGGCTCGGTCCTGATCGGTGGCGTCGGCGCGCTGGCCGTCGCGCTGCTCTGGATGAAGCTATTTCCCGACCTGGTGAAGGTCGATGCGATGGCCCAGCATTAGGCCAACTAGCGCCCGGAGGCGCGGTCGTCATAGCCGCGCCGGCTGGAGTAGAACACCAGACCCATCAACCCGGCGCCGATCACGATCGAGAACAGCACGCCCAGGATCATCGCGGCCCACAGCCCCGCAGGCATGTCCGCCTCCACCGCGACCCAGAGGCCATAGGCGTAATAGAGCGAAGCGGCCAGCATTGCCGTCAACGCGATCAGAAGGAGCGCGCGCATAGCTGTGATATGGTGCGTGCTAGGATGAATTCCAATGCGGAATCCGAGGCCGACGACGACGCCCCTTTGCGCAGGGACGGCCCGGTCTATGGTTATCGGCCCAACCTGATGGGTTCGCCCTGGGTGTTCCGCCTGACGGACCAGGGAATTGCCTGGGAATACGGCCGCCGCTCGGCGCTCCTGCGTTACGATCAGGTGCGCCGGGTCCGGATGTCGTACCGTCCGGCCACCATGCAGACACACCGTTTCATCACTGAAATCTGGGGCGAGCAAAGCCCCAAGGTGCAGATTTCCTCGACTTCGTTTCGTGGCCTGATGGAGCAGCAGCGTCAGGACGCCGATTACGCCGCCTTCGTCGGCGAATTGCACCGGCGCCTCGCCGCCTCCGGCAGCGGTGTGCGGTTCGAGGCTGGAATGAACCGGTGGCTCTACTGGCTGGGTTCGCTGGTCATGCTCGCGATTGCGGTGGCGCTCGTCGGCTTGATGGGACGCACCGCAGTGAACCGCGACGTCGCCGGCTTTGCGGTGGTCGCGGGTGTGGTGCTGCTGTTCGCCTGGCAGGTCGGCACGATGTTCTATCGCAACCGGCCGCTGGTTTACCGCCCCGAACAGCCTCCGCCGGCAGTGCTGCCGCGTGTGAGGATCAGGCCGTCGGCTCGGCGAGCCAACGCGGCGTGATGAAGTGCTTCAGCCGTCCGGATTGCGGGTGCACGCGATCCCAGTTCTCCAATGCGAACTCGATCACCGCCAGTCCCGAGGTCGGAAAGGCCTCCTGCAGCCGCTCCCGGGTTTCGATGTCGCCGGTGGCGACGAGCTGCACCGCAAGCTCCTGCATGCTGGGATTGTGGCCGATCATCATGAGCGTGCGGACCTTGGGGCCGGTTTCCCGCAGCACGGTCAGCAGCGCCTTCGGCGTGGATTCGTAGATGCGCTCGTCGAAGTCGACCTGTGGCTTGCCAGGCTTGCCCGGCATGGCCGCGGCGGCGAGGCTCCAGGTTTCGCGGGTGCGGGCCGATGTCGACACCAGCACCTGGTCCGGCAGGTAGCGATGCTTGGACAGGTAGGCGCCGATCGTCGGCGCGTCGTTGCGGCCGCGTTCGGCCAGCCGGCGCTCATGATCGCGTTCGCCGGGTCGCGCGCGTTCCGCCTTGGCATGGCGCAGGAGCAGCAGTCGGAGCATGGCTTTGAGCCGCTTTCTTGTGAGCGATATATGTGGTGTGGATGATAACCGTGTAAATGCCTCCGGCCGCTAGTCTAGAGCGGCCGGCGACGGCGAGGAAGAATGGCGGGCTCCGAAGCGAGTGACTATGGCGGGAGCTGGTATGCCTCGCGCATGGTGGAAACGCCGCCGCGCGGGCGGCTTTCGCTTGAGCTCGACGTTGATGTTTGCGTGATCGGCGGCGGCCTCGCCGGGCTGACCATCGCGCTGGAGGTGGCGAAGCGCGGCTGGTCGGTGGCAGTGCTGGAAGCGCGCCGCGTCGCGTGGAATGCCTCGGGCCGCAACGCCGGTTTCGTGCGGCCGGGATTCCCCGCCGACCCGCTGGATCTGATCGACAAGGTCGGACCGGCGCAGGCCAGGACGCTGTGGGCGATGTCCGAGGCCGGCGCCGATTATGTGCGGCGGACGATCCGCGAGACGCAGATGGCCGGCGCTGAGCTTGACGAGTCCGGATGGCTGCACGTCTCCAGGACCGCCGCCGACGCGAAGCTCGCGGCCAGCGCGGATTTCCTTGGCCGCGAGTTCGGCACGGCGGCTGAATTCTGGCCCGCGGAGCGCGTGCGCACGCATCTGCGCAGCACGCGCTACTTTGGCGGCCTCTATCTGCCGGGCGCGTTCTCGATCAACCCGCTCAACTACGCGCTGGGCCTTGCCGCAGCGGCCGAGGCCGTGGGTGCGCGCATTTTCGAGGAGACGCGGGCGCTCGAAATCGATCCCACGGGCGTGCGCAAGCGCATCACGACGCCCTCGGCTCGGGTGCGCGCCGCGCACGTGGTGCTCGCCGGCAATGTGCACATCGGCAACCTGATGACGGACCTTGCCGGCGCGCTGGTGCCGATCTCGGCTTATTCAATCGTCACCGAGCCGCTCGGCGATCGGCTGCGCGATGCCATCCGCTTTCGCGGCGCGGTGACGGACAACGACCGTGGCGACAGCGCTCACCGCGTCGTCGATGGAGACCGGCTGCTGTGGGCGGACCGCTGCACGGTCTGGGAGCGCGACCCGCGCCGCTACAAACGTGCGCTGCTTGCCGAAATCCGCCGCATCTACCCGCAGCTCGGCGCCGTGAATGCCGAATACGCCTGGACCGGCACGCTCGGCGCGACGGTGCATCGGATGCCGCAGCTCGGCGAGCTGTCGCCCGGCGTGTGGGTGCTGAGCGGTTTTGGCGGGCAGGGCATCAACACGACGGCGATGGGCGGCGAAACCATCGCGCGCGCGATTCTCGATGGCGGTCAGGCCTGGCGACTGTTTCAGCCGTTCGACCTGGTGTGGGCCGGCGGCAGGCTCGGCCGCGCGGCGGTGCAGGTGGCCTACTGGTGCGCCCGCACCCGCGAGCAAGTGCAGGGCTTCTTGGCGCGCCGGGCTCATCCCGCGCAACTACCGGAGGTCGAGCCCATGCCGACGCTGCCGCCGGAGGAGCCGGTTGAGGCTTCGGCGAAGCCGAAGCGCCGGCAGCGCAAGTCCAAGACCCCACAGGCCAGCGATCCGGCGCCTGCGAATTGAGTTTTAGCGGCCTTCGCGGCGCGACATGAATGCGAGCCGTTCGAACAGATGCACGTCCTGCTCGTTCTTGAGCAGCGCGCCGTGCAGCGGCGGGATCAGCTTCTTGGGATCGCGCTCGCGCAGCGTCTCGGGCCCGATGTCCTCGACCATCAGGAGCGTAAGCCAGTCGAGCAATTCCGACGTCGACGGCTTCTTCTTCATGCCGGGAACGTCGCGCACCTCGTAGAACAGCTTGAGCGCTTCGGAGACCAGCCGCTGCTTGATGCCGGGGAAATGCACCTCGACGATCGCGCGCATGGTCTCGGGATCCGGGAAGCGGATGTAGTGGAAAAAGCAGCGGCGCAAGAACGCGTCCGGCAATTCCTTCTCGTTGTTCGAGGTGATGATGACGATCGGGCGGCGCCGCGCCTTCACGGTCTCGCCGGTCTCGTAGACGAAGAACTCCATGCGGTCGAGCTCGAGCAGCAGGTCGTTCGGAAATTCGATATCCGCCTTGTCGACTTCGTCGATCAGCAGCACCGGGCGCGCGTCGGCGACGAATGCGTCCCACAATTTTCCGCGCTTGATGTAATTGCGGATGTCGCGCACCCGCTCGTCGCCGAGCTGGCTGTCGCGCAGCCGCGATACCGCGTCGTATTCGTACAATCCCTGCAGCGCCTTGGTGGTCGATTTGACGTGCCACTCGATCAGCGGTGCGCCGAGGCTTTTCGCCACTTCGAGGGCCAAGACCGTCTTGCCGGTGCCAGGCTCGCCCTTAATCAGAAGCGGCCGCTCCAGCGTGATGGCGGCGTTGACCGCGACCTTGAGATCATCGGTGGCGACATAGGCGCTGGTGCCTTCAAACCGCATGGTAATTTTTCTTTCCTTAAGTGATCGCACGCTCTGATCGGAAAAACCGGTACCCGCTTTTCCGGGGTATGCTCAACGTTTCAGCATTCCGGCCGCGACGACCACCTTGCCCCACTTTTCGATCTCGCTGCGAATGAAATTCGCCATCTCGTCCGGTGTGCCGGGAAAAGCACTGATGCCGTTGGCATCCAGCGCCTTGATGAAATCGTCGGACTGCAAGGCCTCGCCGGCGGCTTGCGCCAGCTTGTCGATGATCGGCCGCGGCGTTCCGGCGGGTGCCAGCAGCCCGTTCCACACTCCGGTTTCATAGCCAGGCAATGCTGCCTCCGACATGGTCGCCAGCTCCGGCAGGGCGGCGGTGCGTCGCGCGTGCGTGCTGGCGAGCGCAACCAGCGCCTTGGATTTCACGTGGGGCAGCGCGGTCGAGGCCGGCGCGAACATCACCGGCACGCGGCCGGCCAGCACATCGTTGATGCCCTGCGAACTGCCCTGATAGGGCAATATTGCTGTCTTTAACTGCCCGAGCTAATCCACAACCGTCAACCCAACCCTTTGAGGTGCCTGCATTTATGTCTATGCTGGTGCATCCGTGTCTAACAGGGTTTGTCCTCATCTTCGGGACACTTCCGGGACACTCGGCACCGACAGGACATCACCATGCCTCGCGCCATCCGTTCCGGTCAGCTTGAAACCCGCACCGCACGCCTCAAGCTGCCAGTTTCCAAGAAACCGCGCTTTCTCATCATCGCAAAAGGCATCGCGCTCGGCTACCGCCGCAACCACGGTGCCGGGACTTGGGTGGCCCGCGCCAGCGACGGCAAGGGCGGCACTTGGACAAAGGGTTTCGCCGTCGCCGATGACCATGAGGACAGCGACGGCGAAAAGGTGTTGGACTTTTGGCGGGCGCAAGAGCGGGCCCGCAAGCTGGCGCGCGGGACTGATGCCGACGCCGGGCGGCCCGTCACCGTCGATGAGGCGCTGAGCGACTACGCGAAAGACCTAGCGGCACGCGGTGCCGGTGCGATGAATGCCCATCGTGTCCGCAACTTGCTGCCCGCGAGCCTGCTGGCCAAGCCGGTCGGCCTGCTGGTGCCGCGCGACCTGACGCTGTGGCGCAACGGCCTGCTGGCGGGCCGCCTGAGGGGCAACACCGTCAACCGGACCAGCAAGGCATTCAAGGCCGCGCTCAACCTCGCCGCCAAGCTTGATGACCGGATTACCAACGCCAAGGCGTGGCAAGTCGGTCTAGCCGCCGTGTCCGAGGC
>JBEVIJ010000189.1:0-22225 GCA_040510745.1 Xanthobacteraceae bacterium
TTCCGTCGGGACACCCAACTCGTCGTCCGCGCGCGAGGCGGCCTCGCGCGGCTGGGGCATCATCTCAGGTCCCAACGCGCCGACCTATTCGATCGCCTCGCACTGGAAGGCCTACGCCGAAACCTGCGCCACGACGGGCCAGGTTGCGCGCGGCGACAACTGGCGCGTGGCGCGCAACGTCATCGTGGCGGCGTCCGACGCAGAGGCCGAGGAGCGCGTGTTCGGCGCGAACACCGCGAACCGCTATTTCTTCACGTATCTGCGCACCGCGGTCGCCAAGGCCGGCCGGCTCGGCACCATCAAGCCGCAGCCCGACATGAACGACGAGGAGTTCACGCCGGACGTGCTGATGGCCGAATGCGCGATCTACGGCTCGCCCAAGACGGTGCTCGACAAGCTGATCGCGTTCCGCGATGCGGTCGGGCCGTTCGGCGCCGTGCTGAAGATGGGCGTGGATTGGGGCGGCCCCAGCGAGGCCTGGGAGCGCGAGGCGATGAAGCTGCTGGCGCAGGACGTGATGCCGAAGTTCCGCCAGCACACCACCGCACAGGCGGCGGAGTAAGCTAGTCCCTCACGCGCCGAAGCCGCACATACATCGCGCCTTCGCCGCCGTGGCCGATGCCCGCGGTCTCAATGCCGACCACCAGATCGCGGAACTCCGGCAGCCGCAGCCACATCGGCACCTGGCGCTTGAACACGCCACGCTCGCCGTCGCCGCGCACGCCCTTGCCGGTGATCACCAGCACGATCTTGGCGCCCTTCGCCTGCGAGCGAAGCAGAAAGCCGAGCAGCGCGTCATGCGCCTGCGCTTGCGTCATGCCGTGCAGATCGAGCCGCCCCTGGATCGCGCCGCTGTCGCGCGACAAACGGCGCTTCGCCTTGCGGCCGAGCGGCGCGGGCTCGGGACGCGCCACCGGCCGAGCGGCGGCGGTCGGGGCAGCGGCGACAGCCTTGGCCTTGAGTTTCGCTTGAGCCTTGGGCGCCGGCGCGGCCGGCGGCTCGATGTCTTCCAGGTCGGCGCGCCTCCGCCTGGCGAGCGGAGCGATCGAACGGGTCACGTATTTCCAGAGGGAACGTTCGTCGGGATCGAGCCGTCGTCTGCTCATAGCGGACTAACCCGGCGGCGCGGGCTCAATGGGCTTGGCGGTCTTCTTGGATTCTTTCTTCGGCTCGGGCTTCTTCTTGCCCCCCGGCTTTGCCGCTGCGGGCTTGGTGACGACCTTGGCCTCGGCCGGCTTCGTCTCGGCGGGTTTCGCTTCGGCCGGCTTCACATTCGCCGTTTTGGGGGCCTCCGGCTTCTTCACGTCGGGCCTTGCCACTGGAAGCGGCACCGCCGTCGTCACCGCAGCGACCACCTCAGGCTTCGCGGCCGTCACCTCGTCCTGCGGAATGTTCTCAGGCCGCGGCTTCGGCAGCGGGATCTCTTCGTCCTCACGCTCCGCCGCGAACGGATCGATGCTCTTGGGGAACAGCATGGTGAACTGGCCGGGCTGCTTGAAGCGGCCCGAGATCAGGCCTGCCGGCTCGCCGGCGCCATAATAGATGTCGGCGCGCGCCGGCCCGACGATCGCGCCGCCGGTGTCCTGCGCGAACATCAGGCGGCGCCATTTCGTGGTCGGCTGCTCGCCGTCGATCGGCAGCTCGGCCTGGATGAAGAACGGCGTGCCGTAGACGTGCAGGTTCCTGTCGACCGCTATCGAGCGGCCCGCGGTGAGCGACACGCCCTGCGCGCCGACCGGCTCGATATCGGCGGCAAGACCGGTTTCGCGGAAGAACACATACGACTTGTTCAGCCGGCGGAGCTCCTTGCCCTCCTCCGGATTGGCCGTCATCCATTGCCGGATGCGGTCCATCGACATTTCTTCCTTGGTGTAGATCTTCTTGTCGATCAGCCATTTGCCGACCGCGTAGTACGGATGGCCGTTCTGCGAGTCGTAATTGACGCGCATCAACGTGCCGTCCGGGAGACGCACGCGCGCCGAACCCTGGATCTGGATGAAGAACGAGTCGACCGGGTCCTTGAGATAGACGATCTCGAGATTGCGGCCCTTGAGCACGCCGTCCTCGATCGCGGCGCGGTCGTAGAACGAAACCAGCCGGCGGCCGCCGCGGCGCACCTTGCCGGCGACCTTCTTCGCGGCGGACCGCACCGCTTTTTTGGTCGCTTTCGCGCCCTTGGCGATCTTCGAGCCGACCTTGCTGCGGCCGAAGCTCGCGGCCTTGAGCCGCTTGCCGCCGCGCAGCAATCCAGCGGGCGTGCGGTATAGCGGATGGGTGAATTCGTCGCTCGGCTCGCGCGAGCCATCGACGATCGGCTCGTAGTAGCCGGTCAGGAACCCCGCCGTCTCGCCGTTGGGCGTGATGCGGACCGGGCGGAAGTTCTGCTCGAAGAAATCGCGCGCCTCTTTCGCGTCCTTTGGCGTCACCGTCACGGCGACCGTGCAAGCCTCATGCAGTCCGCGGAAAACCGGCCGGCCGCGCGCATCGCCGCTGCTGCGCAGGATTGCGCGGCAGCTTTGCATGAAGGCGGCGAAGGCGGCGAGATGATCGTCCTCGGCCCAGCCTTCGAGCTTGGGCCAGTCCACCGCCTCGAACTGGCTGGCGCCGATCCTGATGGCCTGTGCCGGCGCGGCGAACCAAAGGAGTATCGTGGCGGTGACCGCTGCCCGTCCTGCCCTGCGGTGAAAGCGCAGCCAGCCTGCTGTCATTGCCCAGCTTCGGTCGCGACCAGTTTCCAGTTGGGATCCCGCGACGTGATGTCGCGCGCGAACGTCCACACGTCGGTGACGGTGGTGACGGCATCCGGATTGCCGTCGATCACGGCGCCCGACCGGTCACGGGTGACCGAAACGAGCTGCGACACGAACCGGATGGTGACTTGCGCGGTCTTGTTCCGCATTTCGGCGCCGATGAGTTCGGCGGCCTCGATCGAAACAAATCGCGACTCGATCTTCTCGCCGCGCTGCTCGCGCTCCTTGATCGCAGCCTCGAAGCCTTCGTACACCTCGCGGCCGAGCAGATCCTTGAGCTGGCGGCGGTCGCCGTTGGCGTAAGCGGTGACGATCATCTCGTAGGCGGCTTTCGCGCCGCCGAGGAATCCGGCTGCGTCGAACGTCTTGTCTTCGGCGGCGATGGCGTCGAGCGATGCCGCCAGCGCCGAGCCGGGCTCCGCGATCCCCTTCCAGCGATCGGGGCCTTCTTCCTGCTGCGGCGCGGCCGGACCCTTGTCCGCGGCGCGGCCGGGCAACGTCACGACATTGCCGTCGGTGGTCGACGTGCGCGCCACTTCGCGATTCGCATACGGATCGAACGGCGGCCGCTCGCGGCCGGTGCGTTGACCGAGCACGCTGCGCAGACGCAGGAAAATGAAGACTGCCAGAGCCAGGAAGATGATGGTGTAGATATCGAACACGTCTCGCATGCTCCTGAGGCGGCCGTGCTGACGGGTCTAATCCCGATCACCCAACCGGGACCGGCAGGCCTGTCCGCCGCTATAATGTAAGCACGCTGGTACTGGCATCCAGAGGCGCGTCGGTCGATCCAGCCGGGATCGTGCTTCGGAGCGACATTAGACGATCCCTGCCCCCACGCCAACCTCGGCGCGGCCGGAATGACATCATGGTGAAATGGATCATCATTGCGGTTTTACTGCTGCCAGTCGCAGAAATTGCCACATTTGTGGTGGTCGCTCTGCTGATCGGCTGGGGCTGGGCCTTTCTGCTGACGGCGGCAACCACGTTCGCAGGATTTGTGGTCCTGAAACGGGCCGGGCGCGGTCGGCTCGCCAACTTTGGCGCCGCGTTCACACGAAACGACACCGCCGGGATCGAGGCCAATGCCGGGAGCTTTCTCGCCATCCTAGGCGGCATCCTGCTGTTCCTGCCCGGATTCCTGACTGATCTGGCCGGCGCGGCGCTGTTGCTGCCGGTGGTCCGCCGCGCCTGCGCGGCGCGTTTCCGGGCCATCATCGGGACGCCTGCCGGCTCCCGCTCGGTGCTGGATCTGCAGCCCGATGAATGGCGGCAGATGCCGGACCGCGAGACGCCGCGCGAGCCCGACCAGTCGGACAGGCACTAAACCATGACGGTTCCGCATTCTTGTCCCGCCGGGGCCCGTGTGTTAGCCACGCCCCGAAATAAGGCGCGCGTCCCGGTTCTGAAGGAGTTTCTCATGTCGATGGCGTCCAACGGCGGCACCACACCACCGCCAGCCGCACCGGCCGGTGCGCAACCATCGCTCGGCGTGGTCGCCCAGTACGTCAAGGATTTCTCGTTCGAGAATCCGAACGCGCCGCGATCGCTGCAGACCCAGGTGCAGCCGCAGATCGGCATTCAGATCAACGTCAACGCCAATGCGCTGGGCGCCACCTCGCCCGATGCACCTCCGACCGACTTCGAGGTCGAGCTCAAGCTCGATGGCAAGGCGGAGGCCAACAACTCGGTGCTGTTCAGCTTCGAGCTGGTGTTCGCCGGCGTGTTCCGCATCCAGAACGTTCCGGCGGATACCTTGCAGGCGCTGGTGATGATCGAATGCCCGCGGCTACTGTTCCCGTTTGCCCGCGAGATCATCTCGTCCGCGACCCGCAACGGCGGCTTCCCGCCGCTGCTGCTCGATCCGATCGATTTCGTCGCGCTGTACCAGCAGCGTGTCGCGCAACAGCAGGGCCAGCAGCCGGCGCCAACGACGGCCTGATCGGCTTTCTCTAAGCCGCGGAAGCGGAATCGTCGGACGGCTTTTCCGCCGGCGCATACTGGCGCCAGATCGCCGCGTCGCCCAATGTTTCGACGAACGCGACATGCGCCGCACGCTCGTCTTCGGTGACGCGAGGCGGCAACGGCTGCGGCCGCACAATGCCCAGCGCCTCGGCCGCGCGGGCATGGGCGCCGCCCATCGCTTCGGTGAGGCCAAGCATCGCCTGGCGCGCGCCGATCAGCTCGAGATAGACCTCGGCCAGCAACTCGGCGTCGAGCAGCGCGCCGTGCTTGGTGCGGCGTGAGTTGTCGACCTTGTAGCGCAGGCACAGATCGTCGAGCCGGTTCGATCCGCCCGGATGCTTGCGGCGCGCCAGCATCAGCGTGTCGACCAGCCGGTCGCGGTTCACTTCCTTTTTGCCGGCACGCTTGAGTTCGGCATTCAGAAAGCCGAGGTCGAACATCGCATTGTGCGCGACCAGCATTCCGTCGTCGCCGATGAACGCCGCCAGCTCCTCGGCCACGTCGGCGAACAGCGGCTTGTCCTTGAGGAACTCAACGCTCAGCCCGTGCACCTTGAAGGCCGGCTCGGGCATGTCGCGCTCGGGATTGAGATAGCGGTGGAACACCTTGCCGGTCGGAAACCGGTTGACCATCTCGATGCAGCCAATTTCGACCAGCCGATCGCCCGAAATGGGATCAAGGCCGGTGGTTTCGGTGTCGAAAACGATCTCGCGCATGGCAATTCGAATCAGTTGGTGCGGAGAATCGTTATGAACTCCGCTTCGGCATCCTAGCAACCGCGGCGAGGATTGCTTTCACTTGCTGGCGCGCTGACTCGATTCCCCCAGACGTATCCACCACAAAATCGGCGCGGCGGCGTTTTTCGGCATCGGGCATCTGGCGCGCCAGCAGCGCGTCGAGCCGCTCGGCCGGAATGCCGCGTTCCAGCATGCGCGCACGCTGAATGTCGGCGGGCGCCGACACCACGGCCACCGCATCGACCCGGCTTTCGCCGTCGGTCTCGAACAACAGCGGAATATCCAGCACCGCGACCTTGGCGCCGGAGGCTGCCGCATCCGCCAGGAAGGCGTCCCGCATCGTCCCGACCATCGGATGCACGATATTTTCCAAGAATTTCAGCTTCTCCGCGTTGCCGACGATGTGCTGGCTCAAGGCGGTACGGTCGACCTTGCCGTCCCTGGTCGAGCCCGGAAACGCCGCTTCGATCGCGGGCGCGGCATCGCCCTCGTACAGCCGATGCACCGCCGCGTCGGCGTCATAGACCGGCACGCCCTCCTCGGCGAACAGCCGCGCCGTGGTGGACTTCCCCATCGCGATCGAACCGGTGAGGCCGAGAATGAACATGGTGCCTCACTTCGCCAACAAGCCGGCGGCCCGCAGCCATTCCAGCAGCGGGAACAACGGCATGCCCAGCACCGTGAAATGATCGCCCTCGACGCGCTCCGTCAATTGCGCGCCGCGGCCTTCGAGCTGATAGCCACCGACGCTCGATAGCGCCGCGCCGCCGACCTCGTCGAGATAGCTTTCGAGATATTCGTCGGAGAATGCGCGCATGGTCAGCCGCGCCACCGCAACATGCTCGTAGAGAACGCTGCCGTCCCGCAGCACCGCCACCGCCGAATGCAGCGCGTGGGTGCTGCCGCGCAGCACCTTGAGCTGTTCGCGCGCGCCGGCGCGATCCGGCGCCTTGGAGAAGCGCCGCCCGCCCAGCGCCAGCGTCTGGTCGGCGCCGAGCACCATGCGGCCCGGCTTTATCACGGACACCGCGCGCGCCTTTTCGCGCGCCAAAAGCTTCGCCACCTCGCCCGGATCGCCGAGGCCCGATTGCGATTCGATGCCGCGCTCGTCGATGTCGGCCACGGCGATTTCGACCGGCACCCCGGCGGATTCGAGCACGGAGCGGCGAATCGTGCTCTTCGACGCAAGCACCAAGGGCTCGGCCGCGCGCCAAAGCGCCATGTCAGACCGCCACCTGGCGGCGGCGCTCGGCGAGCAGCGCCATAATCGCCGCGGCGGTTTCCTCAATCGAGCGCCGTGTCACGTCGATGATCGGCCAGTTGTGCCGGCCGCACAGCTTGCGCGAGAACGCAATTTCTTCGGTGACCGCCTGGCGATCGACATACTGGTCCGCATCCTGCTCAGCCTTGAGCCCGAGCAACCGGTTCTGCCGGATCTGAACGATGCGCTCCGGGCTGGCGATCAGCCCGACCACCAATGGCAGCTTCAGCGTCTCAAGATTCGGCGGCAGCGCAACGTTCGGCACCAGCGGCACGTTCGCAGTCTTTACGCCGCGGTTGGCGAGATAGATCGAGGTCGGCGTCTTCGAGGTGCGCGAGACCCCGACCAGCACGATGTCGGCCTGCTCGAGATCGTCGGTGTGCTGCCCGTCGTCATGCAACATGGTGTAGTTGAGCGCGTCGATGCGCTTGAAGTACTCGGCATTGAGCAGGTGCTGCGCGCCGATCCGATGCGTGCTCTGGCCACCGAGATAGGACTGGAAAAGCTGCAGCACGGGATCGAGAATCGACAGGAACGGCAGGCCGAGCGCACGGCATTTTTCCTCGAGCGGGTCGGCAAGCTCGCGGTCGAGCAACGTATAGAGCACGATGCCCGGCGCATCATCGAGCTCGTCGAGGATGCGGTCGAGTTGCTTGCGGGTGCGGACCAGCGGATGAATGTGCTCGACCGGCGAGACATTGGTGTATTGCGCAGCAGCAGCACGCGCGACCGTGAGCAGCGTCTCACCGGTTGCGTCGGAGACGAGATGCAAATGAAAGAAATTTCCAGCCCGGTGCGGCAAAGCTTGATGACCTGTGGACGAGGTGGGAGCAGGCCACGCCTCCCGGCCCCATGCAAGCACTCACCGCCCGGCCTCTGTCAAAGCATCCACATCGCTGCCATTGGGACGCTCCTGATCGGTTGGAAGCAACGCGATCTGGACAACGGCTCCGCCCACAGGCAGAAACTTCGATTATCTTGCAAGCCAATGAAAATGCGCGCGAATCCATCCAGAGCGGTATTCACAGGCAGTCCCGTGCACTGCGGGGATAACGCTGCCGGCCGGGGATTTGATGTGGATCGAAAGTCATGAGTCCAATCCCACGCGTAACTACAGTAACAACTAGATTCTAGTATTTATTAGAGAAGGGCTTCGTGACCGAATTGTCAGTGCATAAGCCGCTGGTCGATGTGCTTGACGGCCAAAGTCGGGTTGTGCCGCCGGTCTGGATAATGCGCCAGGCCGGGCGCTATCTGCCGGAATATCGCGCGTTGCGCGAGAAGGCGGGAAGCTTCCTCAAGCTGTGCTTCACGCCGGAATGGGCCGCTGAGGTGACGCTGCAGCCGATCCGGCGGTTTGGCTTCGATGCCGCGATCCTGTTTTCCGATATTTTGGTGATCCCGCACGCGCTCGGCCGTGAGTTGCAGTTCGTCGAAGGCGAAGGTCCGCGGCTCGATCCGCTCACCGACGCTGCGGCGGTGGCGAAGCTGCCGAGGCATGCCGATCCGAGAAAGCTTGCGCCGATCTACGAGACGGTGCGGCGCGTGAAGGTAGAGCTTGCGCCGCAAACCGCGCTGATCGGATTTTGCGGCGCGCCGTGGACGGTCGCGACCTACATGATCGCGGGGCAAGGCACGTCCGATCAGGCACCGGCACGGCTGTTTGCCTATCGCGAGCCCGAAGCGTTTACGGCGCTGATTGAAATCCTGGTCGACAGCTCGGTCGATTACCTTGCAGCGCAGCTTGAGGCTGGTGCCGACGCCGTGCAGATCTTCGACACCTGGTCCGGTGTCCTGCCGCCCGATCAATTTGATCGCTGGTGCATCATGCCGACGCAGGAGATCGTTGCGCGGCTGCGGGAGAAAATTCCCGGTGCCAGGGTTATCGGATTTCCGCGCGGCGCCGGCATGATGGCGCTGTCCTACGCGGAAATGACCGGCATCACCGCGATCGGCATCGATTGGATGATGCCGCTGTTCGTCGCGCAGGAAGCATTGCAGCCCCGCCTGCCGGTGCAGGGCAATCTCGATCCTCTGGTGCTGCGCGCCGGCGGCGCCGCACTCGACAGCAGCATCGATGCGATCCTGGAAGCGCTTGCCGGTGGGCCGTTCATCTTCAATCTCGGCCATGGCATCCTGCCGGACACGCCGATCGCGCACGTCGAGCAGATGTTGCGTCGGGTGCGTGGCGGGTAAACAATAGCGAGGCTGTCATGCTCCGCGAAAGCGGAGCATCCAGTACGCCGCAGCGTTTGCGATCACGGTGAATACACCGGAAGACTGGATCGCCCGCTTTCACGGGCGATGACGCCGATCATTGGATCGGAGGAAGCGCCATGAAGCCGTTTCTTGCAGTCCTGCTCGCCTTGCTCGCCACGGATGCCGCCGCGCAGAGCTATCCGTCGCGCCCCATCACCATCATTGCGCCGACCACCGCCGGCGGGCCTCCGGACACCATTGCGCGGCTGCTGAGCGAGCCGATGCGGGCCGTGCTGGGCCAGCCGATCGTGGTCGAAAACGTCACGGGCGCCGGCAGCACGCTGGGCGTCGGCCGGGTCGCGCGCTCGGCGCCCGACGGCTACACGCTGAGCATCGGCCATCTCAACTCGCACGTGTTCTCCAGCCTGACCTATCCCGTCAGCTACGACGTGGTGAACGATTTCCAGCCGATCTCGCTCATCACCGTCGCACCGATGGCGTTGTTCGGCCGGATCGGCCTGCCGGGCTCCGGCGCCAAGGAACTGGTTGTCTGGCTCAAGGCCAATCCCGACAAGGCATCGTTCGGCACGGTCGGTGTCGGCGGGCCGGCCCGCGTGTGGGCGACGGATTTTCAGAGCAATGTCGGCACGCGATTCCAGTTCGTGCCGTACCGCGGCGCCTTTGCCATCGTGCAGGACATCGTCGGCGGGCAGATCGATCTCGGTTACGCTGAAGGCTCCAACATCCTGACCCATCTCAAGGGCGGCAAGCTGAAGGCCTACGCCATCGCGGCGAGCACGCGATGGGCTGCGGCGCCTGAGGTGCCGACGATCGAAGAGGCCGGCATACCCGGACTGCAGATGCCGTTCTGGCATGGCATCTGGGCGCCCAAAGGCACGCCGCCTGACATCGTCGCCAAGCTGAACGCCGCAGTGACGCACGCGCTGGCCGATCCCACGGTGCGCGCGCGGCTGGCGCAGATGGGCCAGGAGATTTATCCGCGCGAGCAACAAACCCAGCAGGCGCTCGCTGCTCACCACCAGGCCGAGGTTGAGAAGTGGGGCGCGGTGATCAAGGCGACCGGCGTCAAGGCGGAGTGAGTTGATCCCTCGCCCGGGAGGGTGGTCGCCGAAGGCGACCGAAGTGGCCCGGCGATTGAGCAAGACCATGACGCCGCAGGAGGTGAAGCTTTGGGTTCACCTGCGCGCGGCGCTTAGCGACGCCGTTTGAGTTTTCATCAGATTGCATGTTCAATTGTTCATTCGGAGTTTGGCTGATGCTTCGCTTGATCCTATCGACTGTCGCCGGATTCCTCATAAGCACCGGCGTTGCGAGCGCGTTTTCATGGAACTCGATGAAGGAGCGACAGGCGCAGCAATTGGTCAAGCAGTTTCAAGTTTTGCATCAGGTGCCCTCCGTCGCGGTTAGCATCACTGTCGACGGCAACCCGGTGCTTGCAACAAGCTTCGATACTGATGGGTCAATTGTCCCGCGGGGCGAAGACGTCCGGTATCACATTGGATCGGTGTCGAAACAATTCACGGCGGCGGCCGTGTTGGCGCTGATCGAGGAGAGGACAATCGTTCCTTCGACAAATCTGCCCATAACGCTCGACACCTCGTTGAGCGAGTTATTTCCAAATCTCGATCGGATGTCCGACTCAGGCAAGGTCACCGTGCGGCGCTTGCTGACGATGAACTTGCCAAGTTATACGGACGATACGCTCGCACACAGCATAAGTCCGTCCGGGGTTGTCCCTGCGTCTCAGCCTATCGACGCAAATGCAATTATTCAGCGATTGAAGTCCTACAATCAGGTCGGGCCGGCGCTGACATTCGGCTACAGCAACACGAATTACTTTGTTCTTGCCCTGATTATCGATGCCTTGAAGGGCAATTATCAGCTCACAAAAACCCTCCCGCCGCTCAAAAATATGTCCACCGTCGTCTTCTTGCGAAGGCCGGAATGACCCTCAGCGGTTTTGTGGGCGAACCGACACCAGCAGGTGCCATCGACGCGCGCTCCAATTTTTTGCGCCCTGCTATGTTGAACCAGGGTGCGTGGCCGAAGGGCGCCGGCGACCTGATCAGCACAACTGCCGACATGGCGCGTTGGAATATTGCGCTGATGTCAGGCCGCGTCATCGCCGCGCCCTTGCTTGAGACCATGCTCACGCCGGTCGCGCCGGGGACGGATTCCAAGCCGTACCACGGCTGCTTGTACGCAATGGGATGGTATGTGTGCGACAGGCCAGGCTATCGGCTGCACCAAGCACGACGGCGTCATCAGCGGCTTCATGGCATCGAATGCGATTGGCCGCACCAAGGATGGATCGTGGATGAGTGTTACTGTCTTGGCGAACTCTGACGCCACAATCGATATTGTCGCGCTGGCGCGTGGCATTATCGAAATTGATCGCTAGGGGTCGATGGCGAACGAAGTCTGCGCAACGTTCTCGCTGTCATGCTCCGCGAAAGCGGAGCATCCAGTACGCCGCAGCAATTGCGATCCTGTTGAGAGCGGTGGTTACTGGATCGCCCGCTTGCGCGGGCGATGACACCCGTGAGAGTACCGACCGCGCGCTGACGGCACCCCCACCCGCCCCCTTCGGGGGAGGGATGAGGCACCCATGTACCAGTGGATCGAAGCCTTTCACATCATCGCCGTCATCGCCTGGATGGCGGGGATGCTCTATCTGCCGCGGCTGTTCGTCTATCACTGCGAGGCCGACGCGGGCTCGCGGCAATCGGAAACCTTCAAGGTGATGGAGCGCCGGCTGCTGCGCTTCATCATGACGCCGGCGATGATCCTGACCTGGCTGCTCGGGCTGACTCTGGCGTGGATGGGCGGCTGGTTCGTCGCTCCGTGGCTCCACGCCAAGCTGGCGCTGGTCGTCCTGATGTCCGGCGCGCACGGAATGATGTCCCGCTTCGTGAAGGATTTCGGCGCCGACAAGAACCGCAAAACGCAGAAATTCTATCGCATCTTCAATGAGGTACCGACCGTCCTGATGATCCTCATCGTGATCCTGGTGGTGCTGAAGCCGTTCTGAAATTAAGGATGGGCAAACCGGTTTTCCGCCGCCGCTTGCAAAAAAGCCCGTCTTTCCGTATGTTTGTGTATCCCTCCGAACGCAGGCGGATGCATACGAGTCTCGGTCCTGAGTAATTGGACCGTCCGTCGCATCGGGCCAGGCGCCCTAAGCCCAGCCCAAGACCTGCCGCTGCCCCCTCTCTACCTCCGCGTCAGTTGAATTTTCAGACGCCAGAACTCCCATAGGACACCACCCGCATGCGGGAAATGAAACTACAGGACCTCAAATCCAAGACTCCCCCCGAACTTCTCGCCTTCGCTGAAGAGCAGGAAATCGAGAACGCCAGCACCATGCGCAAGCAGGAGCTGATGTTCGCCATCCTGAAGCAGCTTGCCACCAAAGAGGTGGACATCATCGGCGAAGGCGTCGTCGAGCTCTTGCCGGACGGCTTCGGCTTCCTGCGCTCGCCGGAAGCGAACTACCTGCCCGGCCCCGACGACATCTACGTCTCGCCCTCGCAGATCCGCCGCTTCGGCCTTCGCACCGGCGACACCGTCGACGGCCACATCCGCAGCCCCAAGGACGGCGAGCGCTACTTCGCGCTGCTCAAGGTCAACACGATCAACTTCGAAGACCCCGACAAGGCGCGTCACAAGATCAACTTCGACAACTTGACGCCGCTCTATCCCGAGCAGCGCCTCAAGATGGAGCACGAGGACGCGACCAAGAAGGACCTCTCGGCCCGCGTCATCGACATTGTCGCGCCGATCGGCAAGGGCCAGCGCGCATTGATTGTTTCTCCTCCACGCACGGGCAAGACCGTGCTGCTGCAGAACATCGCGCACTCGATCACGGCCAACCATCCCGAGTGCTATCTGATCGTGCTGCTGATCGACGAGCGTCCCGAGGAAGTCACCGACATGCAGCGCTCGGTGAAGGGCGAGGTGGTGTCCTCGACCTTCGACGAGCCGGCCTCGCGCCACGTCCAGGTTGCGGAGATGGTGATCGAGAAGGCCAAGCGCCTGGTCGAGCACGGCCGCGACGTGGTGATCCTGCTGGACTCCATCACGCGCCTCGGCCGCGCCTACAACACCGTGGTGCCGTCATCCGGCAAGGTGCTGACCGGCGGCGTCGATGCCAACGCGCTGCAGCGGCCGAAGCGGTTCTTCGGCGCGGCGCGCAACATCGAGGAAGGCGGCTCGCTGACCATCATCGCCACCGCGCTGATCGACACCGGCAGCCGTATGGACGAAGTCATCTTCGAAGAGTTCAAGGGCACCGGCAACTCCGAGCTCATCCTCGACCGCAAGGTGGCCGACAAGCGCACCTTCCCGGCGATGGACATCACGCGCTCCGGAACCCGCAAGGAAGAGCTGCTCACGCCGCCGGACCAGCTCAAGAAAATGTACGTGCTGCGCCGCATCCTTAATCCGATGGGGACGATGGATGCGATCGACTTCCTGCTCGACAAGCTCCGCAGCACCAAGAGCAACGCCGAGTTCTTCGAGAGCATGAACACCTGACCCGATGAATCGGGCGGCCTATAACCCCGGGGCGCAATTCCCGGGGTTATTCATTGCCGGACGTGCTGCGTTTACCGCACGGCCGAAAAATACCCCTGTTTAATCCCCGCATTTACCAACCGTTAACCATTAAGGCGAATGATCGATGCCCGACACAGCGGCGATCCGCTGCCGGCTTTTCTTGAGTGTTGAAGGTGATGCGCGCTTGCGGGACTGCTCTGATCGCGTTGGTGCTGCTTGCCGCCGCGACCACGGCGGCGCATGCGATTGCGTCCGTGACCGTTTTCGGTCTCAGGGCGCCGGACGAGGTCGGCGGCTTCAGGCTCAACGATTCGATGAACTTCGAGCGCTCGAAACCGGGCGAAGGCTACAGCCTCGACTACTCGCAGCCGGGCTGGAGCTCGACGTCTTCATCTACGACCTGAAGCGCAGCGCCATCCCCGACGATGCCAAGTCGGCGATAGTGCGGGCCGAGTTCGAGCGCTCGCGCGAGGACGTGTTCCTGGCGCAGCCGCGGGGCCTGTACGCTCAGGTCTACCTGCGGCGCAATTTCACCGTCGAGGACGGCGCCAAGCGCACCCGGTTCCAATGCGCGGCGTTTCATGTGACCCGTGGCGGCGCCAAGCCGCAGGACGGCTTTCTCTGCGTGACCTCGTGGAACAACAAGTTCATCAATTTCCGCATGACGACGCTGAGCAACCCCAACACCGAGGCGGCGGCGCGCCAGCACATGGCGGCGTGGGTCCCGGTGCTGTGGAATCCGAATGCCAAGCCGGTGGCGGAGCCGAGAAAGCCCAAAGCGCGCGCCCAACAGCGCCGCCGTCCGCCGCCGCGGGTGCGCCGTCCGGCGCCCTGTCCGCCGGGTTATATCTGCCGCTGACAGCTCGCTCGTTCGGCGCGCTTACTTCTTTCGCGCCGCCTTGCGGCGCGTGGTCTTGACTGCGCGTTTCCTGCTTGGGTTGGCGGAAGCCACCGGGCGCCGCTTGGTTTTGCGCTTGGTGGTCTTTCGCTTCGCCGGCTTGCCAACGAGGCGTCTCGCCCGTTTGACCGCGCTGCGCACCACGCCGGTTGCGGCCTTTGCCACCGAGCTCGCGGCGTCACCCGCGAGCGATCGCACGCCCTCGGCGCTGGTCTTCGCGGCGCCGACGACGGTGTCCGCCGCGGTGCTCACCATTCCTTGCTTCGCCATGATCCCCCGCCCTTGTTTCCAGTTACTCGGCGCCTTCGCGCGCCTCGTTGGCTTCCTTGGCGAGACGCAGCTCGCGCAGCCGCTTGGTCTGGCGGCGCGTCGCGGCTTCCTTCGCCAGATATTCGGTCATTGCAATTGCGCCTTCGACCTTCTGCTTTTCACGCCGCGCCAGAAGCGCTGCCTGCTGCTCGGGATTCTTGACCATATTCGTTCCTTTCAAAAAGCATCACGCCAACACCACCCAGCGCCGCAAAACCGAACTGCAATTGCAGCAATTGCGGGTCGATAACATCCCGCAACAAAACGCGCGTGTGCGCGATTTGGTTCCATTGAAAGAAGCACGAGAAAATTAGGGCGCGAGCGCCGGCTATCGATCGGACTTGTGGGGCACCAAGCCCTGCTTGATCCGCTCCAGCGGGTGATCGCTCTTCTTGCCTTTCGCCGGACGATACTTGACGGCGCCCGGCAATTGGTCCGGACGCGGCGCGCGCCTTGCTCGCTTGGTTTGTTTCGTCATTTGTTCTCCGGTGCGCCTGAACGCATCGACAGGACAACGTCCGCGATTGTGTTGGGTTCAGTGACCGGCAGCGAGCAGCGCTCGCCGACGCAGACGAACGCCGCGCTGCCGGCGCCGGCCGCGATCTTGGCTTGGGCTGGATGCGACGGCGGCAGCGCACCGGCGTCCGGCGCGCGTAGCACGATGCGGTTGAGGTGCGGCAGCTTCAGTGCAGCCTCCGCGAAGCGCTGATGGTCCGGTCCGGTCACCACGATCTCCGCCGCGTTGAGCCGCAGGTCGAGCGCGTTGAGCAGCGACGCGTGCGCGAGCAGGTTGTCCTGCGCGGCTGACAGCACGCCGGCGAGCAGCGCGTCGGCCTTCTCGCGCCAGGCGTGGTCACCGGTCAGCGCGGCGAGCCGGACCAGGTTCTGCGCGGCGATGCCGTTCGGGTTTGGCGTCGCGTCGTCGCTGGTCGAGCTTGGGCGCACCACCAGGCCTTCGGCGTCGTCGGCGGTGAGAAAATATCCGCCGTTCGCGGGATTGGCGTGGCGCTGGTCGAAGGCGCGCTGCCAGGCGAGCGCGCGCTCGAGGTCGTCGCGGCGCCCGGTCGCCGCGTAGAGCGCCAGCGCGGCGCGGATCATGTTGGCAAAATCCGAGGCGAGCCCCGGATAAAGCAGCCGCCCCGCCCGCCATGAATGGCCAAGCCGGTCGCCCTTGGTCATGTCGCTTGCGATGAACTCGAAGGCGCGGCGCGCCCGGTCGATCCATGATGGCTCGCCGAACGCCGTGCCGGCGTGCACCAGGGCTGCGATCATCTCGCCGTTCCAGTCCGCCAGGATCTTGTCGTCGAGCCCGGGCCGCACCCGCGCCGAGCGCACGCCCAGCAGCTTGGCCCGCAAGCCCGCGAGCCGCGTCGCGTCGGCCGCGCTGCGCTCCTGGCGCCGCAGCCGGTTGAGAATATTATGGCCCTCGAAGTTGCCTCCCTCGCTGACGTCGTAGTGCTGCGCGAAGAACGCCGCATCCGCCTCGCCCAGCGTCGCCGTGATCTCAGGCATCGACCAGACGTAGAACTTGCCCTCCTCGCCTTCCGAGTCGGCGTCGAGCGAGGCGCAGAACGCGCCCTCCCAGATCGTCATCTCCTGCGCGAGCCAGGTCACCGTCTCGCGCGCCCGCTCGCGGAACACCTCGTTACCGGTGTGAAAGCAGGCGAGCGGCAGCAATTCGAGAAGCTGCGCGTTGTCGTACAGCATCTTCTCGAAATGCGGCACCAGCCATTTCTCGTCGACCGAATAGCGCGAGAAGCCGCCGCCGAGATGATCGTAGATGCCGCCTTCGCAAATCCGCTCCAGCGTGTGCGTCACCGCGTCGAGGTACCGCCTGTCGCCGCTGCGCAACCCCGCCCGCCACAGCAATTCGTAAAGCTGCGCGTTGGGAAACTTCGGCGCGCCGCGCATGCCGCCGTGCACCGGATCGAGCGCGCCGCCGATCTGCCGCGCGATCTGGTCGAGCTCCGTCGGCCCGATCGTGACCTTGCCGCGCGGATGCGCCCGCTCGGCGAGCCGTTCCATCAGCGCGTCGCGGTTCTGCCCGATCTTGGCGGGCTCCTCGCGAAACAATCGCGCGACCTCGCGCAGCACGTCGGTGAACGCCGGCCTGCCGTAGCGCGACGTCGGCGGAAAATACGTGCCGCCCCAGACCGGCTCGCCGTCCGGCGTCAGGAACATCGTGAGCGGCCAGCCGCCCTGCTCCCCGAGATGATGCAGCGCCGACATGTAGATTTGATCGATGTCGGGGCGTTCCTCGCGGTCGACTTTGATGTTGACGAACAGCTCGTTCATCACCGCCGCAGTCGCTTCGTTCTCGAAGCTTTCATGCGCCATGACGTGGCACCAGTGGCAGGCGGCGTATCCGACCGAGAGCAGGATCGGCTTACCGGTGCGCTTGGCCTCTGCCAGCGCGTCGGTCCCCCATGCCCACCACGCGACCGGATTGTCCTTGTGCTGCAACAAATACGGGCTGGTTTCCCGCGCGAGGCGGTTTTCGGTGCCGGATTGATCGGTTTGCGAGGGTGTTTGTGACATGGGTGATTTTACGAAAATGTCGCGGGGCCGCCATCGGGGTAGCCGACCACCCTTATTTCGGGTTATGACTCGTGTTCCGCTACGGGTCTCCGGGGCGGGGCGAGGTCATCTTTAAGGAGAGTTGTTGTGGCTACAGGAACTGTGAAGTGGTTCAACCCGACCAAAGGCTACGGCTTTATTCAGCCCCAGGGCGGCGGCAAGGACGTGTTCGTGCATATCTCCGCGGTGGAGCGTGCCGGACTGAGCACCCTCAATGAAGGCCAGCAGATTGAATACGAAATCGTGGCCAATCGCGGCAAGGAATCAGCCGAAAATCTCAAGGTAAAATAAGCTTCCGCATCGCGCGTCGGAGGGCTGCCGTAAGTCCGGCAGCCCTACGGTAGAACTTTGCAAGAGCCCGGCCGGATGCCGGGCTTTTTCGTTTGGTGCAATGAGGATTGCGCCATCACTGCTCCCTCTCCCCGCTTGCGGGGAGAGGGAGCGCACCACCGTTGTCGAGACATCGTTCGCCTAAAACACACCCAAGCTTCGCGCATCGCACATTGCCGTGTCAGCGAATCGCCAACACTATCCCGCCATGGATATCTCGCCGTTTGGCGCGCCGCTCAGCCTGGTCGCGCTGACGATCTTCACCTTCCTGCTGGCCGGTCTCGTCAAAGGCACGATCGGCCTCGGTTTGCCCAGCATCGCCATCGGCCTGCTCGCGCTGGCGATGACGCCGGCGCAGGCGGCTGCGATCATGATCTTTCCGTCGCTGATCACCAACGTCTGGCAGATGTTCATCGGCATGCACCTCGCCGCGCTGATGCGGCGGCTGTGGACGCTGGTGCTCGCCAGCGCCGCCGGCATCTGGCTGGGCGGCGGCGTGCTCACCAGCGCCAACTCGCGGTTCGCGGCGCTCGGCCTCGGCGTCGCGCTGATCGTCTATGCCGCGCTCGGATTGTCGAAGATCCGCTTCACCGTCGAGCCGCGCCATGAATGGTGGCTCAATCCGATCGTCGGATTGCTGACCGGCCTGATCGCCGGCGGCACCGGCGTGTTCGTCATTCCGGCGTGGCCGTACTTCCAGGCCATCGGGCTCACCAGGGACGAGCTGGTGCTGATGCTCGGCCTCTCCTTCACGGTTTCGACCATCACGCTCGGCGTGGTGCTGTGGCGCGACGGCGCGCTGCATTTCGCCAACGCCGGCGGCTCGATGCTGGCCGTGCTGCCGGCGCTTGCCGGCATGGCGATCGGCCAGCGCATCCGCGGCCTCGCCAGCGAAGAGACATTCCGCCGGTGGTTCTTTCTCGCACTGCTGCTGCTCGGCGCGCAGCAGGCGATCCGCAATCTGATGTGATCAGGGCGTCGTCAGCCGCGTGTAATCAGCAACGCGCCGCGCTTCAGCGTCGCGTAGTTCCAGATCCACGTCAGCGCCACCATCAGGCGGTTGCGCACGCCGATCAGGAAATAGATGTGGGCCACCGACCACAGCATCCAAGCCAGCGTTCCCTTCAGGCTGAAGCCGCCGAAATCCGCGATCGCCGCCTTGCGCCCGATGGTGGCGAAGTTGCCGTAGTGGCGGTACCTGAACGGCGCCGGCCTGGCCGTGCCGTCGATCGCGGCCGCGATGGCGCGTGCGGCGTATTGGCCCATCTGCTTGGCGGCCGGCGCAATGCCGGGCACCGGCTTGTCCGATCCGCCGGCCGACGCGGTGTCGCCGACCACGAAGATTTCCGGGCTTCCGGGCACGGATAAATCCGCCTCGACCTTGACCCGCCCTGCCCCGTCCCGCTCAGCGCCGAGCCATTGCGCCGCGGGTGAAGCCGCGACGCCCGCGGCCCAGATCACAGTGGCGGCTTCGATCCGCTCGTCGCCCAGCGCCACGCCGTTGCCGTCGCAGCGCGTCACCGGCGCGCTGGTCCTGATCTCGACGCCGGTTCTCGCCAGCGCCTTGCGCGCGTAGTCGGACAGCGCCGGCGGGAACGCGGGCAGGATGCGCGGGCCGGCCTCGATCAGCAGGATGCGCGAGCGGCGCGGGTCGATGTTGCGGAAATCCGATTTCAGCGTGTGCATCGCGATCTCCGCGATGGCGCCGGCCATCTCCGCGCCGGTCGGCCCGCCGCCGACGATGACGAAGGTCATCAGCCGCCGGCGCTCGCGCTCATCGTCGCTGATCTCGGCGCGCTCGAGCGCCAGCAGAATCCGCCGGCGGATGCGCGTGGCGTCCTCGATCCGCTTGAGTCCCGGCGCGAAGGCCGCCCATTCGGGATGGCCGAAGTAAAAGTGCGTCGCGCCGGTGGCGAGGATCAGATAGTCGTAGGCGATGCCGCCGGCATCGCTGCGGACCATGCGGCCGGCGCGATCGATCCCCGTCACCGTGCCGAGCATGACGCGGACATTCGGCCGGCGGCGGAACAGCCCACGGATCGGCCACGCGATGTCGGCGGGCGACAGCGACGCGGTCGCGACCTGGTACAGCAGCGGTTGAAAGCAATGGTGGTTGTTGGCGTCGATGACGGTGATGTCGACCGGCAGCCGGCTCAGCGCGCGGGCGGCTTCAAGGCCGCCGAACCCGGCGCCGACGATCACGACGCGCGGCTGGGCGCTCGCTCCCGCAGCGCCGCGTTCGATGGCCGTGCCGGGTTGGGTGTCCGTGGTCATCGCCCATTAATGTAGTGCCGATGGAGCGCTAGAGAAACGCCGGGGCCGGCTCATTCGATCACCTCGTCGGCGATTGAGAGCAACGACTGCGACACGGTGAGGCCGAGCATCCGGGCGGTCTGGGCGTTGATGACCAGCTCGAACTTGGACGCCTGCACGACCGGCAGGTCCGCGGGCTTCGCGCCCTTGAGGATGCGACCGGCATAGACGCCGATCTGTCGATACGCATCCCTCAGGCTGGTTCCGTAGCTCATCAGGCCGCCAGCTTCGGCATAGCCACGCAGTGCATATGTCGCGGGGACGGCGTGGCGCGACGCCAGATGGGTCAATTGCATGCGCCGGCTGGAGAAGAAGGGGTTTGGGCTGACGAAGAGGGCGTCAAGCCGCTCGCGCACAATCGTTGCGAAGGCTGCGTCAATCTCCCAGCTGGTGCTAGCATTGAGAACCTGGATTTGCAGCCCCATGGCGTGAGCTGCCGGTTCCAGGTGTCTCAGCGTGGACTCGGTACTCGCAGCATTGGCCGGATCGACAAGCACGGCCACACGAGCCGCTCCGGGCACCAGCTCACGCAGCAGCTCCAGCCGCTTCGCCGCCACCTCACCGGTGAAAAAATTGACTCCTGTCAGGTTACCGGCCGGCCGGGCGAGGCTGCCGACAAGACCAAGGCTGACCGGGTCTTCGTTGACGACGAAGACGATGGGGATGGTCGTGGTTGCGGCCTTGGCCGCCAACGCTGAAGGGGGACCCCCGACCGTGGCGATCACGGCCACCTTCCGGCGAACCAGGTCGGCCGCCAGCGCCGGCAGGCGATCAATTTGATTCTCCGCCCAGCGATATACAATCGTTACGTTGTCGCCCTCGACGTAGCCGGTCTCTTTCAAGGCGTGGTGAAATGCACGCAGCTCGTCCGCGAACACGTCCGGCGATGTGGCCATGAGGACGCCGATGACCGGTATCGCTGGCTGCTGCGCGCGCGCGGCGCGCGGCGCGGCTGCCGTCGCTGCAACACCTACGATGAACTCCCGGCGCCTCATTCGATCACCTCGTCGGCGCGGGCGAGCAGCGTCGGCGACAAGGTCAGGTCAAGCGACTTGGCGGTCTTGAGGTTGAGAACGAACTCGAACTTGACCGGTGCCTGTACTGGCAAGTCCGCCGGTTTTTCTCCATTGAGAATACGGTCGACATACGACGCGGAGCGGCGCCACATGTCTCTGACGTCGATGCCATAGGACGCGAGACCGCCTTCCGCCGGGAAGTAGCGATAAGGATAGAGCGCTGGCAGACGATGCCCTGCGGCGAGCGCCAGAATCAGCTTGCGATGCAGTGTGAGCGTCACCTCAGGAACCCCAAGCAGCGCCCCGTCCGGCTCTTTCGCGAATTCGTCGATGGCGCGTTTGATTTCTGCCGGTTCGTGCGCGTCCATCCGACGGTCTGGACCCCGTACATCGGTGCTGAGGATTCAAACGATTGCCAGAAATTCTGCGCCCATGGCGCAGTCTTGCTGCTGAAGAGGAGCGCAATACGCTTGGTGCGTGGCGCGATTTCAGTGAGCAGCGAGAGCCACTTTCCGCCAATCGCGTATTCAAATGCGGTGAAGCCGGTCACATTGGCCGCAGGTCGGGCGAGGCTCGCGACCACGCCGCTCCCGACCGGATCCGCGATGCCCACGAACACGGTCGGGATGGGCCGTGCCGTCTGCCGCATCAATTGTGCGCCCAGCGTGTGCCCGGTCACGATTAAATCCGGATTGAGGGCCGTTAACTCGTCGAAGTGGCGCCTCAGCAGATCGACATCGCCGGCCGCCCAGCGCAGGTCGTATTGAATGTTGCGTCCCTCGATCCAGCCCACGGCGCGGAGACCCTCGCGCAGCGAATCGATGCGTTGCCGCGCCTCCTGATCGGCCTCGGAAAAGCCGGTGAGAAATCCCAGGCGGCGGACCTTGGCTGCCTGCTGCGCGAACCCAACGTGCGGCCAACAAGCCGCAGCCGCCGCGCCGCCCACCCCCGCGATGAACTCGCGCCGCCTCATTCGATCACCTCGTCGGCGCGCGCGGTCATCGCCAGCGGAACGGTCAGCCCCAGCGCTTTCGCTGCCTTGAGGTTGATGACCATGTGTATTTTGGTGACCTGCTGCACCGGCAAGTCGGCCGGCTTCTCGCCCTTGAGCACGCGCCCGGTGTAGACGCCGGCCTGGCGGTGCGATTCCATCACGTCGCCGCCGTAGCTCATCAGGCCGCCCGCCAAGGCGAACTCACGGGATTGATGCGCGGTGGGCACGGCGTGGCGATGCGCCAGCACTCCCAGCGCGTCGCTGCGCATGGCGTAATAGGTTTCGTTGGCGATCACGA
>JBEVIJ010000190.1:0-13309 GCA_040510745.1 Xanthobacteraceae bacterium
GGCCGGCTCGCCATCACGTTGCGCGCTCGCGACGCGCGCCGCGCCAACGTCGACCAGATCGTCGAGCGCCTCAAGCGCGCGATCGCGCCGATCCCCGGCGTCACGGTTTACTTCCAGCCGGTGCAGGACATCCAGATCAGCACGCGGGCAAGCCGCGCGCAGTACCAGTACACGCTGGTTGGCGCCAACGCGGACGACGTCATCATGTGGTCGGAGCGGCTGGCCGACCGGCTGCGCACCGATCCCTTGCTGCGCGACGTCGCCTCCGAGGCGCAGGAGAACGGCCTACGCATGATGGTCCACGTCGACCGCGACACCGCGGGGCGGCTCGGCGTCTCGATGCAGGCGGTCAACGATTCGCTCAACAGCGCGTTCGGCCAGCGCCAGGTCTCGACGATCTACGGCCAGGCCAACCAGTACCGCGTCATTCTGGAGGCGTTGCCCGTATATCAGCAGGATCCGGCGGCGCTGAACAGGCTTTACGTCCCCGGCGCCAACGGCGTGCAGGTGCCGCTCGGCTCGATCGCGCGTTTCGAGCATGTGACGGCGCCGCTGTCGGTCGCGCACCAGGAGCAGTTCCCCTCGGTGACGATCAGCTTCAACCTTGCACCGCACGCCGCGCTGAGCGACGCGGTACGCGAGGTTGCCGCCGCGGAGCGGTACATCGAGATGCCGTCATCGGTGACCGGCGCGTTCTCCGGCGATGCGGCCGAGTTCGCCAAATCGCTGGCCGGACAGCCGTGGCTGCTGCTCGCCGCCGCGGTTGCGATCTATATCGTGCTCGGCGTGCTGTACGAGAGCTTCATTCATCCGTTCACCATCCTCACCACGCTGCCGTCGGCGGGTGTCGGCGCGCTGCTCGCGCTGATGCTGTTCGGCTACGACCTCTCGGTTATCGCGCTGATCGGCATCATCCTGCTGATGGGCATCGTGAAGAAGAACGCGATCATGATGATCGACTTCGCGCTCGAAGCCGAGCGTGGGCAGGGCATGTCGCCGCGCGATTCGATCGTGCAGGCGGCGCTGTTGCGGTTCCGTCCGATCATGATGACCACGCTGGCGGCGCTGTTCGGCGCGATTCCGCTGGCGGTCGAGAGCGGCACCGGCTCGGAGCTGCGCAATCCGCTCGGCATCACCATCGTCGGCGGGCTGCTGCTCAGCCAGATGCTGACGCTCTACACCACCCCGGTGATCTATCTGCAGATGGAGCGGCTGAAGCAGCGGCTGACGCGGCCGCGCGGCTTCGTGCCACCGGAACGCCGCGCGCCCGCGCCGGGCCCGGCGGAGTAGGGCTATGAACTTCTCCTACCCGTTCATCCGCCGCCCCGTTGGCACTTCGCTGCTGGCGATCGGGCTGCTGCTGACCGGTATCGTGGCCTATCACTTCCTGCCGGTCGCCAGCATGCCGACCATCGAATTCCCGACCATCCGCATCTCGGCGAGCCGGCCGGGCGCCGATCCGGCGATCATGGCGGCGACGATGGCCGCGCCGCTGGAGCGGCGCCTTGGCGAGATCGCCGGCGTCACCGAGATCACCTCGACCTCTTCGCTCGGCAACACCAACATCACGGTTCAGTTCGACCTCAACCGCAAGATCGACGGCGCGGCGCGTGACGTGCAGGCCGCGCTCAACGCCGCGCTGACCGACTTGCCCGGTGACCTGCCGACGCTGCCGACTTTCCGCAAGGTCAATCCGTCGGCGACGCCGATCCTGATTCTGGCGCTGACCTCGAAGAACACGCTGCCGAGCTACCTCTACGACGTGGCCGACTCGATCATCGCCCAGCGCATTGCACAGGTCGACGGCGTCGCCGAGGTGACCGTCAGCGGTGCCGAGCAGCCCGCGATCCGCGTCCGCGTCAACCCGGTCGCCATTGCATCGATGGGCATCAGCATGGAGGACGTGCGCATCGCCGTCGCCAATGCCAATTCGGCGAGCCCGCTCGGCACCTTCGACGGGCCGGATTTTGCCCGCACCATCGCCAGCAACGATCAGCTCCGCTCGCCCAGCCAGTACCGCGCGATCGTGATCAGGACCAAGCCGGACGGCACCGTGGTGCGGCTCGGCGCCATCGCCTCGGTCGAGGCGGGCGTGCGCAACAGCCGCTCCGCGGCCTGGTTCAACCTGCAGCCGTCGGTGCTGCTCGTCATCACCAAGCAGGCTGACGCCAACGTGATCGACACGGTCGACCGCATCAACGAACTGCTGCCGGAGCTCAAGCGCTGGATCCCGCCGGACACCGAGATTTCCGTGCTGTCCGACCGCACCCTGACGATCCGCGCCAGCGTGTTCGACATGCAGCTCACGCTGATCGCTACCATCGCGCTGGTGATGATGGTGGTGTTCCTGTTCCTTCGGCGGCTCGCGGCGACGATCGCGGCCGGCATCACGGTGCCGCTGTCTCTCGCCGGCACCTTCGCGTTGATGTGGGTCGTCGGGTTTTCGATCGACAACATCTCGCTGATGGCGCTCGCGGTAGCGGTCGGCTTCGTGGTCGATGACGCCATCGTCATGATCGAGAACGTGTTCCGCAATCTCGAGCAGGGCATGACACCGCTGCGCGCTACGATCGAGGGCGCGCGGCAGATTGGCTTCACTGTCATCTCCATCAGTGCGTCGCTGATCGCCGCCTTCCTCCCGCTGTTCTTCATGGGAGGGGTGGTCGGCCGTCTGTTCACCGAATTTTCCATGACACTGGCGTTCGCCATCGTGATCTCGACGGCGGTGTCGCTGTCCGTCACGCCGATGATCTGCGCGCATTTCGTGCGCGAGGGGCCGAGCCGGAACGCCACCTGGCTCGACCGCGCAGTGGAGGGCGTGCTCAGCCGCACCGTTTCGGCCTACATGCGCAGCCTCGACGTTGTGATGCGCTTCCGCTTTCTCACCTTGCTCGTGTTCGTCGCCACCATCGCGCTCACCGTCGGCCTCTACATCAAGATGCCGAAGGGCTACTTCCCGCAGGACGACACCGGCCTGATCTTCGGCGGCACCCGCGCCGCGCCGGACATCTCGTTCGAGGCGATGAAGGACTTGCAGCAGCGCGCCACCCAGATCGTGCTGTCCGATCCGGCGGTGGCGGCGGTTGGCTCCTCGGTCGGCGCGTCGGGCTGGAACGCGTCGGTCAACAACGGCCGGCTGTTCATCAGCCTGAAGCCGCCGTCCGAGCGCGCCGGTGCCACCTCGCAGACCGTGATCAACCGCCTGCGGCCGAAGCTGCTCGACGTCGGCGGTATGCGGGTGTTCATGTTCCCGGCGCAGGACCTGCGCGGCGGCGGCCGCCAGTCCTCGTCGTCGTACCAGTACACGCTGTGGAGCCCGAACCTCGACGGGCTGCTGGCGAACGTGCCGAAGGTCGTCGCCAAGGTGCAGACGCTGCCCGAGCTGGTCGACGTCACCACCGACCGCGAGCAGAACGGCCTGCAGGCCAACGTGGTGATCGACCGCCAGGACGCGGCGCGCTACGGAGTCAAGATCCAGGACATCGACAACGCACTCAATAACGCGTTCTCGCAGCGCCAGATTTCGACGATCTACAGCGCGCGCAACCAGTACCGCGTCGTGCTCGAGATCGACCCGCTGTTCCAGCGCGACCCGTCCGACCTCACGAGGCTCTATGTCGCCGGCGCGAACGGCGTCCAGGTGCCGCTCTCCAGCGTGGCGCGGATCGAGCGCGGCCTGGCACCGCTCGTCATCAACCACCAGGGCGCGTTCCCCTCGGTCACCGTCACCTACAATCTGGCGCCCGACATCACGCTGTCGCAGGGACAGGCCGCGATCGACCGCGCAGTGGCGGAATTGCATCTGCCGGAATCGATCCGCGCCGAGCCGGCCGGCGACGCGCGGCTGGCGCGGCTGTCCGGCAGCTCGCAGCCGCTGGTGATCCTCGCCGCGATCCTTGCCGTCTACATCATCCTCGGCGTGCTGTACGAGAGCTTGGCGCACCCGCTGACCATCATCTCTACGCTGCCGCCCGCCGGCCTCGGCGCGCTGCTCGCGCTGATGGCGTTTGGCACCGAGCTGACCGTGATCGCCTTCATCGGCATCATCCTTTTGATCGGCATCGTGAAGAAGAACGGCATCATGATGGTGGACTTTGCGCTGTCCGCCGAGCGCCAGCGCGGCCTCGCGCCGGACCGGGCGATCCGCGAGGCCTGCCGCGAGCGGTTCCGTCCGATCCTGATGACGACGCTTGCCGCGATGCTGGGCGCGCTGCCGCTGGTGCTCGCGACCGGGCCGGGCTCCGAACTGAGGCGTCCCCTCGGCATCACCATCATCGGCGGCCTGCTGGTGTCGCAGATTCTCACGCTCTACACGACGCCGGTGATCTACTTGCTGCTCGACCGGCTGCACCGCAGGCTGTGGGGGAAGAGCGAAGCGGCGCACGCCGCCGAAGTGAAGCCGGCCGCGACCTGACGCTTCATTCCATTCGCGTGGGATCTCCGTAAGTCAATCGACAAACCGCCTGCCGAAAATAAAGCTCCCCGCCGCTGGCAATGCGCCAACCAATCGCCACTTGCAGTCCATAGCTGCATTCATAATCAGAAAAGAGAGTTCCATGACCAATCAGGATCAGAAGCAAGATCAGAAGACCGATCAGCAGAACCAGGGCGGCCAGGGCGCCGGCCAGCAGGGCGGGCAGAATGAGAAGCCCGGCCAGCAGAACCAGGGCGACAAGCCGAGCCAGCCCGGCCAGCAGGGCGGCAACACCAGCCCGCAGAACCAGAAGTAAACTGGACGAACAGAAGGGCCCCGCTTCGGCGGGGCCTTTCGCGTTCTGCTGCGCGTCCGCACCGGGGCACCTGAGTGAACCTTTTCAATAACGCACCCAATTTCAGCTTCACGCGGCTGTACGCGCACATCGTCGAGGAAGGCGAAACCTTTACCGTTCGCGTCCGGATGCTCAATCACTTGAAGCGAGGCGAGAGCGCGTATGGCGAAGAGATCGCGGCGACGTTCGAGATGGCCAGCCTGATGGTCGGTTCGCTGGCGAGCCGGTTCTCCATTCCGCAGAACTGCATCTCCATGAAGATCGTCATGAACCATTTCAAGGACGGCACGCTGCACTAGCGCGAAGTGCGGCAACGTGGGCCCACGGCCCTACATGGGTGTGGTGATCCAGTCGGAAAAAACGAATCTCTGGCTGATTGGCGCGATCGCGCTGGCTATTCCACTGGCGCTTTGGGGGCTTCGCTGGCTTTGACGAGCGGCCTGGTCCCATGGAACAATTCTGCCGCCTCCGCATTTAGTTCGCGTCGTGAGTGAGGAGGTGGCGATGCAGACAAGCGAGCTTTACCGGCAACGTGCGGCGGAATGCGAGCGGATGGCGCAACAACGCCCCGGCGAGCGCGAACAGCTCAAGAAGGTCGCGCAAACCTGGCTGTTGCTCGCGAAAGCGTCAGAAGACCTGACCGAAGCCGAGCAGCGGCTGCACTAGGCGCGCCGCCCGTCTCTATAACGCCCACAGCGCTCGTTCGCTGCTAGTAGCAATCCCGGACGATATTGCCGTTCCGGTCCCGCACCCAATGCACACCGTCGGCGGCTGGCTGCGGTCAATCCAGCAGACGCGGCGTCCGGTGGCCGGATCGTCGCGGCAAACCGTGCGGGCCTGCTCGACCAACGTTGTGCCGGCAACGGCTTGCTGGATTCCCGATGCGATGCCGGCTTGCATGGCGTTCGCGGAAGCGGGCATCAGACAGAAGGAAAGAGTGGCAGCAGTGGCTATCGCGGCGAGATGCTTTCGCATGGGGGCGTAACCTCTGAATTTTTTGGCTGCGCCACTGTGATGGGCTTGCCGAAACGAGGCAACGGAATGCGCAAAGCAACCTTAGTGAACAACCTTAACGGCGATGTCCGCCGTTGGCGCAAGGCGCCCGAAGCAGCACGGTTCATTGCTTTTGTCCCATCCTGGCATCGGGCGGGCGTTTATCCCGGCGGCTTGGCGATCGTAATTTGTCTGAGCCGTTGAACCTCGGGCTTCAGCTCCTCGCTCCCGGCCGGAATTTTGTTGAAGCGTAAAATGTAAGCGACGATGTCGAGATAGATTTGGTTGTCGAGGCTGCGTTCGTCCTTCGGCGGCATCGTATCCCGTGTGACCTCGAACAGGTCCGCAACCGTTTTTCCGATCCAGCGCTGGAATGTGTTCCCGGTCAGATTCGAAACCTCCCGGTCCGTGCTGAGAAGCTCCGAACCGTGGCAGGCCGCGCAATTGGCGTTGTAGGCGACGCCGCCTTTCTTGGCCTGTTCCTCCGTGAACACGCCGGCAGACGTGGATGTCGGCGCAGGTTGTTGCGCATCGGCCGTCGCCGCGGCGCCCAGCAAAGCGAAGCAGATCGCAACAGCATGCCATGTCATCGCCACGCTCCAACCGATTGCACCGGCCGCCTGCGAAGTAACGTGAGGCATCGCGGAAAAACAAGAGTCTTCATCGTGCGCCGGCGGATTTGCGCGCCTCTTCTTGATATGCTAGTGAAAATGCAGCGGGGCCTTCGACGGTCGCCCCGTTCTTCCAGGCTCGCGGGCCCAAGCACCGTCTCCTTCGCAAGGAGGGGACATGATGTGCTCCGGGCCCTGATTTTTTTGCATCGCTGACCGGCATTGCAGAACAGGGGAATCGCGGCCTCCCCTCAAGATGGACATCTCCATTCAAGCGCTGCTCGCCTCAATCGTAGGAGCGGGCAATGGATGGCATTGTTCTCGGGCTTTTTCTTCTCGCGGCATTCTTGGGTGGCTTCGCATCCGGCCTGGCCGGATTCGCCATGGGGTTCATCGTGTCCGCGGTATGGCTGCACCTGATCACGCCGGTGCAGACGACTGCGCTGGTCGTCGGCTACAGCCTTTGGACGCAGGGCTATGGCGTCTGGAAGTTGCGGCACTCGCTGAGCTGGCGGAATGTGGCGCCATTCATCGTCGGCGGCACGATCGGCGTTCCCATCGGGACGGTGCTGCTCACGTATATCGATCCCGCTTACATGCGCAGCGGCGTGGGTTTGCTGCTGATCGTTTACGGCATCTACGGTCTGGCGCAGCCGGTGTTCAAGCCGTTGCAGGTGGGCGTCGCGGCGGATGGCGGCGTCGGATTTCTGAACGGGATCCTTTGCGGGCTGACCGGACTGCCGGGGTTCATCATCACCGTCTGGTGTCAGTTGCGCGGCTGGACCAAGGACGTGCAGCGCGCCGTGTTTCAGCCCGTCATGCTGGCGGCGAGCGTCGCCACCGGGATTGCGCTGGCCTTCACCGGCGCCATGACCTTGGAAACAGCCCAGCTGTATGTGCTCGGGCTTCCCGCGATGCTGGCCGGCTTGTGGCTGGGGTTCAAGCTGTACGGAAAGCTCGACGACGTTGCATTCCGCAAGGTGATCCTGGTGCTGTTGCTGGTCGCCGGGGTTGCGCTGGTCGCCGCACAGGGATGGCCGATCGCGCGGGTCGGGGCCGGATGACGTTGGTTCGCGAAGGCGTTTCGGCGCCGGCCGTCCGACGCAACTCAGCCTTCGACAGGCTCGGCTGTCTTGCTTCCGTGCCGGTTTGCGAAAACCTTGGTGATTTCGGCGCCCAGGAGAAAGATTTGGACTGAGTAGTAGACCCACAGCAGAAGCACGATCAGCGACCCCGCGGCGCCGTATGTCGATGCGATGCCGCTGCTTCCGATGTACCAGCCGATCAGCGACTTCCCGGCCACGAACAGCAGGGCTGTCACTCCCGCGCCCAGCAGCACGTCCCGCCATTCAAGGTGGCGGTCCGGCAGGACCTTGTAAACGGCCGCGAACAGCGTCGCGATCAAGCCGAACGAGATCAGGAAATTGACGACCGACAGCACCAGCTTGCCGGACGGCAGCACACGGTCAAGATGATCGCCGAACGCCGTCAAAGCCGCGCTCGCGGCCAGCGACACGACCAGCAGAAAGCCGAGCGTGGCGACGAGACCCAGGCTGGCGGCTCGCGCACGGATGAGGCGCGACAGCGTGGTGCCTTCCGGTTTCGCTTTCCATATGACGTTGAGAGCGGCTTGCATTTCCCCGAACGCCCCCGACGCAGTTGCGATCAGTGTGGCAATGCCGATGACGGTCGCCAGCGCGCCGGCCGACGTGTCGGATGCGCTGGCGACGGCCGCCTCCAGCACCACCGCAGTCTGCCGGCCCATCATGCCGCTGAATTGGCCGGTGATCGCGCCTTGTGCCGCCTCACGGCTGAACACCAGCCCCGCGATGGCGATCACGATCAGGAGAAGCGGCGCGATCGATGTGACCGTGTAGAAGGCAATTGCCGCGCCCCGGCTGAGCGCGTCGTCCTCGATGAACGACCCGATGGCCTGCTTCAGGAAATCCCATATCTCCGAGACCATCGCCGTCGCCCAAGGGCTGCGCACGCCACTTTGTTGGCATCCAACCTGCGGGCCTTGCGTTGGTTCCCGATGGCGTTTCATGAGGTGTTCGCGGGTGCCACCCCCTGGACGATTCTAACGGTCGCGCTCGCTGGAATTGCTGTCGTGACGAAATAACAAAACGGAGAGCCCATTGCTGAGCCCTCCGTCCGTTCACCTCTGGAAGGTGATTACTTCGTCTCGCAAACCTTGATGGTCTTGATGCCGCTTTCGGCTTCGGTGCGAGTCTTGAAGGCCATCGGGCCGACCTGCACCATCGTTGTGGTGGTCGGCTTCTTGTCAACGATCGTGCAGCGCTTCGTCGACGTATCCTGTACGACGTAGTATTCGGTAACCGTCTGCGCGAAGGCCGGAACAACGAGGGCAGTCGCGAGCGCGGCAGCCATTGCAAAGCGAGTCATAGGAAGGCTCCTTGGGTTAGTCACCCCTCTCGCTCAACGTTCCATTCAGAAGAACTGTTCCGCAAAAGCCGCCTTCGAAGCACAATTAAGTAGCTGAATAAAATGACAGAATCCCGAGGTTGTCTTTGTCGCTAGCGTCGTCGCGTCATGGGTCAAGCCTAGGCCTTGTACGTCCTGTACACCGGCTCCGGCTGCGTGAAGAACGCGTGCATGATGTGCAGCGCGATCATGTAGTTCTTCTGCTGCAATGACGCGTGCGCGATGCCCGGCATGATGGCGAACTGCTTGTCCGGGTTCGGCAGCAGCTCGAAGAACTTGATCAGATCGGGCAGCGCGGCGATGCCGTCGTATTCGCCGCGCATGATGATGGTCGGCACCACGATCTTGGTCGGGTCGACCACCGGCAGGTTGTTGCACATGTCGATGTAGGTGCCGTTCGGGATCGAGCTGTCGAGTTCCAGGATGTAGTCGGCGAACGCCTGGATCGTCCTGTCGTCCGCGGTGCCGGGATGGTCGCGCTCGAAGATCGAGCGGACGAATGCCTTGTCGATCGGGCGGCGCTTGGTCTTGAGATACTCGGGCAGCTTCTTCTTGCGCTGCGCCAGCGTCGGCGAGCCTTCGCCGGTCCAGACATGGGCGTCCAGCGCGAGGCGCTTCACGCGCTCCGGGTGGCGCTGCGCGAACGCCGCGGCGCGCAGTGCGCCGGACGAGATGCCGTACACCATCAGCGGGCCGCTGTTGCGGGTCTTCTGAATGTATTCGGAGCCGGCGGCGAGGTCGTCGGCGCCCTCCGAGATGAACGCCTCGGTGCCGCGGTCCTTGGTGGAGCGGCCGTAGCCTTCGACGTCGATGCACCAGGTGTCGAAGCCGCGTTCGCAGAAATACTCCATCGCGGAGGAGTTCGGCACGCCCTCGACGTGCAGGTCGAACACCGGCTGCGAGGCCATCGAGGAGCCGTGCACGAACAGCACGGTGCCGTTCTTGGCGCCGCCCGGCGCGCGCTTCTCCCACATGAACAGGTTTACGTCGCTGCCCTTCTTGGTCCAGTGCTCCTGGCCCTTGATCTTGTTGGCGGCATAGCTGCGGCTGCTCATCGGCGGGTACTCCGGGATACGTGTTCTGCGGTGGGGTTCGTTGCGTTTGTGGAGGCCTAGTCTGTAAAGTGAAAAACTCGAATTGACCAGTAGGAGTGCGGCGTGCCCAGCGAACGCAAGCTTGATCTCGTCGCCATCAGGAACCTGGTGGTGGCCGGCTGGACCGGCCGCAACACCGCGGCGCTGGAAGCGCACATCAAGGAGCTCGAGGCGGTCGGCGTGAAGCGGCCGAAGAGCGTGCCGATCTTCTATCGCAACGCGGTGTCGCTGCTCACCACGGCGGACAGCATCCAGGCGGTGGGCGACAAGTCGAGCGGCGAGGTCGAGTTCGTGCTCTATGCGCTCGACGACGGGATGTGGGTGGGCGTCGGCTCCGACCACACCGACCGCGCGGCCGAGACCATCAACGTCACGTTGTCGAAGCAGATGTGCGCCAAGCCGGTCGGCGCCACGCTGTGGCGCTACGACGAGATCAAGCCGCACTGGGACAGGCTGACGCTGCGCTCGTTTGTGCCGGACGGCGGCAAGCGGCGGCTCTACCAGGAAGGGCCGGTGACCAACATGCGGTCGCCCGAGGAGCTGATCAGGCTTTACACCGGCGGTGACAAGCTCGCGCCCGGCACCGCCATGTTCTGCGGAACGTTTGCTGTGCACGGCGGTATCTCGTCGTCCGGCACGTTCGATATGGAACTGGAAGATCCGGTGCTGGGCCGCACGCTCAAGCACAGCTACGGAATCGTGTCGCTGCCGGATGAGGGGTAGCTTCGCCTGTCATGCCCGCGAAAGCGGGCATCCAGTAATCACCAGTGGAGGATGGTGGCGGGGTCGGTGTTTACTGGATCATCCGCTTTCACGGATGATGACACCCTGCAAAAAATGAGGACAGATCAATGAAAATCGTCATTCCCGATCTCGTCTCCAACTCGTACTTCCCGGCGATCGCCGCGGTCGAGATGGGATTCTTCAAAGAAGAAGGCCTCGATGCCGAGCTCGAGCTGATCTATCCGGTCGGTAAATGCTATGAGGCGCTACGCGACGGCAAGGTCGATTTTGTCGGCGGTTCCTCGCATTCGGCGCCGACCGCCTTTCCGGAATGGCAGGGCGTGAAATTTCTCGGCGCGCTCGCCCAGCACACCTACTGGTTCCTGATCATGCGCTCCGACCTGAAGGTGGCGCGCGGCGACGTCTCCGCCGTCAAAGGCAAGCGGATCGGCGCCGCGCCGTTGATCGACATCGGGCTCATCGAGCTGCTCAAGGAGAGCGGCATCGATCCCCAGCGCGACGGAGTGCAGATCTCGCCACCGCCGATGCCCGCCGTTCCGAACGTTTCCTTTGGCGTCAACGCGGCGCAAGCGATGGCCGACGGCATGATCGATGGTTTCTGGGCGAATGGAATGGGCGCCGAGGTCGCGATCCAACGCGGCATCGGCACGCTGGTGCTCGACGCGCGACGCGGCGACGGGCCTGCGAGCCTGCGCGGCTACACCTTCGGCGTTCTAGCGACGCGCGCCGATCTGGTCGAGAAAGAGCCGGAGCAGGCCGCGGCCGCGGTGCGCGCGCTGGTCAAGACGCAGAAGGCGCTGAAGGAAGATCCCAAGCGCGCGACCAAGGTCGGCGAGAAATGGTTTCCAGCCTTCGAGGCGAGCCTCATCGCGAAACTGGTCGAGCGCGACCTGCCGTACTACGACCCGGCGATCTCCAAGGGTGCGTTCGACAGCATGTGCAAGTTCGTGCAGACCACGGGCCTGACCAAGGGCGTCGGGAAGTACGAGGACGTGGTCGCGACGCAGTACGCCAATTTGTGGAAGAGCTGACGGCATTCACCGGGCATGTGGCCGGAATGCTCTTGTAACTTGACTTAAGTCCTAGGAATATATAGCTAAAACGCCACGTTCAATCGAGGGCGTCGTCGATCGCGATGCTTGATGACGGAACGGGGTGCGGTGTCCCTCATATTGGACACTGCGATGGAGCCCCGGGAGGCGCAGGGCCTCTCGCAAGGGCCCGCGCGCCACGGGACCCCCACCCCCTCTCTTCACTTGGGTCCCGGAAGCTCGGCGCCGCAAAACCGGACCCTCGCAAGGTCCGGAAAGGGGCCTCGCAAGCCCCTGGCGCCTCCCGGCGCTCCATCCCCCTCATGGGGAAACGGAAAAAAGGGAAAGACGGGCGCCGAACGTCTCTAAACAACCGGCGGGCGGAGCGTTAGCTGTTTGAAAAATTTGTCTAGTCGTAGTCGTCGCGCAGCTTCGGCGGGCGGTTGTCGCCCGGCTGCGGCACCGGATCGTTCATCGACACGTCATCGCGCCGCCGCTCCGCCGCTTCTTTGCCTGTCTTGAAGTATTCGCTCTTCACCGCGCGCTGCGCCTGTTCTTCCAGCGATGCCGGCCAGTGCCCGAGATCGTAGCCATGCCACGGCGGCTGCGGCTTCAGCGGCGGCAGACCGAGCTTGTCCCAAAGCTTGCGCGCATTTTCCATGAACTCGCGCTTCGGCAGCGCGACCGGCGAATAGGTGCCCTTCAGCGTCGCGTTGATCAGCACCGATGCGGTCTCGCCGCCGTCGCGCGGCCCGCGCGGCCCGTGTCCGGGATCCTTGCGCTCGACGACCTGAAGATCGTGCTGCGGCTGGCAGCGATACGACATCGCCCAGAACAGCGAGTCGGCGTTCTCCGGGTCGATGTCCTCGTCGACCGCGACGATCCACTTGCCGGCGAAGCGGTGCAGCGCCGCGGCGCCGTTAAGCGCGCGCCAGATTTCGCTGTCCGGCGCGCCGCGTTCGAACTGCAGCGCGATCACGGCATAAAGGCTGGTCAGCGGCTCATGCATCGCGACGCGCTTGATGCCGCGGATCGACAGCACGGATTTGAGATGATTGAGGAAAACCGGCTCCATCGCCACCTTGCGGATCACGCTGGATTCGCTCGGCGTCACCTGGCTGATGAACGAGGTGAGGATCGGATTGCGCCGCCGAGTGATCGCGGTGACTTCCATGAAGGCGTTGTACTCCTGCAGGTTGACGTAGCCGTGCGACTCGCCGAACGGCGCCTCCGGCTCCAGCCATTGCGTGTCGATCAGGCCTTCGATCACGATCTCGGCCTCGGCCGGCACCATCAGGTCGACGGTGCGCGCGCGCACCACATTGATCGGGCCGCCCGCCAGCGCGCCGGCCACGGCGACCTCGTCCAAATTCTCGGGCATCTTCTGCACCGCCGCGTAGGAGACCGCCGGCGGGCAGCCGCGCACGACGGCGCACGGCAACGGCTGCTTCCGCGCGCGGCATTTCTCCCAGTGCGCGTAGATGCCGGCGCGCAGCTCGACCGACGGGTTCATGCCGAGCCGCCGCGTCGTCTTGATTTGGCCTCGGTAGTTGCCCACGTTTTGGATGCCGGTGTCTGGATCCTTGGTGATGTAGTGCGCCGACGCGAGGTAGGGCGCGTTG
>JBEVIJ010000191.1:0-17950 GCA_040510745.1 Xanthobacteraceae bacterium
CCAGGATATCGCCAGACGTTCGAACGCCAACGACCATGCTTGCCAAGCTCTACGTTGTTCACATGACGCGCTTTGCCTTTCTTGAAGAGTGGCAGGAGCTCGTGCTGAGAGCGATAAAGGCTCCCCATACCACCATTGTCCTTGGCCCAAACAATGAGATTGATAGGACTGAGACCGCTGGCCAGAGCAGCTACATGGACTACGGGGTAACCACGCCAATCAATAAAAGTACCTAGCAGTCCGCCATCACATAGGTGTTGCAAGGATGCGCCGATCCACGAGGCATTGAAGGCAAGAAACTCATCATCGTTCAACTCACCGCTCGCCATAACAAACTCACGGTGCTTCGTTTTAGTTACGTGGCCGACAATCGGAACGTTGTAAGGTTGATCGGTGAGTACAATTCGGGCTTGTGTATCAGACATAATTTGTTTCAGGACTTGGGGATCGGTTGAATCACCGCAAATCACCATGTGTTCTCCAAGTAAGAACACATCACCGCGTTGTGCCACAGCCACTGCGTCGGGTCCTGGCTCCAGGGGTCCCGTTTCAAGGGGGTTGGGTTCTTCGTCCAGGCTGATTTGATCGATATCACTTAGGGAAAACCCTGTAATTTCGATCGGGGCGCACTCCAGCTCCAACTCCTTCAATTCGATTTTTAGTTCATCGAACGCCCAACTTCCCTTTTCACTGAGTCTATCCAAAGCCAGACGCAACAACCGTCGTTCCGAAACAGTTAAATGACTTATTTGGATGCAGGGGAGGGAGGGAAGGTTCAAACGCTTTTGAGGCTGCGCCTCGCCTCGGATGCGATTCGCATTTCCCGGCCGCGGATGACTTCCTCTTCGATGAAGTATTTGGCTACGTCGAACACGGCCATGGCGATGACGACATAGCCTATGGCGCTGAGGAGCGCGTCTCCAAATTCACCTTGCGAACGCGTGGCTGCTCCGTAAAGCTCGGTGGTGGCGAATCCCACGAGCGCAAGCGACATCGCCATCAGCACTAAACTCGCCGTGCCGAAAGCGATACGCGAAAGCCATTCCATTGCGTCGTTTATCAGGTGCGGTTTTGTCATCGCAATGCACTCCCGTAAGAGCAGGCTTTGGCCTCATCCCCGTCATCGATCACGAGGAGGCCTGCGACTGTAGAAATCGTTGCGAAACGAGCAGACTTCTACAATAGAGAAACAGAGAAAGCGAAAAAAGAGTGCCGTCCTGATCGCGATCAGCGTATTTTGACTTCGAATCATGGACGGCTTAGCGAGCTAAGCCCGTGTCCTGGCGAAACCGAGGGCGCATGCAGAACGTGGCGGTCATCGGAGCCGGGAAAATAGGCGCCACCGCGGCCAGCCTGCTGGCGTCGGCCGGCTATCGAGTGACGCTGGCCGACCGCTCGCCGGCAGTTCTCGATCGCGTCGAGCGACACGAGCGCATCCGGTGCGTGCCGCTCAATGTCGAGAATAGCCCGAGCCTGCTCGGGCTGCTGAACGATCAGTCCGCCGTGATCAATGCCGCACCGTTCCACCTGACATTACGCGTCGCCGAAGCCGCTCGCGCAGCCCGCACTCACTATCTCGACTTGACGGAAGACGTCTCGAGCACGCGGCGCGTGAAAGAACTCGCGGCCGATGCCGGCACGGCGTTCATCCCGCAGTGCGGGCTCGCCCCGGGCTTCGTCTCTGTCGCTGCCTTCGACCTGGCGAAGCGTTTCGAGGTGCTCGACAGCGTCAGGCTGCGGGTTGGAGCGCTTCCTCAGTTTCCTTCGAATGCGCTCAACTACAACCTGACCTGGAGCACCGACGGCGTCATCAATGAATATTGCGAGCCCTGTGAAGCCATCGTGAATGGCGTGCGGCGGGAGGTGGCGCCGCTCGAGGGGTTGGAGGAGTTCTCGCTCGACGGCGTGACCTACGAAGCCTTCAACACCTCCGGCGGCCTCGGGACCCTGTGCGACACTCTCGAAGGCAAGGTCCGGGCCCTTGATTACCGCACGATTCGCTACCCGGGCCACGCCGCGATCATGCGCGCGCTGCTCAACGACCTGCGCCTGCGCGACCGCCGGGATGTGCTGAAAGACATCTTGGAAAATGCGGTCCCGACCACGCTGCAGGATGTCGTCATCATTTTCGTGACGGTGAGCGGACGCAACGGCGGGAGCCTGGTGCAGGAAACCTACGCCAACAAAATCTACAGCCGCGATGTTGACGGTAAAACGCTGACGGCGATCCAAATCACGACGGCTGCTGCGATCTGCACCATGTTCGACCTGCTGGCGACTGGTCAAATTCGGCAGCGCGGGTTTGTTCGTCAGGAGGACGTGCCGTTGCAGGCGTTTCTGGAAAATCGATTCGGCCAAGTCTACGCCCGGCCGGTCCAGACTGTTCCGCACGCACAGTTGGGAGGGGGAGAGCGATGATGAATGTCCCCCATGTCCAGCTCGCACCCGCTCGGAAGGAAGCGCTGGGCATCCTGGCGCGGCTCGGGGTGAAAGAAACCGCGTTCGCCCAATCCGGCCTGGCGGCTCGCTCGCCGATTACCGGCGAGCTGATCGCGCATCTGCCTGAAACCAGCCAAGAGCAAGCGAGCGCAGCCATTGGGCGAGCCGCGCAGGCCTTCGCCATCTGGCGCGAGGTGCCGGCGCCGCGCCGCGGCGAGCTCGTGCGCTTGCTCGGCGAAGAGCTGCGCGCCGCCAAGGCCGATCTTGGTGGGCTGGTGACGCTGGAGACCGGCAAGATCGCCTCGGAAGGGTTCGGCGAAGTGCAGGAGATGATCGACATCTGCGACTTCGCCGTTGGCCTGTCGCGCCAGTTGTACGGCCGCACGATCGCGACCGAGCGCGCCGAACACCGGATGATGGAAACCTGGCACCCGCTGGGCGTCTGCGGCGTGATCTCCGCCTTCAACTTCCCGGTCGCGGTGTGGTCCTGGAACGCGGCGCTGGCTTTGGTCTGTGGCGACCCTGTGGTCTGGAAGCCGTCGGAAAAGACCCCGCTCGCGGCCCTTGCCGTTCAAGCCATCGTGCAACGCGCCATGGAGCGGTTCGGCGACGCGCCCGCGGGGCTGTCGGAGGTTCTGATCGGCGGGCGTGACGTCGGCGAGATGCTGGTCGACGACCGCCGCGTGGCCGTGGTCAGCGCGACCGGTTCAACCGCCATGGGCCGCGCCGTGGCGCCGCGCCTCGCTGCGCGGTTTGCCCGCGCCATCCTTGAGCTCGGCGGCAACAACGCCGCGATCGTCACGTCGTCGGCCGATCTTGATTTGGCGCTGCGCGCCATCGCCTTCGCCGCCATGGGTACCGCAGGACAACGCTGCACGACGCTGCGGCGCCTGTTCGTCGCGGACGCGGTCTATCAGCGGTTTTTGCCGCGGTTGTCGCAAGTCTATGCGTCCGTGCAGATCGGCGATCCGCGCGCTCAGGGCACCCTGGTTGGTCCGCTGATCGACCGCGGCGCATTTGAAAGCATGCAGCGGGCGTTGGCCGAAGTGCGCGCGGCCGGCGGGACGATCAAGGGCGGCGAACGCGTCGAGGGCATCGCGGGCGATGACGCCTATTACGTGCGTCCGGCCCTGTGTGAGATGCCGAACCAGACCGGCCCCGTGCTGCGGGAGACGTTCGCGCCGATTCTCTACGTGATGCGATTTTCCGAGCTCGATGAGGCGATCCGGTTGCACAACGCGGTCGGCGCCGGGCTTGCGTCGTCCATCTTTACCCTCGACGTGCGCGAAGCCGAGCGGTTCATGTCGGCGACGGGATCGGACTGTGGCATCGCCAACGTCAACATCGGGCCATCGGGAGCCGAGATCGGCGGCGCTTTCGGCGGCGAGAAGGAGACGGGCGGAGGGCGTGAGGCGGGATCCGATTCCTGGAAAGCCTACATGCGCCGGGCCACCAACACGATCAACTACGGCAAACAACTGCCGCTTGCGCAGGGCGTGCGGTTCGACATTTAAAAATCTGCTGCTGGCACTGAACGGCGTGCGTGGCGCTCAACGGCCTGGTAGCAAACAAGTTCGCCGATCACTACTTCGTCAGCAACACCGATCCGGGCGCCACCGAGGGCGGACACGGGCAGTTCCTGTACGAAACCGATACCGGCACTCTGTCCTGGGACGCGGACGGCACCGGGGCAGGGGATGCAGTTGTGATCGCGACGTTGTTCGGCGAACTCACGCTGCTGGCCACGGACTTCCTGCTTACGTAGCGTAGGGCCGGGTTCGCCCGGCCTTCCACTCCGGCAGGGCCAAGCCAAACTCAGGCGGCGGCGTGTTCCGCCGCCTGAACTGTTTGCGGCCCGTCCAGGCGGTCTTCGGTGCGCGGGCAGCCGCACACCGTGCAGCGGAAGCTGTGCATCTCCGACATGAACCCCGCCGCCGGAATGGTGCGGATGTGCTTCATCGGCCCGTCACAGACCGCGCACGGCGCGGTGGAGGGCTTGAAGGCAATGGACTTCTTCTTTTTCATGGGCAGACCCCGCGACAATCTAGGCGGACAATCAAAATTGACGCGGCCGGGAAGGTCCCGCCGCAGCCGCCACCGCTCAAATCCAGGCCGCACCTGCGATTTCAAGATGCGTGCGGCAGCGCCGCAAGCGGCGGTTGCGCCTTGCCGAGCGCGCCGAGCGGCAGCCCCGTTTCGGCGTGCAGAACCCGCCCCACCGAGGCCAGCAGCGCGTCCTGGCCGCCCGGCGCCAGCAGCGTGACGCCGAACGGGATACCGTCCGCGCGCATCGCGGAGGGCAGCGCCAGCCCGCACAGGTCGAGCAGGTTGACGAAATTGGTGTAGGTGCCGAGCCGGCTGTTCAGCCCGATCGGGTCGGCCAGCACCTGCTTGACGGTATAAGCGGTGGGCGCGGTCGGCAGCAGCATGGCGTCGATATGACGGAAGATGCGGTCGCGCGCGCGGCGCAATTCCTCCAGCCGGTAGAACGCGGCGAAGGCGTCGGCGGCGCTCGGACGCGCGCCCTGCAGCACGATCTCCTTGGTAACCGGGTGAATGGCGTCGGGCGAGGATGCCAGCACGGGGCGCACCACCAGATAGCGCTCCGCGACCCAGGGGCCCTCATAGAGCAGCCGCGCCGTCTCGTAGAGCGGCTCGATGTCGACTTCGAACATCTGCGCGCCAAGCGCGGCGCAGCGCGCAATGGCCGCGTCGTAGGCTGCGGCCGCGGCCGTGTCGCCGAAGAAGATCCGCTGGCCCGCAATCGGCACACCGATCCGCAGGCCCTTGCCGAACGAACCGACCGCGCCGAGCGGCCGCTCGCGCGAATAGGGATCGGCGTCGTCCTGGCCCGCGATGGCAGCGAGCGCGGTCCAGGCGTCGTCCGTGGTCAGTGCGAAGATCGAGACGCAATCCAGCGTGCGGCAGGCCGGCACCACGCCGGCGGTGGAGACGAGGCCGAGGCTGGGCTTGAGCCCCACGATGTTGTTGAGCCCGGCCGGCACGCGGCCGGAGCCCGCTGTGTCGGTGCCGAGCGCGAGCGGCACCAGGCCGGCGGCCACCGCGACCGCGGAGCCGGAGCTCGATCCGCCGGGGATCAGCGCCGGGTCGATCGCGTTGCGCGGCACGCCATAGGGCGAGCGGACGCCGACAAGGCCGGTCGCGAACTGGTCGAGGTTGGTCTTGCCGATCACAATGGCGCCGGCCTCGCGCAGCCGCGCCACCACGGTCGAATCCTTGCCGGGCTTGTATGCGAACGCGGGACAGGCCGCCGTGGTCGGCAGTCCCGCCACGTCGATGTTGTCCTTGATCGTGACGGGAATGCCGTAGAGCGGCCTGCCTTGCGAGCCCTTGGCCTGCAGCGCGCGGGCCTCGGCCACGGCGTCGCTCTCATCGCGCAGGCTGATGAAAATGGCCGGGTCGTCGTGGGATCGAATGCGCGCGTAGCTGCGCGCCACCGTATCGGCCGGCGTCGAGGTAGAATTGCGATGGGCTTGCAGGAGTTCGGCGACGGTTTCGGTCAATCTCAAATCCGCTGGGATCGGGCCGGCAAGGCGCACCTTGCGACGGAAGCCCGGTTCGCGCAACCTGCCCGCATGACCGACTGGTCCAACATGGTGGCGGCGCTGGCCCGCGAGCTTGTCGCAATCGACAGCCGGAGCTTCGTGTCCAACCTGAAGATCGCCGACCGCGTCGAAGCGGAGCTTGCCAGCTTCGAGCTGGAGCGCGTCGATTACAAGGACGGCAACGGCGTCGCCAAACGTGCCCTGGTCGCGCACCGCGGGCCGCCCGGTGGCCTCGCATTGTCCGGGCACATGGACACCGTGCCGGACACCGGCTGGAGCGACGATCCCTGGAGTGGGCGAATCGCGGACGGCGTGCTGCATGGGCTCGGTAGCGTGGACATGAAGGGCCAGCTCGCGGCGGCGATCGTCGCGGCAAAGGCGCTGCCTGACGGCGTACCGATCACGCTCCTGATCACCACCGACGAGGAAACCACCAAGGCCGGTGCGCGCGAGATCGCGCAACGCTCCAAGCTTGCCAAGGCCGCCATGTTGCGCGGCATCCTGGTGGCCGAGCCAACGAAGATGGTGCCGATGCGCGGCCACCGCGTCCACGTGCAGTTCACCGCGACGGCGACCGGCGTGCAGGCGCACTCCAGCACCGGCCTGGGCCGCAACGCCAACTGGGCGCTGGTGCCGTTTCTCATGGACATGAAGGCGATCTACGAGACGCTGCGCGCGGATCCGAAATATCACGATCCGGCCTACGATCCGACGTTCAGCGATTTCAACCCGATCGTCGACAACCATGGCGCGGCCGTGAACGTCACGGTGCCGAAGGCAACCGCGGTCATCAAATTCCGTTACAGCGCTAAAATCGATCCGGCGCCGATCCAGCGCATGGTGCGCGAGGCAGCAAAGCTCTACGGGCTGACGCTGACCGAAGCGTTCGAGGGCGACCCGCCGGAATTACCAGCGAGCCACCCGTTCGTGCAGCTCTGCAGCCGCGTCAGCGGCGCGGCGCCGCGCGTCGCGCCTTATGGCACCGACGCATCCATGCTGCAGGCCCTGGCGCCGTGTGTGGTCATGGGCCCCGGCGATATCGGCAAAGCGCACGCACCAGGCGAATGCGTACCGGTCGCGGACCTCGCCGCCGCGGTGCCGGTGTTCATGCAGCTCGCCACCGAGCTGTAACGGAACGCGCGGCATCGCGGCGCAGGCGTGGTCCGCGCTGGCCCGGCTCTTGCATTCGATATTTTCATAACGGACCATGACGGCGGCCCTTCGCGCGGCCGCCGCAACAGGAGCAGCTCGATGAAATACGCAGTCGCCGGTTTTGCGGCGTTGATGATGGTGATCGCGGCGCCTCTGGGCAGCGCGCAGACCGCCTATCCGACGCGCGCCGTGCAGATCATCGTGCCGTTCCCGCCGGGCGGCAATACCGACATCCTGGCGCGCGTGATGGCCGATCAATATTCCACCGCCCTCAAGCAGCCGTTCACGGTGGTCAGCAGGCCGGGCGCCGGCGGCAACATCGGCGCGGCCGCGCTTGTCGCGAGCGAGCCGGACGGTCACACCCTGCTGCTGGCGGCGCCCGGGCCGCATGTGGTCAATCAGTATCTCTACACAAGCCTGTCATTCGATCCGGAAAAGTCTTTCGCGCCGGTCACCTTGGTCGCACGGTTCCCAAACGTGCTGGTGGTGCATCCGTCGCTCGGCGTGAAAACCATCCAGGAGCTGATCGACAAGGCGAAGGCCAATCCGGACAAGATCGATTACGCAACGTCGGGCGTCGGCACGACCAGCCACCTGTCGATATCGCTGTTCCTTGCGATGGCGGACATCAAGATGAACCACGTGCCCTACAAGGGCACCAGTCAGTATATGCAGGACCTGATCACCGGCCGCGTCAGCGTGGGTCTCGACAACCTCGGGCCGATCCTGCCGTTCATCCAGTCCGGCCAGTTGATCGCGCTCGGCGTCTCGACGGCCGGCCCGGTTGCGCTGCTGCCCGGCGTGCCGCCGATCGGCACGGTGGTGAAGGGCTACGAGGCGAGCTCGTGGAACGCGCTGTCGGCTCCCGGCGGCACGCCCTCGGACGTGGTCAACAAGCTCAGCGCCGAGGCCAACACGATCCTGCGGAAGCCCGAAGTGATCGACCGCATGCGCTCCATCGGATCGGAGCCGGTCGGCGGCACGCCGGCGGACATCCAGAAGTTCTTCGTGGAAGAGCGCGCGCGCTGGAAGCGCGCGGTGGAAGTGGCGAATTTGCAGAAGCTGCCTTAGCGCGCAATCCGCGCTATCCGACGGCCTGCGCCATATATTTCATGTCCGCCGCCGCGCTCGGCCCCGCGAACGTCAGCGCCAACTCGGTGACGCCGGCGGCGCCGTAGGACGCGGCCAGCCTCCGGCAATCGTCGGCATTTCCCGCGATGGAAAAGGCGCGGACGAACCGTTCGTCGAGTACGGACGTTGCCGGCTCGCCCGCCTTGAGGCGGGCGGCGGCATCGGCAAAGTCCGCTTCGGAGATATCGCTGCCGTCTAGCAACGCGTTTTTGGCGGCTGGCAATCGCTGCCCCAGCGTCCAATACGCCGGCACCATGTCCGCCACCGCATGCTTGGCGAGCCGGTAAGCCTCGTCCCGGTCGGGCCGCGCGACGCACGGGACATACTGGACGATCTCGGGAGGCGGACGGCCCGCGGCTCGCGCCGCGCCATGCACCACCTTCACCGCCTTGGCGGAGAACGAGGCGGTGACCATGTTGGACACGATCAGCCCGTCGGCGATCTCGCCGCAGGCTTCCAGGCTGCGGTCGCCGCGTCCCGCCATGAAGATCGGGATGTCGGCGCGCGGCTTGTAGTCGAGCTTGACCTCATTGATGTTGAACACCGTGCCGGCGTGGGTCACTTCCTCGCCGCGCAGCAGCGCACGCACGATGACGATCGCCTCGCGCAGCGTGGTCAGCGGCTTGCCGTAGCTGAAGCCCATGCGTTCGATGGCGAAGCCGATGCCGGAACCGATCCCAAGCTGCACGCGGCCACCGGCCAGCTCGTCGAGTGCGCCGATCTCCATCGCGATCAGCGTCGGGTGGCGGTTGTAGGGATTGAACACGCCGGCGCCGATCCGCAGAGATTTTGTGGCAACCGCGCAGGCCGCGGCAGCGGGCAGGGCGCCGCGGTTGAACGGATTTTCCGCGAAGCAGATGCCATGCATCTCCGCGGCTTCCGCGGCCTTTGCCTGCTCGACACACTGTGCGGCCGTCATGGCGCCGTGCAGGCGGACGCTGAGCTTGGGGAAACGCATGCGCTAGACGCCGCCCGGCCGCGGCCCGGAATCCCCTGGCGAGAAATGCACGTGGACGACGCGCCATTGGCCGTCCTCCTTGCGGAACACCATGGTCGAGCGCGAATAGAATTTCTGGTTGCTGTAGTTGATGTCGCGCGGCGGCGGCTCCTTGCCGGTCCATTGCCGTTGCGTTTCGCGATGGCACCAAACCACCGCGAGCTCGCCGGTCACGGTGCCGCCGATGTCGTAGGGCGTCCAATAGCCGGATTGGACGTTCTGGATGTAGAATTTCCACAGCCTGGTCCAGTGCTCGCGGCCGTTGTAGGTGTGGCCGTTGAGATTGAAGTAGGTCGCCTCCGGCGCGCGGCTGAAGATCGGCTGCAGGTTCTCCCAGTCGAACCGGGCGTTGACGTCGATGTATTTCTCGTGAAGCCGGAGGATTTCCTTCCGGTCTGCGTCGGTGCCGCCGACGAGATTGGCCTCGCTCATCCTGACCTCGATGTTTTCACGCTGCCATCATTGTAGCAGCGGGACCGAGGCCGAACACAAGAGCCGGTCAGGAGCCCAACGTGCTGCCCAGCCTTGTGTTGAGCGATTGCTTCACGCGGCGCGTCACCATCGCGATGGCGAGGATCAGCACGACGAAGCCGGCGACGCCGAACCACAGCCGGGTCGACGATACCGAGCGGTCGTCAAGCGCGACCTGTCCGACCGCGCCGAGATAGACGAAGGCGAACACCTGCGGCGCCAAGCCGGCCAGCGTAACGGCCATGAACTGCCAGAGCTTCATGCTGCTCAGGCCGAACGCATAGTTCGAGATGGGACCGGGGATCGGCGACGCGAGCCGCAGCAGGAACAAAAGCTGCCAGCCCTCGGTGTCGATGGCGTCGGCAATCAGCTTCGCCTTCGGCCGCCGCTCGATCATGCGCAGGAACCAGTCGCGGAAGAAATAACGCGCCAGCACGAAACCGGCGAAGGACCCCACGGCGGTTGCGATCAGCGCGAGCGGGAAGGCCGCGATGCCAAACGTCAGGCCGGCCAGGATGCAGATCGCCGGGCGCGGCACGAAGATCAATCCGCTCAGGATCAGCAGCGCCGTGATGATGGCCCAGGCGAGCGCGCCATCCCCGTACGACGCCCATTGAATGAAGAAATCGTGCATTCGGGTTCCGGCGCTGCCGTGCTCCGGCAGCGTCGCCGTGGAGCGCAGACCGGCCCCTATAACGGAAGTCTTTTCACGACGCGAGGAGCTTTAGTTCCGCGTGCCGGCGGGTCAGGGCCGCACCGCCGGCGTCTCCATCGGCATGCCGCGGGCGCGCCACATCAGGTAGGCCTCGAGGTCGACGTATTCCGGTGAGCCATAGTCGTAGTGCTCGGCGCGCATGCCGATCAGGCAGTTGCGCAGCCGCCGCTGCAGCGAGCCGATGCTCTGCCATTCCAGACGGTAGAGCGGATAGCCGTTCGGATGCGCTTGCGGGATGACGTTGCCGGCGAGCTTCCGGCTCCAGTTGTCGTCGTGGCATTGCGCACAGGATAGATTGAGCTGGCCCTGGCGGCGGATGTAGGTGGCGCGGCCGGCTTCGCGGAACGGCGTGAGGCGCGGATCGTTGGGCGGCGCGATCGGCTCGCCGCGCGATTGCATGCCGATGTAGGTTGAGAGTGCCAGCAAATCCTTGCTCTCGTAGGCGAGAGGCTTCGCCTCCTGGCGCTCGACGCGGCAGGTGTTGATGCGCTGGTCGAGGTTGACCGGCCGGCTGAGCTTCGGTTCGTACGCCGGGTAGCGCGCCGCGACGCCTTTCATGCTGGTCTTTGCGTCGCCGTGGCATTCAGCGCAGGCGCGCCCGTTGCCGGTTTTCGCCTTCCACAGCGATTCGCCGTCGAGCACCGCCAGCATGCCGGGGTTGGCGGTGTCGTCGTCCTGCATCGCCTTGGTTTCGCGGCCGAGGTCGGCGTAGCCGGAGCGGCGCTCGTTGAGCGGGATTTCGGCGTGCGCCGCGATTGCCGCCGCGGCCAGCATCGCGGCAACGGCGAACAGCCGCAGGCGCGTCACGGCGCTCATTCGACGACGATGCTGGCAGTCTCGGTTTGGGAAAACTGGCCGTCGCCGGTCCATTTGAAGGTGAAGGTTCCGCTTTCGGTCGCCACCGTATGGAACGTGATGAACGGGTTGGCGGCGATCGCGGGATGCAGCGCGGCGCGGAAGATCTCCTCGCCGTTGAACGTGCACACGAACGTATCGATGATGTCGCGCGGGATGCGCACGCCCGTCGCCGTGTGGCGGAAGCCCGACTCCATGGCGTGCGAGATCAGCGTCTTGATCGTGATGATCTCGCCGCGCTTGGCCTTGGCGGGGACGTTAATCAGTGCGCGTGCCATCGGGCAGATCCTCAAGGCAGGCGCCGAGCGTGATGATGACGTTTCCGGTGTCCTGCCAGAACGTGCCGTCGCTCAGCTCGGCGATCGCGACGATATCCTGTGAATCGGCAAGCCGGATGCGGGTCTGGATCGTGGGATGCCCGGCGCGCGGCCCGAGCGTCACGCTGATGACGTTCGGCTGCGGGTTTTTCTCCGAGAGCACGTGAATGGCCTTCACGTAGTCCTTCGGCGTCATCGGGCTGTCGACCGTCACCGTCATTGTGACGCTGTTGCCATTCTCGCTGAGCGGCGGCACGTCGAGCGTCACCTTGCCGACCTTGACCTCGGCGCTGCCGGCGACCTTGCGGATCGCGATGCCGAGCTGCGCCGGGTTGGACTGGATCAGCTGCGCGCGGGCCGGCGGCGATGCGAGTGTGGGCAGGGCGAGCCCTCCGGCAACCGCGCCGGCGGCCGCCAGCACCTGGCGGCGGTTCGCAAGCATCGCTTGTTTTGTGTCGCTCATGGTTTCAATCGCGCAACGTTGTCAGATAGGCCACCACGTCCTCGATCTGCTCGGCCGTGAGGATCGGCTTGCCGCGCCAGGCCGTGCCGACCCGGGTCAGGCCGTCCACCTTGTAATAAGACGGCATGATCGTTGCCGGATTGAGGCGGCTCGCGTCAACCATCCGCAACCGCAATTCGCCCGCCGTCCACCGCGCGCCCGTGCCCTTGAGATTGGGCGACAGATCGCCCTGGAACCGCTCGTCCGGGAAGGGGCCGGAATGGCAAAGCAGGCAGGTGTTCTGCCGGTTGATCACGATGGCGCGACCGCGCCCCGGATCGCCCGGGGTGCCGGTCAGCGACACCGGGATGGCGTCGCCGACAACCTCATAGGGCTGCAGCGCCGCTTTGGACGCGTCTTGGGCGTGCGTCACAGTTGGCTGCATGACTTGAGCAATCATTGCGATCAGCACCAGTCGCTTCAACCGAACACCTCGGACGTGATGGTGCGGAACCAGGCCTCGGCATAGACCGCTTCGGTGGCACGGAAATCGGCCGGCGCATCGAGCGGGCTGACGCCGCCCGAATCTTTGACTTCCGTCATCGCATTCCCCGCGGTGCGGTATACGTTGGCAACGCTGATGCCGTAGTTGGGCGCGACCAGGCTGTAGCATGTGTTGATGAACGCTGGCTGCGCAGCGGCCTGGCTGCCGCCGAGCAGCTTGGTGATCGCAAGCGCACACACCTTGCCCTGCGAATTGGCGACAAAGCCGGATTTCGGCATCGGCGCCGCGATGGTGGCGTCGCCCACCACATGGATGCCGGGCACCAAAGTCGACTCGAACGTCGCCGGATTGATCGGGCACCAGCCGGTCTGGTTGGTCACGCCGGCGAGCTGAGCGATGTTACCGGCCTTCTGCGGCGGTATCACGTTGGCGACCTTGGCGGCGTGCTTGCCGAATTCGGTGGTCAGCGTGTTGGCTGCCGGATCGACCGCCGTCACCTTGCCACCGGTCGAGAGCGAAACCCACTCGAGATGATCCGGATAGAGCTCTTTCCAGGCGTTCTGGAACAGCCGCTGCTTGGAGAACTGATCCTTGGCGTCGAGCACCAGCAGCTTCGACTTCGGCTTGTTGGTCTTGAGGTAGTGCGCGATCAGGCTGGCGCGTTCGTAAGGGCCGGGCGGACAGCGGAATGGGTTCGCCGGCACCGACATGACGACGAGGCCACCGTCCTCCATCGCGGTGAGCTGATTGCGCAGCAGCGTGGTCTGCTCGCCGGCGCGCCATGCGTGCGGCATCTTCGCCGCCGCGGCCTCGTCGTAGCCCGGCAGACCGTCCCAGCGGATGTCGATGCCGGGGGAGAGCACCAGCCGGTCATAGGGCAAGGTGACGTCCGCGAGACGAACCGTTTTCCCGGTGGGGTTCACGCCTATCGCAGTGCCAATCACGACGTTGACGCCGGCGGCGCGCACCTTTGCGTAGCCGAATTGCTGCGCCTTGAGGTCGCGCAAGCCGCCGAGCACGGCGTTGCTGAATGGACAGGCGGTGAATGTCGCACTCGATTCGACCAGCGTGACGTGTATCTTGGGATCGAGCGCCTTGAGGTTGCGCGCGACGGTGGCGCCGCCGAAGCCGCCGCCGACCACGACCACCCGGGGCGCCGTCTGCGCGAGCGCCGGCATCGGCAGCATCGCGGTCGATGCGAGCGCGGCCGAGTTGCGGAGGAATTCCCTGCGGGTCCGGCTGTTGCGCACCGCTGCCTCCTATTTTTGTGCTGCGAGCCAGGCCGCGATCGGCTTCATCTCGTCGTCGGTGAAGCCCTTGGCGATCCGGCCCATGACGGTCGACGGCTTTTCACCGGAGCGGAATTCCGCCATCAGCTTCACCGTCTCGTCGGCGCTGCGCCCGGTGATCTTCGGCACCGGCGTTTCGGCGGCCGCATTGGTGGCGTGACAGCCCGAGCAGGCGGCCGCGCCCGGCGGTGCGTCGGCCGCGAATACTGCGCCCGCGCCAATCACGAGCGCGCACGCGAGGATTCCGGACGTCGATTTCATCCGCTTACCCCCGGATGGCGAAGCAGCGGCTCTTTCGAGCCGCCGCCCGCGCTGTCGTCAGGCGATTTGCAGCTTGTGGTTCTTGAGCGGGAACGAGCGGATGCGCGTACCGGTCGCTTTGGCATACGCATTCATCACCGCCGGCGCCGCCACGCAGATGGTCGGTTCGCCGATACCACCCCACGGGCCGCTGCCGCCGCTCGGCATCGATATCGTCTCGACCTTCGGCATCTGTGCGATCCGCATGGAATCGTAGGTGTCGAAGTTGGTCTCGACGATGCGGCCGTCCTTGACCGTGCACTCCTGCCAGAACAGGGCAGACAGGCCGTAGACGAATGATCCCGCGACCTGCCGATCGATCTGCGCCGGATTGACGGCGTAGGTCGCATCAGTCGCCGCGACGATGCGGTGGACCTTGATCTTGTCGCCGGTGACGGAGACTTCCGCCGCTCCCGCCACGTAGGCGTTGAACGCCTTCATATGCGCGAGCCCGCGATAGATGCCTTGCGGGGCCGGCTTGTCCCAGCCGATACGCTCGGCCACAGCATTGAGCACGGCAAGATTCCGCGGGTGCTTGTCCATCAGCTTGCGGCGGAACGTGAGCGGGTCCTGACCCGCCGCCGCCGCCAGCTCATCCATGAAGCACTCGATGAAAATGCAGTTCTGGTTGATGTTCACGCCGCGCCAGAAACCCGGCGGGACGTGCGGATTGCGCATCGAGTGGTCGATCAGCAGGTTCGGCACGGAATAGCCGAACGCGTGTTCGCCGGACTGGAAGACGCCCTGGAACGTCAGTGCGTCGCGGCCCTTGTCCTGCTCGACGACCTGCGGGCGCACGCTCGCCAGGATCGACTGCCCTGACAGCCGCATGTGCAGGCCGGTGAGGTTGTTGTCCTTGTCGAATGCGCCGACCATCTTGCACTGCATGACCGGGTGATACCGGCCCTGCACCATGTCTTCCTCACGGGTCCAGAGCAGCTTGATCGGGGTGCCCGGCATCTCCTTGGCGATGCGGACAGCCTGATGCACGTAGTCCTGGAACCCGCCGCGCCGGCCGAAGCCGCCACCGAGGTCGATCTTGTGAACGTCGCACTTGTCGGCTGGCAGACCGGAGGCGGCGAGCACTGCCGCGAACGATCCTTCGCCGTCCTGCGTCGGCACCCACACCTCGCACTTGTCTGGCGTGTAAAGCGCGGTGGCGTTCATCGGCTCCATGCAGACGTGGTTCTGGTACGGGTACGAGTAGACGGCCTCGACCTTCTTCGCCGCGCCGGCGATGGCGGCCTTGGCGTCGCCGTTCTGGTTGCCGACGAAGGCCTGGTCGGCATCGAGGCCGGCCTTGAGCCATTCCGCGATGCTGGCGCTGGAGACCTTGGCGTTCGGGCCCTCGTCCCAGACGATCGGCAGTGCGTCGAGCGCAGTCTTGGCCTGCCAGAAGGTGTCGGCCACCACCGCGACGGCGGTGTCACCGACCTGCAGGACCTTCTTCACGCCCTTCATGCTGGTGACCTTGGCGGCATCGAAGCTCTTCACCTTCCCGCCGAACACCGGACATTCCTTGATCGTGGCAATGAGCATGCCGGGCATCTTCAGATCGAAGCCGTAGATCTGCTGCCCGGTGACCCGTTGCCGCGTGCCGAACCGCTTGATCGGCTTGCCGGCGATCTTCCAGTTCTTCGGATCTTTCAGTGCCGGCTTCTCCGGCACGGGCAGCTTGGAGGCTGCTTCCGCGACCTTGCCGAACGTGGTGCTGAGACCTCCCGGTCCGGTGATGGTGCTGTTCTCGGCCTTCAATTGTTCGACAGGCACCTTCCATTCGTTTGCCGCGGCCTGCAGCAGCATCAAGCGCGCTGCGGCGCCGCCCTGGCGGACGTATTCGTGCGACTCGCGGATGCCGCGGCTGCCGCCCGTCGAGTAAGACTGCCAGGCGCGCTTGCGCTTAACGTTCTCGCCCGGCGTTGGATATTCGTAGGTGACCTTCGACCAGTCAGCCTCGAGTTCCTCGGCGACGAGCTGGGCGAGGCCGGTGATGGTGCCTTGGCCCATCTCCGACCGCGCGATCCGGACGACCACAGTGTCATCCGGCTTGACCACGACCCACACGCCGAGTTCAGGCGTGGCGAGTTGGGCGCTCGCCTCTTTGGGGCCGAACGGCAGATCGAAGCCGATGGCCAGTCCGCCACCGGCGGCGGCGCTGCCGATCACGAAGGAGCGGCGATTCATTTTTGGCATGACGTTCATTGCTGCCTCCCCGATCACGCGTTCGCTGCAGCGTGGATCGCTGCGCGTACTTGTTGGAAGGTGCCGCAACGGCAGATGTTGGTGATCGTGCTGTCGATGTCGGCGTCGGTGGGCTTCGGCTTGTTCTTGAGCAGTTGTGCAACCGCCATGATCATGCCGCTCTGGCAATAGCCGCACTGCGGCACTTCATGCTCGATCCAGGCCTGCTGCACCTTGTGCAGCGTGTTGCCCTGAGCAAGTCCCTCGATGGTGGTGATCTGCTTGCCTTCCGCCGCGCTCACCGGAAACGCGCAGGAGCGCGTGGCGACGCCGTCGACATGAACCGTGCACGCGCCGCATTGCGCGATGCCGCAGCCATACTTGGTGCCGGTCAGACCTACGTTTTCCCGGATCGCCCACAACAGTGGGGTATTGGGGTCGACATCGATGTCGACAGCTCGGCCATTGACTGTGAAACGCGCCATACTCGCCCTCCCTGGATTTTGGCCGCGGCCACATGACGCCTCATGGGCCGCGTTGTCTCTGATGTGCAGACTGTAATTAGATTACTTCAAGACAACAATTGGGCGCGCTTGGTATTCCAGCGACTGACCTGCCCATGTCGCAAAAACGTGATTGTCATGGGCAGGGGCCGGTTCGGGCTGCGGCCGCGCGGAAAAATGTCAATCATTCCACCGTTTTGCGTCGCACCAATTTCCCTTAGGCTGTGGCCATGGTCCTCGTTCTGCCTGTCCATTTGAGCCCTGAAGCGGCGCTGGCGCTCGGTGAATGCGATGATCTCGATGCGCTAGCCCAGGCGGCGACGGCACGCCGGGACGCGGCCCACGGCGCGCTGATTTCGTATTCGCGCAAGGTGTTTATCCCGCTGACCAGGCTTTGCCGCGATGTCTGCCACTACTGCACGTTCGCGCAACCGCCGCGCCGGGGCCACAATTCCTATCTCTCGCTCGACGAGGTGCTGGCGATCGCGTCGGCCGGTGTCAGGGCGGGCTGCAAGGAGGCGCTGTTCACGCTCGGCGACAAGCCCGAACTGCGCTACGCCGCATCGCGCGCCGAACTCGCGCGGCTAGGCCATGCCACGACGATCTCGTATCTCGCGCAGGCCGCCCGCGCGGTGTTCGAGCAGACCGGCCTCCTGCCGCACGTCAATCCAGGCGTGCTCAATGCGGATGAGATTGCAGCGCTGCGCAAGGTGTCAGTTTCGCAGGGCATCATGCTGGAGAGCGTATCGCGGCGCCTGTGCAAGCGTGGCGGCCCGCATTTCGGATCGCCCGACAAGGATCCGGCGGTGCGGCTTCAAACCATCAGGCTCGCCGGCGAGCAGGGCGTGCCGCTCACCACCGGCATCCTGATCGGCATCGGCGAGACGCGGGCCGAGCGCGTGCAATCGCTGCTGGCGATCCGCGACTTGCACGAACGATACGGGCACATCCAGGAAGTCATCATCCAGAATTTCCGTCCCAAGCCCGGCACGCGCATGGCGCAGACGCCCGCCGCCGCGACACGAGAGCATCTGTGGACCATAGCGGTCGCCCGATTGCTGTTCGAGCCCGAGATGAACATCCAGGC
>JBEVIJ010000192.1:0-12261 GCA_040510745.1 Xanthobacteraceae bacterium
ATCTTCTGGAAATAGACGCCGCTGATGTGCTGTCCGGAGCCGACCCCGGCGGTGCCTTGGGATGCCTTGTCGGGATTGGCCTTGAGCCAGGCGATCAGCTCCTTGAAGTCCTTGGCGGGCAGATCCTTGCGCGCGACCGCGACGTAAGGATTGTAGGACAGGCGCGCGACCGGCTCGAAGTCCCGCTGGATGTCGTAGCTCAGGTTGTAGATCGCGCCATTGGTGATGTGCGACGGCCAGTTGCCGATGCTCACGGTGTAGCCGTCCGGCGCCGCGCGCACCGCCTTGCCGACCCCGATGGTGCCGTTCGCGCCGGTGACGTTCTCGATCACGATCGGCTGGCCGAGCGCCTGGCGCATCGGCTCGATCAGCAGCCGCGCCAGCACGTCGACCGGGCCGCCCGCGCCATAGGGCACGATCATGGTGATGGGGCGCGTCGGGTAGCTTTGTGCCGAGGCGGCGCCCGCGAAGGCCAGGGTGGCGAGCGCCACGCAAACCGAGAATTTTTTCATCACGCTTCTCCATGTCAGCGAGGCCGGCAGATCGACGATACCGGCATTGGGTGTCGCTCGGAAGCCGAGACCTTGGTCGTTGCGTGCATGAGTCTTGGGCAAAATGGACGCACCTCGATGCCGCAGAAAACTGTTCACAACTGTACCGGGCACCAAGCCTTCGCGTGCCTGTGCACCCCGCGTGGCTATCTTGCCGCAAGTGAGTCGCCGTTCGGGGGATATGGCGAATGCGAAGCCTCCTTATCGGAGTCGCGCTTGCGCTTATGTACGGCGCAGCCGCGGCGGAGCCGAGGTGTCCGGGCAATCCGGACGCATTGGGCGTCAGCCGCGAACTCGTGGTCAGCCCGTCCGAATATTTCCTGCTTGGCCGGATGCAGTACCGGCAGACCCTGCCGCTCAACGATCGCGAGGTGGTACTGACCTTCGACGACGGGCCGCTGCCGCCATATTCCGGCCGCGTGCTCGATATCCTGGCGAAGGAGTGCGTCAAGGCGACGTTCTTCCTGGTTGGACGGATGGCGCGGGCCAATCCGGCCACGGTGCGCCGTATCTACAATGCCGGCCATACGGTCGGCACGCACAGCCAGAACCATCCGATCCGGTTCGACCGCATTTCCGGTGCGCGGATCGGGGATGAGATCGACGACGGCATCGCCTCCGTCATCGCCGCGCTGGGCGACGCCAAGGCATTGGCGCCGTACTTCCGCATTCCGGGATTGGGGCGCACGCCGGCCGTCGAGGCGCACCTTCGGTCGCGATCGCTGGTGGTGTGGAGTTCGGACACGCTGGCCGACGACTGGCGCAAGATCAGCGCCAGCCAGGTGCTGCGTCTCGCGCTGTCGCGGCTGGAGCGGAAGGGCAAGGGCGTCCTGCTGCTGCACGATATCCAGCCGCGCATGGTGCTGGCGCTGCCGGCGCTGCTGACGGAACTGAAGCAACGCGGCTTCAAGATCGTGCATGTCGTTCCGGAGGGCGAGCGGCCGGTGTTGCCGAAGGCAACAATGGTGGCATCCGCATCCAACGAGGCTTGGCCGCGCGTGCTCGCGCCGCCGGCGCTTCGCGTGACGACGGGATCGTCGGTGGAGCCGCTGCTGCCGGCAGCCGAGCCTGCCGCCGAAGCGGCGCCCGCGTCTGACGCGATCTTGAGCGAGGAAATTCCCTTGCCGCTGCCCCGTCCGGTTCGGCGCGCGGCCGTGAAGCCTGCGACCAAGCTGCAGACGATTGCCGCGGCGCGCGACATTCACGCCGCGCAATAGGGTCAGCTTTTGCGGTTTGCGAGCTGTGCGACGGCGCGGCGGTCCGCCTTGCCGGTTGGACCGGCGGGCAGGGCGTCGCAAAAATAAAACACATCCGGAATTTTGAAACGCTCCGTGCGCGCGAGCAGAAATGCTCGCAGTTCTTCCTCGTCCAATTTTGTGCCGGTGCGCCGCACGATAGCGGCGTGAATGGTTTCGCCCAATCGTTCGTCGGGTACGCCGGCGCACAGCGCCGCGGCAACGGCGGGATGCTCGCAGAGCAGGTTGTCGATCTCCAGCGGCGCGATCTTGATGCCGCCGCGCGACACGATGTCCTTCGCCCGTCCGACCAGTTCGACGCGGCCATCCGGGCGCACGCGGGCGAGATCGCCGGTCTTGAAATAAACGCCGTGGAACGATTCCGCTGTCAGCGCCGGATTGTCGAGATAGCCGAGCATCCCGAATGGCGTCCGGATTTGCAACTCGCCATCGTCACCAATGCGATATGACACGTGGTCGGTCGGGCTGCCGATGGTGCCGAGCCCGTCCGGCTGGTCGGCCGGCTTCAGCACGAAGTCGCACGATCCGGTTTCCGTCAGGCCATAGAGATCGAAAATCTCCGCGCGTGGTGACATCATCTGCATCGCGGCCGCCAGCGGCTTTGGCAGCACCTCGCCGCCGGTCAGGATCATGCGCAGGTCCGGCGCGCTGAACGATGGATCGGCCAATATCGTGCGATACATCGACGGCACGCCGCCGAGGATGGTCGCGCCCGCATCGAGCCCGCGCTTGAGCGCATCGATCGTGAAGCGCGGCACCAGCACCGGCTTCGCCCCTGCTTGTAGCGCAAGCATTACCACCCATAAGCCGAAGATGAAGGTCAGTTGCAGCGGCACCAGCACCACATCATCCGGCTTGAATTGCAAAAGCCGATTCAGCACCCCGAGCTTGTCGGCGAGCCGTTGGTGGCCGATGACGACGCCCTTGGGTACGCCCGTGCTTCCCGAGGTGAACATGACCAGTGCGGCGTTGCGCAGAAGCGGTCGATCCGAGGGCGCCGCCCCGCCACATGTCTCCAATCGGTCGACGTCGATCAGATAACGTGCGCCGGTGGCCTTCAGCAGGGATGCACGGGTCGAGGGCGCAGCGTTGACATGAAGCGGCACCGCGACGGCGCCCGCTTGCCATACACCGAGCAACGAGCCGAGATCGGCCGGCCGGTTGCCGATACGGACGATGACAGGTTCGCTCGGCGCGACGCCGCGCGTGCGCAACGCCTGCTCGACATGTTGTCCGATTGAAGAAACGTCGGCGGGAGCGAGGCCCGGCTCGCTGACGCTGCCAATGTCCCAGCGCAACCCGGGCAATGCTTCTGCAAGAATGCTCGCGAGCGCGCCGTTCATGCCGGCCGTTTCGGGAACCGCGCGTCGCGCCAGGCCAACGCGGCCTTCAACCCGTCACGGCGCGCGATCTCCATGAACTGCATCTTGTCCGGCGAGCCCGCGCCCTCGATGGCGAGATCGATGGCGAGCGCTTCCTCCAGCGCCTGCAGCATGTTCTGCGCTTCGAGCGAGCGGTTGATGGCGCGTTTGGTTTCCTTGACCAGATGGGGATCGATTGCCGCGATGTGCCGCGCCAGCGACAGCGCAGCATCGTCCAACTCCGATGCTGGCACGATCCGGTTGATCATGCCGATCTCTCGGGCGCGCCCCGCTGGAATGCGATCCTCGCCGGTCAGGATGATCTCCTTCGCCACCTTCGGTCCGACGATCCAGGGAAGGATCATCGCAACGATGCCGGCGCCGAATTTCAGCTCCGGCTCGCCGAAGAACGCGTCGTCCGCCGCTATGGTGATGTCGCAGGCCAGCGCCAGTTCGCATGCGCCGGCGAGGCACGGCCCGCGCACCGCCGCTATGGTCGGCAGCGGGCAATGCCAGAACCGCATGACGGTGTCGAAGTCCTTGCGCAGGATCGGCCGCCATTGCTCGACACCCTGCGGCCGGCGCTCCATCTGCTCCTTGAGATCGAAACCGGATGAGAACGCGGCGCCGGCGCCCCGCACGATCACGGCGCGCATGTTCGGGTCGCGCTCGATGTCGTCGAGCGCTTCGCCGATCTCTCCGAGCATCGTCTGATTGAGCGCGTTGGCGCGCTCCGGACGGTTGAGTGTAATCCGCGCCACGCGCTCGATCGTTTCGACGATGATGGTCGAAAACATCATGAGCTGCGCGCCCTTTTTTCGTTGCGCATTCGCTTTCCGGAAAGCCGGTGCCCACTTTTCCGGATCATGCGCTAGTCGCGATACGTCCGGCCCACGCCCAGACACCAGTTCTGCCAGGCGCGATTGAGCCACAGGTCGTTGGTCGCGGCGATCACCTTGCTCACCTCGCCCTTGGAGAGGAATTTCACCTTGCCCATCGATTCGGCCTGCATCTGCAGCTTGGCGTTCAGCTCGAGATAGACGGCGGTGAACACCGTCGCCCGCAGGCTCGGGCCGACCACCACGCAGCCGTGGCCGCGCATCAGCGAGGTGCGGCCCTTGCCGAGCGCCTTGGCGAGATCGCGCCCCATGGCCATGCTGGTGACCAGCATGTCGGTGTCGCCGAATTTCTTGCGCTGATCCCAGATCGGCACTTCGTGGCCGATCGTCGCGCAGGTGTGCATGATCGGCTTCAGCTTCTTGCCCGTGGTGCCGAACGGAATGACGCCGGGGCTGTGATTGTGAATGACCGACATGACGTCAGGCCGCGCCTCATACGCGGCACCGTGGATGAAACGCTCGGCATACGGCTTGCGGCCCCTGCCATCCACCGCTTCGCCTTCGAGTGTGAACTCCATGATGTCTTCGGCTTGGACGCGGGCGGGCGCGCGCGAGCACGACAACAGGTAGCGCTTGGGATTGGCCGGATGCCGGATGCTGACGTGGCCGAACGTGTCCACGATACCTTCGTTGGCGAGGATGCGATTGGCGGTGACAAGGTCTTCTGTCAGCTCGGCGAGCGTGGCCATGGCGGCGTTTCCTCTGGTGATCTTGAGTTTCTCATCAGAACGGCAGCGTCTGCTTCGGCACCGCGACGGTCTCGACGCGCGGCAGGCCAGGCTGATGCCCGTAGAGCCATTCCATGTCGACGCCGCCTTTGGCAGTCCAGTCGCCGAGAACCTGGTTGCGCAGCTCGCGGTTGACGCCCGAGGCGTGATAGATCTCGCCAAACACCCGCGCCATGAGCTGCACACGCGCGGTGCGCAGATAACGCACGTCCTGATATTTCTGGAACGCCGTGGCGTAGTCGTCGCCGTTCGCCACGATCTGCTCGGCGAGACACACCGCGTCCTCCAGCGCCATGTTGGCCCCTTGGGCGAGGTACTGCAGCATCGGGTGCGCGGCGTCGCCCAGCAGCGTGATCCTGCCCTTGGTCCATTGCTTGATCGCCGGGCGGTCGCACAGCACCCACATCTTCCAGGCGTTGACCTTCTTCAGCAGTGTGCGCACCGGCTCGCACTTCTCGGCAAAGCGCGCGTGCAGCTCGTCCGGGTCGCCATAGGTGTCCCAGCCTTCCTCGTAGCGGTCGGAGTGGAACACGGCGACCAGGTTGAACAGCTCGCCGCGGCGCAGCGGGTAGTGAACCAGATGGGTCTTTTCGCCGCCCCACAGGATCATCTTGTTGATGCGGTATTCCTTGGGCCATTCCTCGGTCGGCACCACCGCGCGGTAGGCAATGTGTCCGGACACCACGGGCTTGCCGTCGCCGACCAGGATTTGCCGGATCGTCGACCACAGCCCGTCGCAGCCGACCAGGGCGGCGCCGGTGAACGTCTGGCCGCTCTCGGTGCGCGCGCTGACGCCGCCGGCCGTCTCGTCGAAGCCAATCACCTTCTGCGACGTGGTCAGCGTGATCAGGTTCGACTTCTGACACGCCCGGTGGATCACATCGAGCATGTCGGCGCGGTGAATCACCGCGTAGGGCGCGTGGTACTTGTCGAAGAAGCGGTGGTCGACCGGTAGCTCGACAAAGGTTTTGCCGGTGATGGAATCGCGCATTTCCAGGCCCTGCGGGAACACCGCGAGCTTGTTCATCTCCCCGGTGAGGCCGAGGAGCTCGAACATGCGGAACACATTGGGGCCGAGCTGGATGCCGGCGCCGATCTCTTTGAACTCGTCCGCCTGTTCGATGACGTGACTGGGGATGCCCTTGCGCGACAGGGCGAGCGCGGTGCCAAGCCCGCCGATGCCGCCGCCGACGATCAGCACCGGCATTTTTTGTCCGTCGGCGCTCATTCACGCAACTCCCGGCAACTCACAAAGACGCTCCGGCGCCACTCTAGGGTCGCGGCCGCCGCGCGATCAAGCGAGCCGGGCGTAGGCAGCCGCGCGGAAATGCATGATACTCGGCGGAAACAACAAGCCTTGCGGTGGAGGGAGGCGCGGCATGATGAAAACGCTCAGTGCGCTGCTTGCGTTCGGCCTGATGGGTGCGATCCCGGCCGCGGCGCAGAGCTATCCTTCCAAGACCATCACCATCGTCGTGCCGGCCTCGCCCGGCGGCGTGACGGACACGCTGGCGCGCCAGCTGGCACAGCGGTTCAACGAGAAGTGGGGCCAGCAGGCGGTGGTCGAGAACCGGCCCGGGGCCAACAATTCGATCGCGGCGGAGTACGTCTCGAAGTCCGCGCCGGACGGCCACACATTGTTCATCGGGCCGGACGGCACGTTCGTCGCCAACCCGAGCCTGTATCCCAAGCTGCCTTACGATCCGGACAAGAGCTTCACGCCGATCACCGGGCTGGTCGTCATCAACCACGCGCTGATCGCCAACCCTGCGGTGCAGGCCGGCAGCGTCAAGGACCTGCTCGCGATGGCGAAGGAGAAGCCGGGCACGATCAACTACGGCACGTTCGGGATCGGCTCAAGCGGCCACATGAATATGGAGCTGCTGCAGAACATGTCGGGCGCCCGATTTCAGGCGGTGCACTACAAGGGTGCCACGCCAGCACTGACCGACACCATCGCCGGCCACATCCAGATGATGTTTGTCAGCGTCGGCACCGCGGTGCCGCAGTGGCGGGCCGACAAGGTGAAATTCATCGCGGTGAGCTCGGCGAAGCGGATGCCGCAACTGCCGGACGTCCCGACGGTTTCGGAGAGCGGCGTGCCCGGCTACGAGGCGGTGTCGTGGTTTGGCCTGTTCGGCCCGGCCGGCATCCCGGCGGATGTGACCGCCAAGATCAACGGCGAAATCCGCGTCATGCATGCTGAGGCGGAATTCCGCAAGACCTTCCTCGACAAGTTCTATTTCCAGTCCATCGCCGGGCCGCCGGAGCAGCTCGCCAAGTTCATCAAGGACGAGGAGCCGAAGTGGCGCAAGATCATCACCGACGCCAAGATCAAGGTGGAGTGATGAGCAAGAAGAAACTGCCGGACGATCTCAAGACATTCCGCGACAGCTACGTGGAGCTGTTCGGCGCGCTGCCGCCGCTGCCGGCCGGCCGCTTCGAGTTCTCCGGCGAAGTCGATCCGCAGGCGCTGCGGCTGTGGGAGCAGATGCGTGCCCGCGCTTTCTACAACGATGTATTCGATCTCAAGACCACGCAGCTCATCCTGTTCGGCATGCTGCTGGTCGAGCACAATCAGATCGCGGCGCAGGCCCACGCCGCAGCGGCGCGCCGCGCCGGCGCGAGCTGGCAGGAGCTGCACAAGATCGTCGAGCTGGCGTCGGCCACCGGAGCGCTCTATCCGGCGAACCAGGGCAGCGCGCTGCTCAACGGGCTGCGCGACAAGGAAGCCGGCGGAAAGTAGCTCAGGAGGTTGTCATGAAAATAGGGTCAAGCGCGCTCAGCGCTGTTCTATCGATCATCGCCCTTTCGGCTGTTGCCCAGGATTATCCCGCGCCGAAGGAAGGCGCCTTCATTGCCAAGAACTTCAAGTTCCACACCGGCGATGTGATGCCGGAGCTGCGGCTGCACTACCGGACGATCGGTGAACCGACGGGGCAGCCCGTGCTGATCCTGCACGGTACCTCGGGGTCCGGAGCCGGCTTTCTGACGCCGGCGTTTGCCGGCGAGCTGTTCGGGCCCGGCCAGCCGCTAGATGCGACCAAATATTTCATCATCCTGCCGGACAACGCCGGCGCCGGTAAATCGTCGAAACCGTCGGACGGCATGCGGACCAAGTTCCCGCGTTACAACTACGACGACATCATCAGCGCGCACCACCGGCTGGTGACTGAAGGCCTTGGCGTCAAGCGTCTGCGGCTTGTCATGGGAAACTCCATGGGCGGCATGCACACCTGGCTGTGGGGCGTGAAATATCCCGATTTCATGGATGCGCTGGTGCCAATGGCGGCGCAGCCGACCGAGGTGTCGGGCCGCAACTGGATGACGCGACGCATGATGATCGAACTGATCCGCAGTGATCCAGACTACAACGAGGGTAACTACACCGCACAGCCGCGGTCGCTGAAGCTTGCCAATGCGTACTTCAGCGTCGCCACCAACGGCGGGACACTGCGGCTTCAGAAGCGCGCGCCGACCCGCGAGACCGCCGACAAGCTGATCGACGAAATGCTGGCGGCGCGCGGCCCCGCCGATGCTAACGATTTTCTCTACCAATATGACTCGTCGCGCGACTACAACGCGTCGCCGGGCCTCGAGCGCATCACCGCTGCGCTGCTCGCGATCGTTTCGATGGATGACGAACGCAATCCATCGGAGACCGGAATTATGGAGCGCGAGATCAAGCGCGTGAAGAACGGCAAGCTGTACACGATCCCGGCGAGCGACGACACCCGCGGTCACGGCACCACGGCGAACGCCAGGTTCTATAAGCAGCAACTGCAGGAGCTGCTGGAGAAAGCGCCACGGCGGACGATGTAGCTAAGTTCCAAGTCGCGGCATCAGCTTCAGCGCGTTGCCCCGCTCGATTGCCGCGAGATCGGTGGGCGACAGCTTCAGGCCGGCGAGGCCGAGGATCGTCTCCTCCGGCTTCCAGAACGGAAAGTCCGTGCCGAACAGCAGTTGCGACATCGGCACGATGTCGAGAATAGCCGCGAGCGCCCCCGGCGTGGTGACGCCGACGACGTCGAGATAGAGCTTGCCTAATTCGGCTTTCACGCCGTTGGGCACGCGTGCGGCCAACTCCGGCCGGTTCTTGGCGAGGCCGGCGAGCCGGTTCGCCACCATGCCGAGCGCACCGCCGCCGTGCGAGAAGATCCATCGGATGTTGGGGCAGCGCGAGAATGTGCCGCTGAACAGCAGGCTGGTGATGGTCCGCGTGGTGTCGAAAGGGAATTCGATGGTCGGCGGCGGAATATTCTTGACGCGGTTGAAGGCAAAGCTTGCGGCGGTCGGATGGAAATACACTACGGCGTTGCGGCGATTGAGCTCGTCGAACACTGGCGCGAAGGCATCCTCGCCGGGATACTTGTCGTCATAGTTGGTTGTGAGCGCGATGCCGTCGGCGCCGAGCGTGCCGTAGAGATATTCGATCTCGCGCAGCGAGCCGTCCACGTCCGGCAGCGGAAGGGTCGCGAAATGCCCGAACCGGCCCTTGTAGTCGGTTTGCATCTTGGCGGCGTAATCGTTGCATTCGCGGGCCAGCCTGCGCGAGGCCGCGGCGTTTCCAAGCCAGACGCTCGGTGTCGCTATCGACAACACGGAAACAGCGATGCCGTCCTTGTCCATCGTTTCGATGGCCTGGCTCGGCTGCCATTTGGTGAGCCGCTCATAGAAGGCGTGGGTTGTGTGCTTGAGGATGTCCCCGGTCGCGGCGATGTAGGCCGGGGGATAGGGATGGTGGTGCGTGTCGATGCGGTGCGGAGCCATCTGCCCACTCGTTCAGGGGGATTGAGCTAACGTAGCCCGGAGCATATCAATTCGGGCGGCGGATGTAGCGGGCGGAATGGCCGCCGGGAGACATGAGCATGATCATCGACGGACCGGATTCGGTCACCAAGGCGGTACTGAGCGAGATCGAGAATGCGCCCGATCCGCGCTTCCGCGAGGTGATGTCGGCGCTGGTGCGGCACCTGCACGCCTTTATCCGCGAGGTGAAGCTCTCCGAGGTCGAATTCCAGCAGGCCGCGGCATACGTCAACGCGATCGGGCAGAACACCAACGCCTTCCACAACGAAGCGGTGCTGATGTCCGGCTCGCTCGGCGTCTCGACGCTGGTGTGCCTCCTCAACAACGGCAACAACGGACAGACCGAGACCACGGCGAACCTGCTCGGCCCGTTCTGGCGGCTCGATTCGCCCGCTACCCCGAACGGCGGCTCGATCGTGCGCTCGCCGACGCCCGGACCGGAGCTGTTTGTCACCGCGCACGTGAAGGACCCGGACGGCAAGCCGGTTGCCACCGCCGAGGTCGATATCTGGCAGTCCTCGACCGAAGGGCTCTACGAAAACCAGGACCCGACCCAGGCCGACATGAACCTGCGCGGCAAGTTCACCACCGACGCGCAGGGCAACTTCTCGTTCCGCAGCATCCTGCCGGCCGGCTACCCGATCCCGGTCAACGGGCCGGTCGGCGATCTGCTGCGCGCGCAGGGCCGCCACAACATGCGGCCGGCGCACCTGCACTTCCTCATTTTCCAGGAAGGGCTGAAGACCCACATCTCACAGGTGTACGTGCCGCAGGACCCGCACATCGACACCGACGTTCAGTTCGGCGTCACCAAGGCCCTGCTCGGCGATTACGTTCGCCATGAGCAGGGAGCGCCCCCGGCTCCGGGTGTAACGGCGCCGTGGTACACGCTTGACTACACGTTCCACATGGAGCGCGGCAAAGCCGCGCTGCCGCGCGCGCCGATCCAGGACAAGGCGAAGTCGATGGAGATGCGGCCTGAGTTCCTCGCCAGCAGCCGTGCGCCCGCAATGGCGAAATAGCGCACGGGTGATCTCCAAAAAATGGAACCGGTTTCCCGCCTGCGCGAAGCCCTGGCGCGGAATATCATTTTGGGTTGATGCTTCGGCGGGCGAAGGCAGTCGAAATAAGATCGCGCGCAAGAATAGTCCGCTGCATTAACGGAAAATTTCTCTGGCGAAATCGTTTCCGATTCGGAGAACGATTCGCGCAACCAGAACGAAGCGAGACGTTTAGCAGAACAGAACGAGCGTTCCGGCTTAACGTCGCGCGTGCGATTGCAGCGATCGCGTTAACAGAAAATTGTCCGCTGAGAATCAGTTTCGATTCGGAAGCGATTCGTTCTTTGCGAACGAAGCGGGACGTTAGTGGGAACGCTTTGTGTCTCCGGCGCCTTCATCAGACGCCGGAGACATCATATCAGTGCTACTTTTTCCGCGCGTCGGCGTAGGGATAGATGATGTCGCCGCTCTTGTACTCAGGCGGCCACAGCACCGGCGTCTTCGAGCCGTCGCGGAACTGGTCGAGATTGTTCGGGGCGGCGTTCTGCACCTGGGTGGTGAACTGTCTCGGTTTGGTCCATTCGCCGTCCTTGGCGAAAGCGACGTCGCCCACCACGGTCTTGAACGTCGCCTTGTGCATGTGCTCGGCGAGCTTCGCGTGATCCAGGCTCTTGGTCGCCTCGACCGCCTGTGCCAGCGTCTGACCGGCGGCGTAGCCGATCGGCACGAACGCATATCCCAGCGGGTCGGTCTTCAGTTCGGGCGCCTTCGCCATGTAGCGCTTCATCACGTCGTCGAGGCCGGGGAATTGCAGCTTCGGCGATGGCAGAAACGTCTCGACGATCACCAGGCCATTGGCGACGGGCCCAAGCTGCACGCGGATCGGCGTGATCAGCATGCCGATCATGGCGCCGCCGAACATTTTGGGTTGGAGGTTGATTTCGTTTGCGGCGCGGATGATGCCGACATTGTCCGGTGGATAGGCGGCCACATAGAAGATGTCAGGATTGACCGCCTGCACGGCGCGCACCATCGGCGTGAAGTCGGTGGTGGCCGGCGGATAGCTCTGGTCGTAGATGATCTTGAAGCCGCGCTTCTTGGCCTCTTCGCGGGCGCCGTCCGAGGCGCTGCGCGCGAACTCGGCGTCGGCCGCCAGGATTGCCACCGTCTGCGGCTTCGGCTTCTGCTGTGACGCCAATTCGAAGAACCCGATCGAGAACGAGTTCACGCCCTCGGGACCGACCGGCACCATCGAGAAGTATTTGTCGTAGTTGAAGTGCCGGTTGATGCCGATTGCCGTAAGGCTGATCGTCATCTTGTTGTGCTGCATGATGGTCGGCATCGCCGGCGCCGCAAAGTTCGTAGCGTAGGGCCCGAGCAACAGGTCGACCTTATCGACGCTGATCAGCTTGGTGTAGATGCCGGGCACGTTGGCCGGTGTGCTCTGGTCGTCGTAGTGAATCAGCTCCACAGTGCGGCCGAGCATTCCGCCCTTGGCGTTGACGTCGTCGCGCCATAGCTCGAGCGCCGCGAGGAGCATCTTGCCGGGCGAGGCGCTGCCGCCGGTCAGCGACAGGCCGACGCCGACCTTGATCGGATTGCCCTGAGCGAACGCGCCGGACAACGAAAACAGAACGGCGGCGAACGCGAGAGCGA
>JBEVIJ010000193.1:0-17621 GCA_040510745.1 Xanthobacteraceae bacterium
CATGGCGGCCGCGCCGCCGCCCAAAAATCCGCGGCGGCCGATCCCGCCCTTGCGGCCGAGCACGACGGCATCGGCGCGTTCGGGATCGTCACGATAAAGCTCTTCGAGCGAGCGCTCGGTTGTCCCGGCCATAAGGCATATCCTCCCGGAGAAATGTTTTCCTCGACTGCTGCCGTCACGACGCAATCTGGAAAAAAGCTACTGCCGGAGCGAAGGTCCCGCAACGGACGTTCTCCGGCAGCAGCGAACACCTTTGTCGCAGGCGTCGATCGCTAGAGATTGCGCGCCAACGGACGCCCTTCGGGCGCCGGCATGCGAAGCACGGGCTGGACCGCCGCGCGGGGCGCTGCCGCGATCGTCGCTGCGACCGGCTTGTTCTTGGAAGGTTCGACCTTGGGCTTGGCGTTCTTGGCTTGCGCGTCGTGTTTCGCTTTGGGCGCCGCCGTCTTGGCCTCCTCGCGGGCCTTGTTCTTAGCTTCCAACTCGCGCCGCCTGGCCGCTTCGACCTCCTGCTGGGCCTTGAGGGCCGCCATCTTCTGCTCTTGCGCATCGTGCCTTGCGGCGGCCGCGCGGGCGAGCGCCGGATCGGGAATGTCCTTGGCCGCATTGAGCGCAGGCTCGCGCGCCAGCAACGCCTCGACCGCCGCTTTCGCCGCAATCTGCTCGTCGGTGAGTGGCACAGCCGGCGCCGGCCTGGCTCGATGTTCAACGGGCGTGCTGGCCGGCTTCGCCGGCTTCGACTGCGGCAGGGCTGGTTGCGGCCGCGCGGCTTGCTTGGGCTGCGTGACGTGGACCGGACGCTGGCCGATTCAGCGCCGGGCGGTCGTCATAGCGATATTGCGCCCAGGCTTGGGTATTGGGAGCGATCAGCGAAAACGCCGCGCTCGATGCAAAAAGCACGCGCTTGAACAGCATTGCAATTCTCCCCCGCGCAGAACCACCAATGCCTCCTCCCGCACCTCAATGTTCCGACTCTTGCAGCCGGCGTTAACAATTGTAAACGCTGCCATGGAACTCATGACCAAATATGGTTAAGGGCGCCGCCCCACTGCCCCCTACGTGCCTGTTGCGTTGAACAAAAGCCCGATACAGTGTGCGTTACCGACGTGAGGAACACTATGCGTACAACCGGCCTGATCGCGCTATTTGCCGCTGCCGCCATCACCGCGACCGCCCTGGCGGTTCCGGCCGAAGCCGCGCCGCGCAACCGGTACGTCAGCGCCAATCAGGGCACCGTGTTCGTCAGCCGGGACGAGGACGGCCGGGTGCGCCGGCGCATCATCGTGACGCCCCGCTCCTACCTCGACGGCGGCACCGAGGTGCTGCCCGGCCAGCGCAAGTTCAACTTCTCGGACGCGCAGCCGTACTGGTCGCCGATCGACGCGCTCGGCCCCGGCAGGAATTATGACCGCCAGCCGCTCAACCCGGGCTGGGAGCAGGGCTGGACCCGGATGGAGTACTGAGCCGGTCAAACGCAGCGAGCTCACTCGCTGTCATTCCCGCGGAAGCGGGGCATCCAGTATCCGGCAACGGTGAATCCAAGCAGCGACGGTGATTACGGGATCTTCCGCTTTCGCGGATCATGACTCCCATTGCGGATCAGCCCGCCAGTTTCTCCATCTCGGCGATAATCGCATCGCCCATCTGTGACGTGCCGATCAACGTCGTGCCATCCGACTTGATGTCCGCGGTGCGCAGGCCCTTGTCGAGCGTGGCTGCGATCGCCTTGTCGATCAGGTCGGCTTCCTGGCCCATGCCGAACGAATAGCGCAGCGCCATTCCGAATGACGCGATCATCGCGATCGGGTTGGCGATGCCCTTGCCGGCGATGTCGGGCGCCGAGCCGTGCACCGGTTCGTACATTGCCTTGCGCTTCTTGGTCTTGGGATCGGTGTCGCCGAGGGAAGCGGACGCCAGCATGCCGAGCGAGCCGGTCAGCATCGCCGCGATGTCCGACAGCATGTCGCCGAACAGGTTGTCGGTGACGATGACGTCGAATTGCTTGGGATTCCTCACGAGCTGCATGCCGCCGGAATCGGCGAGCTGGTGCTCGAGCTGCACGTCCTTGAACTCGCGCTGATGAAGCTGCGTGATGACCTCGTTCCAAAGCACGCCGGTCTTCATCACGTTGCGCTTTTCCATCGACGTGACCTTGTTGCGGCGCTTGCGCGCCAGCTCGAAGGCGACGCGGCCGATCCGCTCGATCTCATAGGTGTCGTACACCTGGGTGTCGACCGCGCGCTTCTGCCCGTTGCCCAGGTCGGTGATGGTCTTGGGTTCGCCGAAATAGACGCCGCCGGTCAGCTCGCGCAGGATGATGATGTCGAGCCCCGCCACCAGTTCGCGCTTGAGCGCCGACGCATCGGCTAGCGCCGGATAGGTCACCGCGGGACGCAGATTGGCGTAGAGCGCGAGATCCTTTCGCAACCTGAGCAGACCGGCTTCCGGGCGCATATCGTAGGGCACGCTGTCCCATTTCGGCCCGCCGACCGCGCCGAAGATCACGGCGTCGGCTGCATGCGCCTTCACCATGGTCTCGTCGGTGATCGACATCTTGTGCGCGTCGTAGCAACTTCCGCCGACCAGCCCTTCGTCGTGCTCGAACGTCCTCATGCCGTGGCTGTTCATCCAGGCGACCAGCTTTTTGACCTCGGCCATCACCTCGGGGCCGATGCCGTCGCCAGGAAGGAGAAGGAGCTTGTGGATCGCCATGAGTGCGCCTCGCGCTACGCGGAACTGCGCGAATTGCTAAAGAACGGCGCCGCGGTTGGCAAGGCGCGATGCGCAGTCCGGACTTTGGTGTAGCCTTAAACTCCCCGCAAGCGCTCGAAGCCCATGACCGCCATCCTCCTTGCCATGACCGCTACGATCTTCCTGGGTGGCGGCCTGGTGCTGACGCAGTTCGGGCTGCGGCACATCCATCCCCTGTCCGGCGCGGCGATCAGCATACCTTCGTTCACGCTGTGCTTCCTGCTGGCTTCGCCGTTCCTGCTGCACGGCGAAGCCATCGTTTGGAGTGCAGTGCCGATCTTCGCCGCCGTGGGGCTGGTGTTCCCGGCGCTGCTGACCCTGATCACGTTTTCCAGCAACCGCGCGCTTGGACCCGTGGTCACCGCATCGCTCGGCAACATCGCACCGCTGTTCTCCGTGCTGCTGGCGGTCGTCCTGCTTGGAGAACCGCTTCGGCTCTGGCAGTTCGCCGGGCTGCTGACCATCGTCGCCGGTGTCCTGGTCATTACGGTCACGCGCACGCAGGACATCCGCAACTGGCGCACCTGGGCGCTACTGCTGCCGCTCGGCGCGGCGGTGTTGCGCGGCATCATCCCACCGGTCATCAAGATCGGCCTCGAAATGTGGCCAAGCCCGCTGGCGGCCGGCCTCACCGGCTACATCCTCTCAACGGTGACCGTGCTCATGGTGGGGCGCGTGCGCAACGGCCGCTTCATGGTGCAGGGACCATTGCCCGGACGGCTGTGGTTCGCGCTCACGGGAATCTGCAACGGCATCGGCACTCTGTTGATGTATTCCGCGATCGGCGCCGGACGGGTGTCGGTGGTGGTGCCAATCATCGCGGCTTATCCGATGGTCACGGTCGGGCTGAACATGCTGGTGTTCGGCCGCACCCAGGGCGCGCTGCGGCTCGCCGCCGGCGCCGCCATAACAGTCGTCGGCGTGGTGCTGATTTTGGTGGGGTAGCTTTCCGTCATTGCGCGACGGCCCTTCCTACAACCCGCTGAACCAGTTGTAGCCCTGATCCTCCCAGTAGCCGCCGAGGTCCTTGTTGGTGACGTGCATGCCGATCACGTGCTTGGGATTCTTGAAGCCGAGCTTGGTCGGCATCCGGCACTTCATTGGAAAGCCGTACTTGCGCGGCAGGATCTCGTCGGCAAATTTGAACGAGAGCTGTGTCTGCGGATGCAGCGCCGTCGCCATGTCGATGGTGTTGGAATAGCCCTCGGCGCACTGGAACCAGACGTACCTGGCGCGCGTGTCGGCGCCGAGCCGGCGCAGGAATTCGCTGAGGCGCACGCCGGTCCATTTGCCGATCGCGCTCCAGCCCTCGACGCAGATCAATCGCGTGACCTGCGATTCCTGCTGCAGCGCGTAGAGCCGCTTCAGCGACCACGGCTCCTTGTTGTCGATCAGGCCGCCGACCTCGAGCTGAAACGTGGCGGGGTCGACCTCCGGCGCCTCGTCCTCCTGGTAGTAGGCGTTGAACGGGAACGGTTTGGTGATCGCGCTTTCCGGATAGACCGGCGCGAACTTGTTGGGATTGAACAGCCACGCCTGCGCGCCATCGTTGAAGTGCGAAATCTTGCGCAGCACCTTTTCGGCCGAAACACCGTCGACGATGTCGCAGCCGGTGAGAAACGTCAGCGCGCCGAGGCTCGCGCCGCCCCGCAGGAACGCGCGCCGCGAGGGCTTGGGCATCAGCTTGGCCGCGTCCTTGATGAGAAGCTGGCGATCGACGCCTGGAATGAATCTACGAATGCGCTTCATCGGTCAGCGCCCCGCAATCATCGCGCGCAGGCTGCGCGGCACCACGATCGCCAGAATGACATGGATGACGAGAAACCCGACGATCGCCGCCATGGCAAAGAAATGCACGTAGCGCGACGCCTCGTATCCGCCGAACAGCGCGGCGAGCTCCTGCAACTGCACCGGCTTCCACATCGCCAGCCCCGACAGCACGATCACGACCCCGGCCACGATTACGCCCGCGTAGAGCAACCGCTGCACTGCGTTGTAGATCGACAGATCGTCGTGCGAGAGCCTGAACGTGAGCGCTGCCCTGGTGTCGGCGATCACCTCCGACGGGCGGATCGGCCACAGCTTGCGGCGGAACCGGCCCGTGACAAATCCCAACGTCAGATAGATCAAGCCATTGATCGCCAGCAGCCACATCGCCGCGAAGTGCCACAGCAACGCGCCGGCAAGCCAGCCGCCGAGCGTGATCGATTTCGGAAAGGTGAAAGGAAACAGCGGCGACGCATTATAGATTTCCCAGCCCGAACCGATCATCACGACAACGGCGAGCGCGTTGAGCCAATGCGTGATCCGCACCCAGTACGGATGGATAATTGCCGGTTCTGGAGTGACCGCGGCTGCGTCGATGCTTGCCATGCGCTCCAGTTTGCCGAAAAGCATCGGGCCCGCAAGGCTGGGGACAGCCTCGGGGCCCCATGCCGGAGGAATTACTTCTTCATCTTGTCGGACGACATGGTCTCCTTCTTGTCCATCATGGCATCGGGCTTCTGCATGCCGCTGGCGGCCGGCTTCGCCATGCCGTCGGACTTCTTGTCTGTCATCGTCTTGTCGTCCTTCATGGCCGGCTTTTCCCTGTTGGTGGCTTGCGCCATCGCCTCGGGGGCGAAAGCAAGCCCAACCGAAACCATCGTCGAGTACAGCAACTGCTTTGTCATGATCACCCTCCGTCGTTCGAGAAAGGCAGCATGTCTCTGCTATCAGAGCGCCCGAACACGTACGCCTCAGCTTTCCGTTGACGAACGTGACCGCGTTCTCACAGCTTCGTGACACTCGAAAATGCCCTATAATGCGTGGCCGGGTATCGTCTGAGGAAGCCATGACCAAGACCAGCGCCGGCAATTTTTTCGAAGACTTCCGTCTCGGCCAAACCATCCGGCACTCCGCGCCGCGTACGCTGACCGTGGGCGACGTCGCCCTCTACACCGGGCTGTTCGGCGGCCGCTTCGCCGTTCAATCCTCCACCGTGTTCGCGAGGGCGATCGGCTATCGCGAGGCGCCGATCGACGACCTCCTGGTGTTTCATGTTGTGTTCGGCAAGTCGGTGCCGGACATCTCGCGCAACGCGGTCGCAAACCTCGGCTATGCGAGCTGCTTATTTCTCAACCCGGTCTATCCAGGCGATACGCTGACCGCGACGTCGGAGGTGATCGGGCTCAAGGAAAACTCCAGCGGCAAGACCGGCGTGGTTTATGTCCGCACCCGCGGTTTCAAGCAGGACGGCACCGCGGTGCTCGAGTATGTGCGCTGGGTGATGATCAGCAAACGCGACGCCAAGGCGGCGGCGCCCGGCGATCACGTTCCGCGGCTGCTGACCGCGGTCGAGCCCAAACTGCTCGGCGCAGCCTGCCCGCCGCTCGACGTGAAGAACTACGACTTCGAGCTCGCCGGCAGCCCGCATCGCTTTGCGGACTACCAGCCGGGCGAGAAGATCGACCACGTCGCCGGCGTCACCGTGGAGGAGGCCGAGCACCAGACCGCGACGCGGCTCTACCAGAACACTGCGCGCATCCACTTCGACCAGTTCGCTGCGGCACAGAGCCGCTTTAATCGCCGCCTGGTCTATGGCGGGCACGCCATTTCGCTGGCCCGTGCGCTGTCCTTCAACGGACTGGAGAACGCATTCCACATCACGGCGATCAACGGCGGCCGCCACGTTGCGCCGCTGTTCGCCGGATTGACCGTGTTCGCCTGGACTGAGGTGCTTGCGACCAGCGAGCTGCCGGGGCGCGACGACGTCGGCGCGCTGCGGCTGCGCACCATTGCGACGAAAGACCGCCCGTGCCCGGATTTCCCGCTGAAGGATGGCGACGAGTACGATCCCGCCGTCATCCTCGACCTGGATTATTGGTCGCTGATCCTGCGCTAATTTTTGGGCGAACCGCCGACCGTTGGAGCCGTGCCGCTCGGCTGGATCACCCCGCAGGCAATGCGGTCGCTGGCGTTGCCGGCCGGGTCGCTCTTGTAATCGTCCGGCTTGTCGTGGATGACGATTGACGAGCCGTCGCCATCGAACAGCGAATTCGGCTTGCCCTTCTCCAGCGTGACCGCCGTGTTGAGCACTTCCACCGTCAGCTCGCCGCTTTGCAGGACATGAAGATTGGGCATGTCGCCGGCATGGCCCGGACCGGACATCATGCCGTGCTTGTGATTGCCCGGATTGAAATGCGGACCCGCCGATTCGAACGGCGCTTCGCATTTGCCGACGGCGTGAATGTGGAAGGCATGCTCGCCCGGCGGCAGGCCCTTGATCGAAAGCTTCAGCAGCACGCCGTTCGGGGTCTGGCTCAGATCGACGTCGCCCACCGCTTTGCCGCTCTTATCCTTGAGCGCGGAGATGGCCATTTCGGCGGATGCGGGCATAGAAACCGCAGCCGGCAGGCTGGCGGCAAGTCCAGCCAGCAGGAAATGCTTGAAAATACGCATGATTGGCTCCATCTCACCCCCGCACGCGAGACAACGGCCACCGGGTGAAACCGGTTCCAGCCCGTGCAAGCCAGAAGCCGCTAATTCGGCCGCGCCCGCATGTGCTCGACGAGCTGCCGGGCGTACGGCGGCAAGGCCTCGAAATTGCGGACGCAGATGGTGAGCTCCCGCAGCGCCCAGGCATCGTTCAGGTCGATGACCTTGACGGCCATCGCCTTCACGGCGCGCCGCGCCGTGGTGGCCGGCACGATGCCGACGCCGACGCCGTGCTCGACCAGCCGGCACACCATGTCGAAGCTGCGTAACTGCACGCGCAGCCGTAACGTCCGCCCGATGCGGCTCGCCTTGTCGGCGAAGAACCGCTGCGCCGCGCTGGAACGCTCCAGCCCGACGAACTCGTGATCCAGCACGTCGGCGAAATCCACGCTCGGGCGGCGGGCGAACGCATGATTCTGCGGCACCACAAGAACGAAACGGTCGGTGCGGAACGGATAGGTCGTCAAGCGGCTGGTATCCACGGTTCCGGCCACGATGCCGATGTCCCCCACCCCTTCGGCGATCAGGCCGACAATCTCGTCGGAGAGCCTCTCTTCGAGATCGACGCTGACATTGGGATGGCTCGCTAGGAACGAACTCAGCGTCTCCGGCAGGAATTCGGTCAGCGCGTTGGTGTTGGAGAGCACTCGTACCTGACCGGCAAGCCCGCCGGCATAGCCGCCTAGGTCTTCGCGCAGCCGCTCGGCCTGCGCCAGCATGATGCGGGCATGCTGGAGCAACGTGCGGCCGGCCTGGGTCGTCGCGACCCCATGCCGCCCCCGCACCAGAAGAGGAGCACCCAGGGTCTGCTCCATGTTGCGGACCCGCGTGCTGGCCGCGGCGAGCGCCAGATGCGCCCGTTCGGCGCCGTGGGTGATGCTGCCCGCCTCGACCACATGGCGGAACAGGCTGAGGTCGGCGAGATCGAACCGCATGCCAGCCTTCTCCTATAACGAAGGGAGACTACGGAAAAAATGGATTGAAAGCCATGCGCTAACGGATCATTCTTCGCTTTAGACGAAGTTTGCAAGACCTCTTCTTCTCATTTGCGGGACGGGGCACCGTATCGCGCCACAGCCAACCCTGCGGCGTTGCGGCACCGGCGGGCCTCGACTACCAACCTGTAGAACCGCTTGTGTCTGCCGGAGAATGATCATGGCCGAGGCAAAAACGTCCACCGCCAAGGACCGGCCGCTCTCGCCGCATCTGCAGATCTATCGCCCGACGCTGACCATGATGATGTCGATCGTGCATCGCATCACCGGGGCCGCACTCTACTTCGGCACGCTGCTGCTGGTGTGGTGGCTCACCGCCGCCGCCGCCGGACCGAATGCTTACGCCAATGTGCAGTGGGTCATGGGGACGGTGATCGGCCGCCTGGTTCTGTTCGGCTACACCTGGGCGCTCATTCACCACATGCTCGGCGGAATCCGGCATCTGATCTGGGACACCGGCCACGGTCTCGGCCCGGTCGAGCGTGAATGGCTCACGGTCGCCACGTTGATCGGATCGATCGGGCTGACCGTCATCCTCTGGTTCGTCGGCTATCTCACCATGGGAGGCATCCGGTGAGCGACCACAAGCCTTCCATCCGAACGCCCCTGTCGCGGGTGCGCTATCTCGGCGCGGCGCGCTCCGGCACCAAGCACTTCTGGCACCAGCGCCTCACCTCGGTGGCGCTCATTCCACTGACCATCGGCGCGGTCTTCGTGGTGATCGGCCTGTTGGGACGCAATCACGCGGCGGTGGTGCAGATCCTCGGCTCGTCGCCGGTGGCGATCGGCATGCTGCTGTTCGTGCTGGTCAGCATCTATCACATGTGGCTCGGCATGCAGGTCATCATCGAGGACTATGTGCATGACGAGTTGCCGAAATACGCGGCACTGATGAGCAACACGTTCTTCTCGTGCGCCGTCGGGCTCACCGCGGTGTTCGCCGTTCTCAAACTCTCATTCGGGCTCTAGCGATGGCAGGCAACGGCGCAGACGGCGCACCCAGGGTCAACGGCCGGGCCTATCCGATCGAAGACCATACCTACGACGTGGTCGTCGTTGGCGCCGGCGGCGCAGGCCTGCGCGCGGTGGTCGGTTGCAGCGAGGCGGGGCTGCGCACCGCTTGCGTCACCAAGGTGTTTCCGACCCGCTCACACACCGTCGCGGCGCAAGGCGGCATCGCCGCTGCGCTCGGCAACATGGGCGAGGACGACTGGCGCTGGCATATGTACGACACCGTCAAGGGCGCCGACTGGCTCGGCGACCAGGACGCGATCGAATACATGGTTCGCGAAGCCCCGGCCGCGGTTTATGAGCTCGAGCACTGGGGTCTGCCGTTCTCCCGCCGCGAGGAAGACGGCAAGATTTATCAGCGCCCGTTCGGCGGCATGACCACGCACTTCGGCAAGGGCACGGCGCAACGCACCTGCGCGGCCGCCGACCGCACCGGGCACGCCATGCTGCACACCATGTACGGCCAGGCGCTGCGTCACTCGGCGGAGTTCTTCGTCGAGTATTTCGCCATCGACCTGATCATGGACGACGAGGGCCGCTGCCGTGGCGTGGTCGCGCTGTGCATGGACGACGGCACGATCCATCGCTTCCGCGCCCAGACCACGATCCTCGCCACCGGCGGCTATGGCCGCGCATACTTCTCCTGCACCTCGGCGCACACCTGCACCGGCGACGGCAACGCCATGGTGCTGCGCGCCGGCTTGCCGCTACAGGACATGGAGTTCGTCCAGTTCCATCCGACCGGCATCTACGGCGCGGGCTGCCTGATCACCGAGGGCGCGCGCGGCGAAGGCGCCTATCTCGTCAACGCCGAGGGCGAGCGCTTCATGGAGCGCTACGCGCCGTCCGCCAAGGACCTCGCCTCGCGCGACGTCGTCTCCCGCTCGATGACGATCGAAATCCGCGAGGGCCGTGGCGTCGGCAAGAACAAGGACCACATCTTCCTGCACCTCGACCATCTCGATCCCGCGGTGCTGCACGAGCGGCTGCCAGGCATCTCCGAGAGCGCACGCATCTTTGCCGGCGTGGACCTTTCGCGCGAACCGGTGCCGGTGCTGCCGACCGTGCACTACAACATGGGTGGCATCGCCACGAACTATCACGGTGAGGCGCTGACCAAGAAGGGCGGCGACCCCGACACCATCGTGCCGGGCCTGATGGCGCTGGGCGAGGCAGGCTGCGTTTCCGTTCATGGCGCCAACCGCCTCGGCTCGAACTCGCTGATCGATCTCGTGGTGTTCGGCCGCGCCGCTGCGCTGCGCTGCGCCGAAATCCTCACGCCAGGCGACAAGCAGCCGGAACTGCCGAAGGATTCAGCGGACTTGGCGCTGGCGCGGCTCGACCGCCTGCGCAACGCCAACGGCGGCACGCCGACCGCCGAGCTTCGCCTCAACATGCAGAAGGTGATGCAGAGCAACTGCGCGGTGTTTCGCACCGGCGAGGTGCTGGAGGAAGGCAAGAAGCTGATCCACGACACGTTCGCGGCGTCGTCCGACGTGCGCGTCACCGACCGCTCGCTGATCTGGAACTCGGACCTGATCGAGACGCTCGAGTTCGACAACCTGATCGCGCAGGCCGTGGTGACGATGGATGCTGCGGTCAACCGAACCGAGAGCCGCGGCGCACATGCGCGCGAGGACTTCCCGGACCGCGACGACAAGAACTGGATGAAGCACACGCTGACGTGGATCGACGACAAGGGCCACGTGAAGATCGACTATCGCCCAGTCCACACCTACACCCTCACCAATGACGTCGCTTATGTCGAGCCTAAAGCCCGTGTGTATTGAGGCTCGCGTCTATTGAGGCCGATGTGAACGCAGCCGCGCGCATTCCGGCGGGCCAGGGCTACGACGCCCCGGCCGCGCAGCAGCCGCCGTTCGGCGCCTACACGCCGACCGCGCTGCAATCGCTGTTGATCAGGCTTGCCGAGAACACCGCGCTGGGCCGCGGCAGCGCGCGCTGGATGATCAGCCAGATGATCGCGGGCATCCGTCCGGGCCCGGTCGACGTCGAGCGCTTCGGCATCAAGCAGCGGCTGCATCACTACGGCCCCTACTTCGTCGAAAAGAAGATGCTGCTGCACATCCATGACTACGATCATCGCGAGCTTGAACAGCTTCGTGGCTCGGTGCGCCCGGGCTTCCATTTCGTCGACGTCGGCGCCAACGCCGGCATCTATGTTTATGCGGTGAAATCCTGGGCACCGGACGCGAAAATCCTGGCGGTTGAGGCGAATCCGATCTACGCCAACCGGCTCAAGTTCAACGTCGCCGCCAACAGCATGCGCAACGTGACGGTCGAGAATGCCGCCGCCGGCGCCGCGACAGGCTTCGGCACCTACTATCCGCAGGCCGAAAGCCTGGTCGCATCCGAAGGGCCTTCGTTCGAGGTGCCGATCAAGGCGCTGCACGACATGGTGGTTGCCGCCGGATTCCAGCGGATCGACGCCATGAAGATCGACATCGAAGGCTTCGAGGACCGCGTGCTGCCGCCGTTCTTCGACAACGCGCCGCGCGCGCTGTGGCCGCGCCTCCTGATCCTGGAGGCATGGACCGGCGCGATCCGCGATCTGTGCATTGTCCGCGGCTATCGCGTGCGGATGGAAGAGCACGGCATGAACACCATTTTCGAACTCCCTGACGCCTAGAGCGCGAAACGAGGCTGCCATGGTTCAACTCACCCTGCCGAAGAACTCCAAGATCGCCGAAGGCAAGACCTGGAAGCGCCCGGCCGGCGCGCGCAATGTCACGCCGTTCCGCGTCTACCGCTGGAACCCGGAGGACGGCGCCAATCCACGCATCGATACGTATTTCATCGACCGCGACGATTGCGCGCCGATGGTTCTGGACGCGCTGATCTGGATTAAGAACAAGGTCGATCCGACGCTGACCTTCCGCCGCTCGTGCCGCGAAGGGGTGTGCGGCTCGTGCGCCATGAACATCGACGGCACCAACACGCTCGCCTGCACCAAGGGCATGGACGAGATCAGCGGGCCGATCCGTATTTATCCGCTGCCGCACATGTCCGTGGTCAAGGATCTGGTGCCCGACATGACGAACTTCTACGCGCAGTACGCCTCGATCCAGCCGTGGCTGCAAACCGTCACACCGACGCCCGAGAAGGAATGGCGGCAGAGCCACGACGACCGCCAGAAACTCGACGGTCACTACGAGTGCATCCTCTGCGCGTGCTGCTCGACATCGTGCCCGAGCTACTGGTGGAACAGCGAACGCTATCTCGGTCCCGCCGCGCTTTTGCAAGCCAACCGCTGGCTCAGCGACAGCCGCGACGAAGCGACCGGCGAGCGTCTCGACAACCTCGAGGATCCGTTCCGGCTGTACCGCTGCCACACCATCATGAACTGCGCCAAGGCCTGCCCGAAGGGACTCAATCCAGCCAAGGCGATCGCCGAAATCAAGCTGAGGATGGTGGAACGGCAGACGTAAGGCGCCGTTGTTTCGACAAATCCAACCGTTGTCATTCCGGGGCGCGAGCCTAAAGCGCGATCACGCGCGTCTTCGACGCGCTATGGCTCGCGAACCCGGAATCCATAATGACGGAGGGCATCATGATCGACCACATCGGGTTTGCGGTGTCGGACTATGAGCGCGCCAAGGCATTCTACGCGAAGGCATTGGCGCCGCTCGGCTACACGCTGATCACGGAGATCGGCGCGCACCAGACCAAAGCCGGCGCGCCGGCCGCGGGATTCGGCACCGGCGGCAAGCCGGACTTCTGGATCGGCGGCGAAGGCAAGCTGGAGAAGCCGTTGCACGTCGCGATCGTGGCGAAGGATCGCGCCAGCGTCGATGCGTTTCACCGCGAAGCGCTCGCGGCCAGCGGCAAGGACAACGGCGCGCCGGGACTGCGCCCGCAATATCATCCGAATTATTACGGCGCGTTCGTGCTCGATCCCGACGGCCACAACATCGAGGCCGTCTGCCACATGCCGGGTTAAGGCCGCCAGCCGGGCGGCGGGCCGTGACGCTCGATGCTGTCCACGATCTCACGGTGCTTGCGGTCCTCGCGCTTCATGTAAATCGCGAGGATGCCGTGCGCCGACGGCACCAGGAACAGCACCGGAAACACCAGGCCGAACAGGATGCACGGCACGATCAGCACGAGGTTGAACACCGCCGAGAACGGCTGCCCGTTGAGCAGCAACGCGAGCGGTGGCACGAAGAACGCCAAGATGTAAATCATCGGCAAACCTCCCAGCACAAACCGCTTGCTATGTAGGAAGCCCGTTCCGCAACGGTAGACCTATTTCTGGGGAACTTCGCCCGTGACGGATATGCTGGACATCGCCGCGCGCATCCGCTGCCGCGGCCCGACCGTGAGACTGGCGTGATCCGCTTCGTCGCCGACGTACGGAGCGACAGAACAAAGAGATCGCCGCCGAACGCCTGCCTCATCATGATCGCACCGCAACATGAACGTTTGCTCAGTTTGCTTCCACAATTCGCCTTGGCATGAGCGTGTGATGCTCTGGCGTTGCCGGTTTTGCGGCTTATGAATAGTGACGGCGCGGATTCGCTCTCACCGGGGATTACCATGAAGCTCAAAAGTTTTCTGCTCGCCGGGACCTTCGTCCCAGCGCTCGCCTTGTTGCCGGCAGTTTCGATCGTGCTGCCGATGTCGGCAGACGTCGCGCAGGCCCAGGCTCCGGCGGTCGATCCCAAAAAGAAGCCGCCAGCAAAACCGGCTGCTGCGCCGCCCCCCAAACCCGTGGCGGCGCCGCCACGACCTGCGCCGGTTGCACCGAAACCCGTTGCCGCTCCGCCACGGCCGGCAGCGCCGCCACCGGTCGCGCCTCGGCCCGTAGCGGCGCCCCCCAAGCCCGCACCCGTTGCGCCCAAGCCTGTCGCTGCACCGCCCGTCGCGCCAAGGCCCGTCGCGGTGCCGCCGAAGCCGGCTCCTGTTGCGCCGGCACCGACCGCCACTCCCGCCGCTCCGCCGGCTGCGAGACCCGCACCGACCGCCGCACCGGCAACGCCACCGGCGGCTCCGTCCGTAACCTCTCAGCCCGCTGCTGCACCAACTTCACCGGCATCTCCGCAGCAACGCTGGGATGGCCGGCGGCCTGGTGGCCCCGGCGGACCACGCGGTCCACAAGCTCCCGGTGCGCCGGCAACCGCAGCGCCTGCGCCGGGTGCTCCGGCGCCTGCTCCGGCCGTCGTCGCCGCACCGGCAGCGCGGCCGTTCGTGCAACCAGGCAAGCCGGTGCCGGTGGCAAAGCCAGTCGTGCTGCCGCCGCCGGCCGCGGCGGCTCGCGGCCCTGGCAGCCGGCCGGCTCCGGGCGCGGCTGCTGCACCGGCGGCAGCCGCAATCGCTCCAGTCGCGACACCCGCAAACGTGCGTCGCGTGGATGACGTGCGCGCACAACGCCGCGAGGTCCGCGAAGGCGACCGCACCATCATCCGCGAGCCCGGCCGCACCATCATCAAGGAAGGCAACGTCACCGTCATCCGGCGCGACGAAAGCGAACGCTTCCGCTATGGCGCGCGCAACATGATCGCCGAGCGCCGGGGCGGCGAGCTTCGCACCATCGCGGTGCGGCCCGACGGCACCCGCATCATCAACGTCACCGACGACAGCGGCCGCCTGGTGCGGCGCTCTCGCCGCGACCAGTTCGGTCGCGAGTATGTGATGTTCGAGAACAGGCGGTCGGGCATAGGCACCGGTACCGCGATCGGCATCGGCGTCGCGGCGGGCATCGCCGCCGGATTGGGCGTCGCCTACCTCGCCAACGTGCCGCCGCCGGTCGTCAACATTCCGCCCGAGCAGTACATCGTCTACACGCGCGACGCACCGCCCGTCATGCTTTACGACACGCTGGCCGCGCCGCCAGTCGACGTGATCGAACGGCCCTACACGCTCGACGAAATCCGCTACACCCCCGCTCTGCGTCACCGCATGCGCAGCGTCGACATCAACACCCTCACCTTCGACATCGGCTCGTTCGAACTGCGGCAGGACCAGTACGGCCAGCTCGAGGCGATCGCCAAGGCCATCAGGCAGGTGACGGACGCCAACGCCAACGAGGTGTTCCTGATCGAGGGGCACACCGACGCAGTCGGAACCGAGGAGGACAACCTGTCGCTGTCCGACCGCCGCTCCGAAGCGGTCGCGGTCGCGTTGACCGAGCAGTTCCAGATTCCGCCGGAGAATCTGACCACCCAAGGCTACGGCGAGTCGCAACTCAGGGTGCCGGTGCAGGGCCCGAGCGAAGAGAATCGCCGCGTCACGGTGCGCCGCATCACGCCGCTGCTGGCTGGAAAGCAGTAGACGCCAACAAAGACAAAGGCCGGGCTGTCGCAAGACGGCTCGGCCTTTTTATTGCAATTGGATCCCCGGCGGCGTCGGCCTGGCATGACTTCCTCCGCTGTTGTGCACCCGATCTTACGCCTGGTCGGCGATCTGCGCGTGGATGCGCAGCAACTCCGGTATCGTCTTGGGATCGCGCCGCCCAAAACCGCATTCGGTCCCGACCGCAAAACCCGAGACATATTTCTTTGCCGTGGCGATGCGCTTTTTCGTGCCCTCGATGCCATCGGTGTGGTGCACCAGACCGAGGCAGAGCTGCGTCTCCGACCGCAGCTTCAAATTCCGCAGCGGCTGGAAGTAGGCGTCGTCGGCACGGTTGCGCGGCACCGGCATGTGAATGAGCTGGATCGGCCGCGCGATCCTGCGGCTGACACGATTGGCAAACTCCACCATGTCCGCCATGTCGGTCGGCTCGACCACGTGCTTGTGGTTGGAATCGCCGTAGCAGAGGTGGAACAGCAGATCGATGCCGCCCGGCACGTGGTTGCCAAGCTCGATCAGAATGTTGCTGAAGGTCTGCTGCGTCTCTTCCTTGGTGCGGCCGTAGCTGCTCGCCTGGTTGCGCTCCAGCCGCGCGAACACCGCGGACGCGACGTCGAACTGGATCGCGATTTCGTCATGCGGCAGAGCTGCCGCAATCTTGTCGATCTCGCGCTTCACCGCTTCGTTGTAGATCGGATCGACCGGCGCATGCAGCGCATCGACCAGATAAAGCCAGATCACCGAATGTGCCGGCACCACGTCGATCTGGAACTTGGTTTCCGCCGCGATCTTGCCGGCAGCTTTCAGCCGCTTGAACACCGCGAACGATTCCTTGGCGAAGTCGGCGTAGTGCAGATTCTCGAAATGCAGGTCCTCCGGCTTGCGGCCCGGCCTGAGCGAGTAGCGCTCGCGGCCGGTGCCGCTGGCGTGGACGCGGAAGAACTCTCCGGACTTCAGCAGCGCCGGGCTCGCCGCGAACACCGGCTCGAGCCAGGTGATCCAGTCGCCGCGCTGGCCGGTTTCACCGTCGGGAATACGCTTGATGCGCCGGCCGAGCGCCGCGCTAACCGCCTCGAAAACCTGCTCGGAATTCGCCATCGGCACGCTGCCGACGAGATAGACGTCGCGACCCGCCATTCCCCCGCCTCTTTATCTCGTCGTTTAGCCGCCTACGTCTTCGGCTTCTTGTTGCGCTGGCCGAGCGTGCGCAGCCGCAGCGCGTTGAGCCGGATGAACCCCGCCGCGTCCTTCTGATCATAGGCGCCGCGATCGTCCTCGAAGGTGACCAGCGTCGAGGAATACAGCGAGTTCGGGCTGTCACGGCCCGTCACCATCACGTTGCCCTTGTAGAGCTTGAGCCGCACTTCGCCGGCGACGTGCTCCTGGCTCTTGTCGATCAAGGCCTGCAGCATCTCGCGTTCCGGCGCGAACCAGAAGCCGTTGTAGATCAGCTCCGCGTAGCGCGGCATCAGCTCGTCCTTGAGGTGCGCCGCACCGCGGTCGAGCGTGATGGATTCGATGGCGCGATGCGCCGCCAGCAGGATGGTGCCGCCCGGCGTCTCGTAGACGCCGCGCGACTTCATGCCGACGAAGCGGTTCTCGACCAGATCAAGCCGGCCGATGCCGTTCGCCTTGCCGAGATCGTTGAGCTTCGCGAGCAGCGTCGCGGGCGACAGCGTCTCGCCATCGACGCTGACCGCATCGCCGCGCTCGAAGCCGATCCGAATCTCGGTCACCTTGTCGGGCGCCTCCATCGGCGAGATGGTGCGCTGATAGACGATCGGCGGCGCTTCCTTGGATGGGTCTTCCAGCACCTTGCCTTCGGAGGACGAGTGCAAAAGATTGGCGTCCACCGAGAACGGCGCCTCGCCCTCCTTGTCCTTCGATATCATGATCTGATGATCGCGCGCGAACTTGAGCAATTCCTCGCGGCCCTTGAACGCCCACTCGCGCCACGGCGCGATGATCTTGATCGACGGCTCGAGCGCGTAATAGGTCAGCTCGAAGCGAACCTGATCGTTGCCTTTTCCCGTGGCCCCATGACAAACCGCATCGGCGCCGACTTTGGCGGCGATC
>JBEVIJ010000194.1:0-14398 GCA_040510745.1 Xanthobacteraceae bacterium
TGCCGAAGGGCCGCTACAAGATCATGACGGCGTACATGCCGAAGGTCGGCAAGCTCGGCCTCGACATGATGTACCGGACCTGCACGGTGCAGACCAACCACGACTTCTCCTCCGAAGCCGACATGGTGAAGAAGCTCCGTGTTGGCCTCGCGCTGCAGCCGGTCGCGACCGCGCTGTTCGCAAATTCACCGTTCACCGAAGGCAAGTCGAACGGATTTGTTTCGTTCCGTTCTGAAATCTGGCGCGACACCGACAATGCGCGCTCCGGCATGCTGCCATGGGCGTTTGAGCCCGGCATGGGCTTCGAGCGCTACGCCGATTACGCGCTCGATGTGCCGATGTATTTCGTCAAGCGCGGCGACAGCTATCTCGACGTGTCAGGCCGCTCGTTCCGCGATCACCTCGCCGGCAAGCTCATCCCTGGCGAGCGCGCCACCATGTCCGACTGGGCCAACCACATTTCGACGATTTTTCCGGAGGTGCGACTCAAGCGATACCTCGAGATGCGCGGATCCGATGGCGGCCCGTGGCGCGTGCTGCCGTCGCTGCCGGCGTTCTGGTGCGGCATCCTCTACGACGAGGACAGCCTCAACGCGGCCTGGGACGTCGCCAAGGATTGGACCGCCGAGGAGCGCCAGAAGCTGCGCGACGACGTGCCGAAACTCGGTTTCAAGGCCACCATCCGAACCCGCGACCTGCTCAACGTCTCGATCGAACTGCTGCGCATTGCGCGCAAGGGCCTGCAGCGCCGCAACAAGCTCGACTACAACGGCCGCGACGAGACGCGCTATCTGAGGCCGCTCGAGGAGATTGTCGCTCGCGGCATCACGCCGGCCGAGGCGATGCTGGCGGAGTATCAGGACGGTTGGAACGGCTCGACCGATCCGATCTACACCGAATTCGCCTACTAGCTCGTATGGCTCGATCGACACCGGCAACCGTGGCGCCGGAGCGAGCCGGCGTCCCCTTCAAGCTGCACGAATACGACTACGATCCCAACGCCGAGCGCATCGGCATGCAGGCGGCGGAAGCGCTCGGCGTTTCTCCGGCGCGGCTGCTCAAGACGCCGATGGCGAAGGCGGGCGCGGTGGTTTGACCGTCATCGAGGCGGACGCCGCGGCTTGCAGCTCGAGATCGCGCCCGGCGACCTGGTCCGCCTGCACGACGCGACAGCGGCCGAGCTGGAGACGCGGCTACTCTGCCGCGCGGCTCGCTTCGGAAAGGTTGTCCAGCGACGAGATGATGTGATCGGCGAGCGCGTCGGCCAGCGACGAGGTTTCGTGTGGATTGCGGATCAGCCCGACGCGGCAGGCCGGCAAAGCTGGGAAGCCATCCGCAGGATTGAGCACGCGCATGCCGGGGCGCAGCGCCGATTCCGGAAACACCGAGACCGCAAGCCCGGCCAGCACCGCGGCCGATACCGCGCCGACGTTCACGCTAGAGTAGAGCAGCCGGTAGGGACGTCCGATGGTATCGAGGCACTCGATCGCGGCTCGCCGCCAGCCGCAACTGGCGCGGCCCAGCGCGAGCGGCAAGGGCTGTTCGGTGTGCGTCGAATGCCGCGCCGACGTAACCCACAGCAGCCGCTCGCGGCGGAAGGTTTCCGACGGCCGACTGCTCTCGCAGTCGGTGACGATCGCCAGGTCGAGCTGGTTGCTGTCGATGCGCCCGAACAATTCGACCGATGGCTCGCAGAGAATGGTCAGTTCGACGCCGGGATAGGCGCGCGAGAACCGCGCCATGATCTCGGGGAGATACCGGTCGGCGTAATCGTCCGGCAGGCCGAGCCGCACGCGCCCGGTTAGCTCGGCATCGTCGAATGCGGCGAGCGCTTCGACATTGAGCTTGATGATGCGCCGCGCGTAATCGAGCAACCGCTCACCGTCTTCCGTGAGCTTCGAGGCGCGGCCGTCGCGCGCGAAGATCGGCCGGTCGAGGCGCTCTTCCAGTCGCTTGATCTGCATCGATACGGCGGACTGGGTCTTGTGAACGACTTCGGCGGCCTTGGTGAAGCTGCCGGTTTCCACGATCGCGATGAAGGTGCGCAACTGGTCGACGTCGATGAGCGCGCTCATGCAGGCTCCTGGCCCGAAAAAATACGGCAGCCGTTACATCATCATTGCTGATTGATAAGATTACAAACATTCGTTTCACTTATCAATCGGCCGGGATCATATTCTCCGTAAATCAGATCGGGTGAAGCGATTCTCGAGCGCGTATCGGGGTTTTCCCTGGTCTTTCAGAGGTTTGGAGGCAGTCATGGTCGCGATCTTCAGTCTTTCCTGGTCTGGCGCAGCCTACGCGAGGCGTCGGTTGGCTTCCGCCGGTGGTGACATGATGAGCCGCTTCGCTCGTTTGGGCCGTGCGATCAAAAACCGGCGCGCCGCCACGGTGCTGGCCGGCCTCGACGACCACATGCTCGCGGATATCGGCATCACGCGCAGCGACCTGCGGGACGCTTATTCCGAGCCGCTGTGGCACGACCCGACCGACGTTCTGGTCGGCCGCGCCGCGGAACGCCGCACGCGCCGACGCTCGGCCCTCGTGCAGTCGGGCACCAATCCGCAACCGGCATGGCTGCGCTGTGAAACGGCAACCTGCGGGTAAGCAATCTTTCAGTCCCCGTCCGGATTGTCGATATCCCCTCTCGCGCTCCGGATCGTGCGCCCGCCGGCCCCCCGGCGGGCGCTCTCCATTTGGACAACTGCCGTCAGTTGCCGCGCGCGATATGCGGCTGGGTGATCGAGCGGCGGTCCTTGATCACGCCGATCGCCACGCCCATGCGTTCGATCGTGAGGATCACGTTGCCGTCGATGGCGTTGTGGCAACCTTGATGCGTCGGAGCGATGAAAAAGTCCGCGGCATCGGTGTCGGTCGCCCATCGCAGGCGGCCCTTGCGCGCTTCGGCCTCTTTCTCGAAGGCCAGGCGCTCGCCGCACACCGCCACGAAATAGAATCGCGGGACGGCCCGTTTTTCGCCATCGAGGTAGTTCTCCAGTTCGACTACCATTTCGTGCATCCCGTTGACCCAATAGTCGGTGTCATACCGTTGCGCCGTGCCGTATAGGCCACCGGCCAGCGGGTTGAAGAACAACGACTCGTAAGGATGCAGCCGGACCATGACGCTGGCAGGCCACGCCAGCGCGCCTGCCAGCAGAACATAAACGGCGCCCGCGAGCGCGTGCCGCCGCGCTTCAAACCACGTCAGCATCGCGTCGAAGCCGATCCCGGCAAGCACCGCGATTGGCGGCAGCACAAAAAGGAAATGCCGGAGGCCGCTGAACGAGGGGCCGTGCGAGATCACCTGACACGCCACCGGGAACACCGCGGTGAAAGCGATGAAGGCGGTCTCGCGCGCGCGGACATCCGTCCATCCCCGCACGAACGCCATCAGCAACGCGAACGCGGCGCCGAACCACACAGCGAGCGGCAGCTTGATCGCGAGATAAACCGGCACGTACCAGCGCGGCACGTCCGCCATCAGATAGGTTTCGCCGAACAGCAGCGTCTTGATGGGATAGTGGAAGTGCGCGAACGCGAACAGCGCGCGGACTGGATTGAACAAACTAAGCGCCGCCCACGGCCATGCCGCGATCATGATCAGATAGCCGAGCGCACAGGCCGGCAGGAACAGCAGCAATGACCCGGCCAGAAACCGTGCTGCAGTCGCCGCCGTGACGGGTTGCGGCAGGCGCAGGGCTATCACGATCGGCACATAAACCAGTACAAGCAAGGCCAGCGCGCGCTGCCCCAGCGCAGCGCCGAGCAAAAGCCCGAACAGCACCAGATGCAGCAGGCGCGGCCGCGGCAAATCGCGGGCCGCCCGCAGTAGAAAGTAGAACGCCCCCATCATCGCAGCGGCGAACGGAATGTCCTTGGTGTGGTTGAACATCGAGCCGAACCACGGGCCGCAGACCGTGAGGGCGACGGCGGCGATAAGGCCCGCACGCGGGCCCGCGATCAGCCGCGCGGTGGCCCAGACTGCGGCAATGCCGCCAATACCGATCAGGGCGCAGAGCAAGTGCCGGATCACGAAAATGTCGAGCGGCAGGATGCGGCCGAACAGGATTGCGACAACGTCGAAAAGCCCGCCGTAGAGATAGAGGTTCTTGTAAGCAAAGACGCCACGGTCGGCGAAACCGCTGGCGTAGTAGGACAGGATCAACTCGCCGTAGCGGTTTTGCACCTCTTCGTCGTTCGATATCGAGTAATCGCGAAACGTCAGAAGCGCGACCGCCAGCAGCGCGGCCAGAAGCAACCACGCCGCGACATCGAACGGATCGTGCCGCGTCCAGCGCGGCAATAGCCGTGCATCTTTTGCTGTGGTCGGGCCCGGCATGGCTGCACCGCGAGAGTTGTCCGCATTGTGGGCGGCGCACGTCAGGTTTCACATGCGGCATGAGCGCTGAGCGGCCTTTCACAGCCGCGCCGCGACCACAGGTCGCACGGAGTAAGGTATTGTTGTTGAACTCACTCGCGCAGCGGCGGCGGCTTCATTAAGATGCGACAGGCCTCTCGCATCGGTCCGAAGGGTGCAGCATTGACGCAATCTCTTCTCGCCGCGCTTCGCCGCGCCTTCGTCATTTCGATCCTCACCGCGGGCGCCAGCGTGAGCGCGTGGGCGCAGGCGGGGTTCGACCGGCCCGGTGGCGATTACACCCGCTTCGTGGTGCCGTCCGGCGATCCGGCGGTGTGCGCGGCGCGCTGCGAGCGGGAGGGGCGCTGCCGCGCCTGGGCGTTCTCTTATCCGGGCACGGGGGGCGGAACGACGGCGGTGTGCTGGCTCAAGAGCGAGGTGAAGCCGGCGGTCGAGAACCAGTGCTGCGTGTCCGGCATCAAGGGCGCGGGCCTGGTGGAGAAGAAAAGCGGGCCGGTGGAAATGTCGATCGACCGCTTCGGCGGCGACTACCGCCAATTCGATCTGCCGTCCGATCCGACCGGCGAGTCCTGCAAGAAAGCCTGCGAGGGCGAGAACCGCTGCCGTGCCTGGACCTACGTGCGGCCCGGCTATCTCGGGCCCAACATCTCGCGCTGCTATCTCAAGGATCGGCTGACCAAGCCGCGGCGCAAGCCATGCTGCATGTCGGGCGTGGTGCGGTGACAGCATTGTCAACGGCGCGACGGCAGCGATCTTCTACGAACCTGTCCCTCCGACCGTGATGCGGTCCATGCGCAGCGTCGGCTGGCCGACACCGACCGGCACGCCCTGGCCGTTCTTGCCGCAGGTGCCGATCCCGGTGTCGAGCTGCAGATCGTTGCCGATCATGCTCACACGGTGCAGGTCGGTCGGACCGTTGCCGATCAGCATGGCGCCCTTCAACGCGGGGCCGAGCTTGCCGTTCTCGATCTTGTACGCCTCAGTGACCTGGAAGACGTACTTGCCCGATGTGATGTCGACCTGCCCGCCCCCGAAGTTCACCGCGTAAACGCCGTTCTTCACCGAGGCGAGAATCTCGGCCGGGTCGCGAGTGCCGGCCAGCATGTAGGTGTTGGTCATGCGCGGCATCGGCACATGGGCGTGGCTCTCGCGGCGGCCGTTGCCGGTCGCCTTCATGTTCATCAGCCGCGCGTTCTGCCGGTCCTGCATGTAGCCGACCAGAATGCCGTCCTCGATCAGCACGGTGCGGTTGGTGGGGGTGCCTTCGTCGTCGATCGACAGCGAGCCGCGGCGGCTCGCGATCGTGCCGTCGTCGACCACGGTGACGCCCTTGGCGGCGACCTGCTGGCCCATCAGGCCGGCAAACGCCGAAGACTGCTTGCGGTTGAAGTCGCCCTCAAGGCCGTGGCCCACCGCCTCATGCAGCATCACGCCGGGCCAGCCGGGACCGAGCACCACGTCCATCTCGCCGGCGGGGGCGGGGATCGAATCGAGATTGATCAGCGCCTGGCGCACCGCCTGGTCGACCGCGTGCTGCCATGACTTCGACGCGATGAAATTCTGGTAGCCCTCGCGCCCGCCGAAGCCGAATGACCCGGACTCCTGCCGGTCGCCGGAGCCCGCCACCACCGAAACGTTGACGCGAACCAGGGGACGGATGTCGCGATAGGTCTCGCCGTCAGGCCGTACGATCTCGACCACCTGCCAGGATGCGCCGAGGCTCGCCGTGACCTGCCGCACGCGCTCGTCCTTGCCGCGTGCGTAAGCGTCGATCGTCTCCAACAGCTTCACCTTGGCGTCGAAGCCCGGCGCTCCCATCGGGTTCTCGTCGCCATAGAGCTTGCGGTTGGTGCGGGCAGGGGGCGCGGCAAAGCTGCCGGAATAGCCACCCTTCACAGCGCGCACCGCCTCGGCGGCGCGGCCGATCGCCGTCTCCGACACGTCGGAGGCGTGCGCGTAGCCGACCGCCTCGTCCTTCACGGCGCGCAGCCCGAAGCCCTGGTTGGTGTCGTAGGTCGCCTGCTTGAGCCGGCCGTTGTCGAACACCAGCATCTCGGACTGCTTGTATTCGAGGAACAGTTCCCCGTCGTCGGCGCCTTCGAGGCCGCGCTCCATCAGCTTGCCGACTCGAACCTTGTCGAGGCCGGCGCGATCGATCAGGGAGGAATTGGGATTCATCAGATGCTCCGTTGCTCCTCCAAGATAGGAAGCCTGAATTGCGGCGAAAGGCCAGTCCAGACATACGTCATCGTCCGCGGACTTTGAGGCGCCGGGCCGCCTTCCTTCCTTTTCTCCCCTCCGGCTTGAGCCCGAGGGGACGGAGCGCCAGGTGGCGCACCATCGTTTCCGCACCTTGGGGGGCGCGGCGCGCGTCTGGCGAGACGCGCACGCCCTCCGGCGCTCCATCGCGGCGATTTTTGGTTCCTCGGGACCGTAACTTTCAGGACCGGATGGGTGGGCCTTCCACCTCGGGATCGGCGAGGCTTTCGCCTGCCTTCCTCCGGTCCCCACCAGCCCACTGAAGCCTGGGTTGCCTTTATCGCAGCAGGTAATCGTGCTGGGTCGCTGGTGCGAACGGGCTTCATAACGAAACCGGCCGGGCGCTTGGGAGCGACCGACCGGGTAGAAAGCGAAGCCAGACCAGCCGCTTTTTAAGCCCCCAGGATCGCGTTCCGCAAGTCAAGCCTGGCCCGTTGGAGGACGGCTATGCGCGGGACGTAGTTCAAGATGTACAACGACGCGGCCAATCATCCGAAGCTGCAGGGGCTGTCGTCGTCTGACTTCAAAGGCTGGTTCCGCGTTTTGTGCATTGCGTCGATACACGACGGCACTATCCCCAAAATGAGGCCGGGGCTAAGCCCCTGAATACGGCTTCGTATAAGCATTACACGCCTTCGCGCATGATCCTGCGCATCGTCCGTTCGTCCGCCGCATTGATCGCGCGCAGGCCGAGGCCTTGCTCAGGACGTGCTGGATCGTGCGGCGGCGATCAACACCGATCCGACGCTGTTGCATTACGTCACCGAGTTGCGGGTGTTCGGCTCCTATTGCACCGATGCCGCCAATCTCGGCGATCTCGATCTGGCCTTTAAGCTGGAGCGGCGCAAGGTCGAGGGCAAATGGACCGACGCCTGCCTTGCGCTGGCGCAGGCAAGCGGCAGGAGCTTCAAGAATTTCCTTGATGAACTGTTTTATCCCGAACAGTTGGTGAAGCGCACCCTCAAGTGCGGCTCGCGGCACATCTCGCTGCACACCACCGAGGAACTTGACGAGAACCCGGAGTTCGGCGGCAAGACGGTTTACCGTTTCAAGCCGCCCCGTGGCTCGCTTTAAAGTGGGAAATCTCTAGCGGTTCGTCGTCTCGCGCCCGATCACTTTGCCGCTGGCATCGTAGATCGTCGTCTGGTTGCCGGTCCGCGTCGCGCGGCTGATGAGCTTGCCGCTCGCATCGTAGGTCGATGTCGTGTTGCCGCTCGTCGTCGTGCGGCCGATGGTCCGGCCGCTGCTATCGCGCAGCGCCTTGGATAGCGCCGAGGCCTCGCTCGCCAGGACGGCGAACGCCAGCGCGGCGATGATAGTTGTCTTGATCATGCTGTCGGCTTTCGCGATCCCGAATCCTCGCTCCGATTTCGGCGCTAACCGAAACCGGGGATTGGTCGCGATGAGCCGCTTGTACACGGCGCGCGCGGTCGGCTTGGTCGCGGGCGCGGTCTGCTCTGGGTTCTGGTCGTCGTCGGTCATACCGGCATGGTAGCACGGCGCGGCCTGACCGGCTTGCCCGGCATCTCCAGCATGAGAGCGGGCGCAACGTCGAGCGCCTCCGCCAGCCCGGTGATCTGCCAGAGGTCGAGCGCGTCGCGGCCATCCTCCCAACCCTGCACGGCACTGACCGGGACATCGAGCCGCGCCGCCAGCTCCTCCTGCGCGAGCCCCCGCCGTTCGCGGATTTCCCGCAGCCGCACCCCAAGCCGGTGATCGATTGCCGTAGCCATAGTCCTTCCTCCGCTGGCGCTGTCGTGGTCGAGCCATCGTCGCAAAATCGTCCAGCGATCCAAGCAGGCATGCTGACGTATACCGCCGCCGGGCGCGACACGGTCCGGGCTGGGCAGCAGGGATGGAAGGACTCGTGATCACTCAAAGTGGAAATTGAATTTATTGGTGACGTACTCAGGAAACAGGTGTGCGAGGAGACCATTGCGAGACAGGCGACGAGGTAGTAGCCAAAGAGACACCGAAGCAGCCAAGTTTTTCGGATTGGGGATAAAGGAAGCCGTTCCGAATGATGCGGTAGGCCACCCAAAGCAAGCCGATGACAAGGCCGACTGATAGTACGAACGTCATACCTTTTTCGTCGCTTTGAATGCTGGCTTGGTTCAAGGCCAGAATAGCGCGCCCGGAGCGGTGTTTCCATTCTGGCAATTGCCGACCCCGGCGCGGCGCGGATGAGGCCGCCAACTGATCGGCGAGCCGGATCGATTCCCGCTCGCAGTCTGGCGGCAGCGGCTTCATCAGTGCCGCAGCGGCGCGCCCGGCACCATCCACAGCGCCGCTGGCTTGACCTCTAGCGCCCGCGCGAGTTGTCCAATCTGCGCGACGGTCGGCGTGGTGTGGCCTTTTTCCCAGTACCGGATCAGGGTGGGCGTCACATGGAGCGCGAAGGCAAGCTCCTGCTGCGTGTAGCCGCGCCGCTCGCGAACCTCGCGCAGCCTCAGACCAGCAATGCGGTAAGTGATCGGCATTCGCTTTCCTTCGATGCCGCTCTAGCTGCGCAAGCCTAGCGGCGAGCCCGCGGCGGTATCAAGCGGCGGTGGTGACGATGATGCAGCCTTCAATTAGGTCGAACCGGCCTACTTGCGCCAAGGTGGGTGTGAAAGTGGGTGCGAGCGCGCCAGCCGCGAAGAACTTTCTCGATCCTTCAACGGCTTAGGTGACATTCCGGATTCAAGGGCGGGGATAAGTATTTTTTCTGCAATAATTTCAGCGCGCGAAAATGAACGCAGGCGGGGATAGTGCCTTTGCTTAGGATCTGAACCGCGCACTCCGCCGTCATCGCCGGGCTTGACCCGGCGATCCCGCGAACAACAATCGTTGAGAATTGTCATGTTGCTCCACCTCGTGGATTGCCGGGTCACGCCGCTAATGCTGCGGCCCGGCAATGACAACATAGAGCGCGAATACGCTGCTCCGGCCGCTTTCGCGGGGACAACAAACGAGAGCGCAGGTGAATAAGCGAGGGACGGCGTTCCCAGCGGATCGCCCTGGCTATCTCGTCTTCTCCGGGCCGGCTGCGACCGGCTCGGCCGGAAGACCGAGCACCTGTCGCAATTCGGTGCGGGCGGGTTCCAGGTCGCGCATGAACGCAGGGACTTCCATCATTGCATACGCGATCACCGTTCCGGCAATTTCGCCGGCGCGGATGTCGCGCGGAAAGTGCTGGCCGATCACGACCCGGTTGAGCGCGAATTCACGGTTGCGTTCGGACAACTCGAAGCGCTGCTCGGGGACCATCTTCGACAGCACGATCGCGGTGAGCGTGGTCATGACCACGGCACCACTGGGATAGCCGGTCGGCAGCCGCGGGTTGCCTCCGAGTGCAAGGACCTCCTTGGGGTGGGCCACAACCGGACGCGGCCGCTGCAGGGCGTTCTTGGCGGCGATCAGGATGGCGCGCTGGTCCGCATGCAGCTTCTCGAAGAATGCGTCCGTCACGGGCAGATTTTGCTTTTTGTACTTCGGTCCAAGCACATCCTCGAAGCGATAGATCGACAAGACGTTGTCCGCGATCGCACTCCGGACCTGCGCGTCGGTGCGGTTCTGCTGCATTTCGAGAACCTCGGCGAGATCCTGCTTCCACGCCTCGGACTCGCGCGGCGGCGGCGGCGGGATCAACTCGGTCAAGTCGATGACCTGCCCGAGGTAATTCATTTTCGGCGCGGTCTGCGCCCATGCTGGAGCCCCGCCAAGCACGCAGATCAACAGGGCCAGCGTCGCATATTGGTCGGCATGTGATTCTCCCTTTGCTGGGCGATTACTTGTCGGACGCAGCATGACAAGTCGGCCGCCTGCGGCATAAAGTGGACGTCGGTCGACGACTTGAGCCTGGATCTTTAATGTTCAGGCCGAAAAACGCACCGACACCGCGCCGATCGGATCGAGCGTGAAGTCGAGGCCGGTCTCGTTCGGCTCCAGGAACATCGGCCCGGTGATAGCGCCGCAGATGATGAACTGACCCGCGCGCAGGCCGTCACCCAGCGCGGCCGTCACGTCGGCAGCGTGACGGACGGTGTCGAAAATCGTGCCGGTGCCAACTTCGAGGTCGGCCGGCACGGGGGCGTCCTTGCCGTTGCGGATGAGCTTGCCCGTGAGCCCTTCGAGCTTCGCGCCGGCGCGCGAGCTGTCTTTCGGTCCCAGGATGACATGGCGCTGCCAGATGCCGCGCGCGAGCAGGCCCTCGACGTCGTCCATGGCGCTATCCAGATCCGCCAGCTCGATCGCGGGGCCGAGCGCGCCGATCGCCGCACGCACGGTGGCGTCGTCCGCGTTGGCGGGAAGGTCGCGTGCAATATAGGCGGCGATCTCGATCTCTGCGACGGGCTTGGTCCAGCCCTTCAGCGAAACCGCCGTGCCCGAATCAAGCTGCGCGCGGTCGAGCAGGAATCCGACCACGGGTTTGGTGAGCTTGCAGCGCTCCAGCGCCGCCGGTGCGCCGAGGCCGACCTTCCAGCCGATCTGCTTCGCGCCTGAGTCGAGTCTCTGCTTGCGCAACTCGAACTGCCGGCGCATTCCGGCGGCGATACGGGGATCGTTGAGCGTGGCGCTCACGATTTGTGCTCGCCTTCCGGCACCTCGTAGCCCGAATCGTCGATCGAGCCCGCGCCCATCCAGCCCCACACCAGCACCACGTCTTCGCTCGACGTGTTGTTGAAGCCGTGCCAGCAGCCGCGCGGCGAATAGATCACGTCGCCTTCGCCCGACGGGTCGAGTCCCTTGTCGGTGATGATGTGGCCCTTGCCCTTGAGCACGATGAAGAACTCGTCGCAGTTGCGGTGACGGTGGCATTCGTGGCTGGCGCCCGGCTTGAGCACGGTCCAGCCGACCACGTGGTCGGCGCCGGCGGATTTCTTGTCGATCAGGAATTGCACCTGCATGTCGATCCAGCCGTCGTCGCGCTTGAGTCCTTCGACCTTCGGCACGTCCTTGATGTTGGTCCGGAACATCTTCGCGCCGAGCGTGGCTGAGGTGATGCCGGTGGCCGCCTTGACCGCCTTGGCGAGCGCGGCTCCGATCATTTCGGCTTTGGATGTCATGATTGTCCTCCTCCTTTGCGCATGATCTTTTCCGACCTGCCTTCGCCCGCCGAAGCATTAAGCCGAACCGACGAACCGTGCCGGGGCTTCGCGCAGGCGGGAAACCGGAAACTACTTTTCGGGATCATGCGCCTCCGAGCTTGCGGTAGACCTGATGCGCGACGACAAAATCGTTAGCGTCGATGCCGAGGCCCCGGCATGCGTTCATCAATTCGTTGGCGGCGGCGGCGAGCGGCACCGGGCTGCCGAGCTTGCGGCCAAGATTGAGCGCCAGGACCATGTCCTTCTGCTGCAACGTCACGTCGGCAAGCGGCACCGCAGGCATCTTGCCTTCGAGGATGAACGGGCCGCGATAGCCGAGCACGGGCGACGCCGCGACGCTCTTGAGGATGGCATCGACCGCGGCTTCGCGCGACACGCCGCCTTTCTCCGCGAGCGCTACCGCTTCGCCGAAGCAGATCACCTCGACCATCAGCAGCAGGTTGACCGCGATCTTCATCTGGCAGGCGAGGCCGTTGCCGCCGATCCGCGTCACCTTGGGACCGATCGCGAGCAGCACCGGCTTGGCGCGCTCGAACGCGGCTTCGTCGCCGCCGACCATCACCGAGGCGTTGCCGGCTTTCACCGTAACGGGACTGCCCGACAGCGGGCCGTCCAGCATGACCAGGCCGGCGTTGTCGAATTGCGCGGCGACCTCCCGGCTCACGTCCGGCTCGATGGTGCTCATGTCGATGTAGATGCCGCCCTTCTTCAGGCCGGAGATGACGCCGTCGGGGCCGAGCGCCACCGCTTTCACCGCGGGCGAATCCGTGACGATGGAGAACACGATCTCGGATGCTTGCGCGACCTCGCGCGGCGTCGCGCCGAACGCCATGCCGGCCGCGATCAGCGGCTCCGCCTTGGCGCGCGTGCGGTTCCAGCCGGTGACCTTGTGCCCGGCCGCCATCAGGCGAGGCACGATCAACTCCCCCATGGCGCCGAGACCGACAAATCCGAGATTCACTTCGAGCGTCTCCCCAACTCAACTGTCATGCCTCGCAACAGCGGGGCATCCAGTATCCACTGTAGAGAACGGTATGGCGAGACGCTGCCTGTGTCACAGGCCAGCGATTACTGGATCGCCCGCTTTCGCGGGCGATGACAGCCGAGAGAATGGGAAAATGCCCAACTCAACTCACGGCAGCTTGTCGAAACCCTCGCCGAAGCCCTTCAGGCTCATCGGGAAGCCGATGCCCTCTTCGGGCGTCTGGAAGATGATGTAGGTGGCGGTCTGGCCGGTCCGCAACTTGCCGATCAAGGTGTCGTCCATGATGACTTCGGCGACGCAGCCGTTTGGCACGCAGCGCACGAAGCCGGCCCGGCCCACCTCGGCATTGTCGATCTTCAGGCCGAGCCCGGAGGGCAGAAGCACGCCCGGCGGCGCAATCACCCGCATCAGCCGGGTCTTGCGGTCGGCGGTCTTCAGCACGATCACAGTCAGGCCGATGTTGGGCCGGTCCTCGGCGGTGACGCTCTGGATCAGCGCGCACTGCTCGCCCTGGGCGCCCGGCGGCGTGTCGCAGCGGATCTGCCAGTCGTTGTGCACGGAGCGCACCGCGCCCTGAGCGGCGGCCTCGCCCATCGGCCCCAACAGCATTGTGGTGGCGCAGGCCCAGGGAACCGCCCAAGCGGCCCAGCGCGCCAGCCGGTGTCGGACGAATCGTGCCATTCTGCGGTCCCCTCACGTGTCGGCATTGCGACGGCTGCGCCCCCAGCCGAGCAGTCCGATTTCGCGGTCAATTCATGTCCGTACATGGCGATTCCGCCATGTTCAAGGACGCCACATTTTCCAGGGCCCCGGGCCGGAAACCCGATTTGCCGGTATAACCAGATTGTCGCATCGGACAACCGCCCTAGCACATTGCGAGTGCGCTGGAATTATGGTTTGAGAGGCTTCGGGAATCCCCCTCCCGCCGCACCGCCTGCCGATTAGCGCGGCCCCCGACGGGCGCCTTGCCGGAAGCGGAATCGACCTGAATCACGCTGGCCGGTGCGGCTCGGATTGATTTCGCCGAAGGAGCGAAGACGACGATGCGGATGCTTAAGCGGTTGGCGGCCGTGTCGGCTGCGATGATGGTTCTTGCAGCCGGCGGCGTGGCTGGTGACGTGGCTTGGGCCGCGATAGGACAACCCTCGCCCTGGCAACTCGGATTGCAGCAATCCGTGACGCCGGTGATGGACAATATCGTGTGGTTCCACGATTTTCTGCTCTACCTCATCACCGCGATCACATTGTTCGTCCTGGTGCTGCTGCTGATCGTGATGTTCCGGTTCAATTCGCGCGCCAATCCGGTCCCGACCAAGACCACGCATAACACGCTGCTCGAAGTGGCCTGGACGCTGATCCCGGTGGTGATCCTCACCGCGATCGCGGTGCCGTCGTTCAAGCTCTTGTTCCTGCAGACCACCATTCCGCCGGCCGACGTCACGGTGAAGGCGACCGGCAAGCAGTGGTACTGGACCTACGGCTATCCGGACAGCAAGTTCGAGTTCGACTCGCTGTTGGCTTGCGATCAGCAACGCGTGAAGTGCGAACAGCCTCGCCTGCTCGCGGTCGACAACGACATGGTGGTGCCGGTCAACAAGGTGGTGCGGGTCCAGGTCATCGGCGCGGAAGTGATCCACGCCTTTGCGGTGCCCGCATTCGGCATCAAGATCGACGCCGTGCCCGGCC
>JBEVIJ010000195.1:0-13233 GCA_040510745.1 Xanthobacteraceae bacterium
CGTCAACTGGAGCGGGCGTCTGGGGGCGGGCTTCCTTAGCCGGGGTCCGCCCCTTCGACTCGCGCATCCTACGCGCATCGAGAGATCAACCAAGCTCATTTTTGACCCTGTTGAAAGTTTCCTCGCCCGGTTGTGAAACGCGGTCGAACGGAACGACCGCGTTTTAAGCTCGCGAGAATCGGCTATCTCGGTGAGATGGAAAAACCCGCGCCCGGCTTCGACATTCGCATCGGCGGGGTCTGGCGCACCTTCCGGGACCAACAGCCCGCAGCCTATGGGGCCGCGCTGTTGCTCAAGCAGCGAAACAAGTCGGCCGCTGTGACGATCACCAACACGGCGACGGGAATGGTGATCACGATGCTGGAGGATGGCCGGACGGCGTAGCGCGGCGGCGAACTGCTCGCGGCGGTGAAGCCAGCGAAGGCTGCTCTACACCTTCGGCAAGATTCGGCAGTTATCACAAAGTAGCATGAGCCAAGGCTGTGTGACCAATCGACACTGTGATCGACGCGAGGCATCGAATCGGATATCATAACAACTTGGGCTGTTGCGAGGGAAAAAATGGCTTTTCGAAAGCCGCCAACTGCTCTCCGTTTAGCTCAAGTACGTAGGCGACTTTCAGCGGTGGCGCTGCAGTTAGTCGGTCGCAAAAAGTTTTTACAATCGTTCCGCAGTAAATCTCCGTCGGCACGATGACACCGATCCGCTTGGCCGGACGGCTTAGTTCACCGCCTCACCCTTGCGCGTCTCGGCGACCTTCGCCGGGCCGTGTCGCTAGCGAGCTTCGACCACCGCCTCGTCGATCTGCGAGCCGTCCGGCTGGTCCCGCATCGTGATTTTTTTGAACCTCACGCCCTGCAAGTTTCGGCGCGAGGCCGCGAACGACGAGCGCGGATCGCGTTTCAGGGCGAGCGCGAGAACTGTCTCGACATCGTGCCAGTTCATAGGGGTCGCTTTTGAACAGCGCAGCCATCGCCTGACCATGCCCTGAATCGGATTGAGGCCGCTGAAGTCGAGCCCGTTAAACGCATCGGCGAGGCGGATCAGTTCACGCTCGCGGTTTGGCGGTAGCGGCATCATCCGCAGCGCCGCAGGCGTGACGTGCAGCGACCGCGCGAGTTGGTCGATCCGCGCGACGCTCAGCGGCGTGTTGCCTTTCTCCCAGTGCCTGATCTGGGTGGGCGTCACATGGAGCGCGAAGGCAAGCTCCTGCTGCGTGTAGCCGCGCCGCTCGCGAACCTCGCGCAGCCTCAGACCAGCAATGCGGTCGAGCGTGGTCGGCATTCGCTTTCCCTCGATGCCGCAATAGCGGTCGAAGTTTACCGGCGAATCGGATGCTATCAAGCGGCGGTGCCGCGCTAAACCTTTGGCGGATCGTCCGGCTGAATTTGCTGCTGTTGCTGCTGCTGTTGTTGTTGCTGCTGTTGCTGCTGCACGGGGCCAAGCGTAGTGGCTCGAGACTTGGCTCCCGCGATCCTCAGCCAGTTCGCTGCCATTTCGAACCACGCCGCCCGCGCATTTGGGTCAGTGAGCGTCTGTGCGCGCTCCATGCACTGCATCGCGAAGCGCCGAAGTTCTGATGGTTCAGCCATTGCCCCGTTTGCTCGCTGACTAGGCCGCCAACTTGCCTATCCGCGAACCCCCATGATCGTTCCCTGTCTCTATAAAAAATTACATACGCTGGCCGTCGCTCCAACTGATCCACTCCCATAATACCACCGGCCGCCGTCAATTAGGCCAAATCGGCCTAGCTAGCGCCAAGGTTGGGGATGCTGTTCGGCTGCTTCCCCACTGCTTCCCGGCTCGCCTGCCGGGAAGCACAACCATTCAAAAAACAGCGTCATTGCTGCGTTTGCTGGGGAGCGACAACAAATGCTTGTTAACGCCGGTCAACGACTGTTGTCAGGTTGTTGCAATTCTGCGGCGTTCGCCGAACGCGGCGCTGATCAGCGGGTTCACGCCCAGTTCATTGAGCGCGCGCCGGAGCGCGGTGCGCTGCAAAGCGCTGCCGGCGAGCAGCGTGTCCGGCAAGGCGGCAAGGATGGCGTTCGGATCGGTCCGGCCCACCAGGTCCTGCAACTGGTCCAGCCTAAACCGGTAGCCGCCGACGCTGACGATGCCGGGCGGCGGTCCTGTAATCGACAGTTCAGCGCTGGCGCGGTCGGCACGACACGGATAGCCGGTGTCGGCAAACCCGACGGCGTCCGGCATGAAGCAGCGCATCGCCGCGCGTTCCGCGCCGGGCGGGAAGGGGTGCTTGGGCACCATCGGCCCGCGCGCCGCGAGCGTGCCCCTGTCCGTCACCGCGGTTTCAAGCATTGATCGGGCGTCGGATGCGTCACAGGGCGTGGAAACATGGCCCAGCGGAATTTCGGCGGGCTCGCCGGCCGGGCCGCGACGCGCAGCGATCAGCGCAGTTTCTCCGAACGGTTGGACATCGACCAAGGCAGCCTGAGAATGCCGCCATGCCGAACCGGCCATCAGCCGCTCCGGCGCTCGCCAGAGCGCCAGAATGGTTTTCAACTCCTCGTGAGTCAGCAGGCCCGCCTGCGCGATGCGCGTCACCAGAGGGCCCGGCACGACGACGGTATTACAGCGATCGTGCCGGCACTGTTCGGCGAATGTAGTCGCGTCGAACGGCTGATGCAGCGACAGCGTTCCGCCACTCAGCAGCCACGGCAACGTTGTCGCGGCCAGCCCCACGAACGAGCTGTTCGTGCACGACGCGAGGATCGTTGCGTTATCCTCCAGTTGGGCCTCCAGGCGCACCGCCTGTCCTCCCGCAATCAGTTCTATGTGGTTGCGCGCGACCGGCATCAGCCCTTCAGCGGTTATTTCGAAGGTAACGACGGCCGCCTGAGCGGCGGGATTGCCATCGCGTCCAGTCGGGATAGGCGGATCGAGCAGGGGCGCGGCCGCCATCAGGTCGTCGAGGGGGATCACTCCGTCAGGCAGGTTCTTGCCGAAGCTGCAGACGTAACGGATAGGGAAAACCTCTGCGGCGATGTCCCGGCCGAGACTGCAATGATCGGTTGCGCCGATCTGCGCACTGCTCATGATCGCGCGTGCGCCAACGCGCTTGAGTGCCGCCGCGGCATCGATGCGGCGCCACAGCAACGGCAGCGGCGCCGCTATCAATCCGGCGCGAAGCACGCCAAGCAGCGCCAGCACACTTTCTGCGGTGTTTGGCAGTTGCAGGGCGACGATCGAGTCGGTGGCTAGTCCGAGCCTTCTGAGGCGGCCCGCAATGGCGGAGACGATGTGGTCGGCCTGCGAATAGGTGAGGCGGCGCGGTTCGCCGTCGGTAAAGCTCAACCGGTTGGGCGGGTCGCACAGCGCGATGGCGTCCGGCCGGCGCGCAGCCGCCTGCCGGAACAGATCGTCGAGCGTGGCCGGCTCGCCTTCCTGGACATGCGCTGTCTGTGGGTCGCCGAGGATCATGGCCGCCGCCACCATGTTTCCGGCAGATAGCCGAACAGCGAGATCGTTTCCGGATGCGCGATGGTGGTCCAGCGCGCCACCCATTGCTCGGGAAGATGAAACAGCGGGACCACGTAGAACCCGGAGATCAGCAGGCGGTCGAGCGCGCGCACCGCCGAGACGAATTCGCCGCGCTCGCGGGCCTTGAGCAGCGCCGCGATCATGGCGTCGATCGCTGGGCTCTTCACGCCCATGTAGTTGCGCGTGCCCTGCTCGTCGGCGGCAGCGGCGCCCCAGTAGAACGCCTGTTCGTTGCCGGGCGACAGCGACTGGTCCCAGCGATATTCGATCATGTCGTAATCGTACGAGATGCGCCGCCGGTCGTATTGGACCGCGTCGACGACGCGCACGCGCAGGGTGATGCCGGCCCGCTTGAGGTGGCGCGAGAACGCGATCGCGAGCCGCTCCTGCTCCTTGGTAGTCACGAGAAATTCGAAGGCGAACGGCGTCTTGGTCTGCTTGTCGCGCAGCACCGTTTTGACGAGTTCGAAACCGGCGGCGTCGAGCAGATCGAGCGCGCGCTTGAGCGTCTCACGATCGCGCCCCGAGCCGTCGGTCACGGGCGGCGCCCAGGTGCCGTCCATCACGTCCGGCCGCACCTCCTTCGCGAACGGAGCGAGCAGCGCGCGTTCGGCCGCGTCAGCCGGATGCCCGCGGAAGGCGAGCTCCGAGCCTTCGAAATAGCTCGCGGTGCGTTTGTAGCGATCGAAGAAGAAATTGTGGTTCACCCATTCGAAATCGAACAGCAGGCCGATCGCCTCGCGCACCCGGATGTCGGCAAAGATCGGCCGGCGGGTGTTGAAGATCATCCCCGACATGCCCTTGGGCATCCCGGTCGGAAATTGCTCCTTGACGATGCGGCCGTCGCGCACCGCGGGCACGTCGTAGCCGGTCTCCCAGCGCCCCGGATCGTGCTCGGTGCGCACGTCGAACAGCCCTTTTTTGAACGCTTCGAACTGCGAGTTGGCATCGCGGTAGAAATCGGTGCGCACCTCTTCGAAGTTCCAGAAGCCGCGATGGATCGCAAGATCGCGTCCCCAGTAATTGGGGTCGTGCTTGAGGGTCACGCTGTCGCCGGCGCGCACGTCGGCGATCACATAGGGACCGCTGCCGACAATCGGCTTGAGCGTGGTGTCTTCGAACGTGGCCGGATCGATGGCGTGCCTGGCCAGCACTGGCATCAGACCGAGGATCAGCGGCAGCTCACGGTCATCGGCGCCGGTCAGATCGAAGCGTACGGTGCGCTCGGACAATGCTTCAGCCTTGGCGACCTTCGCGTAGTAGGTCCTGTAGTTCGGCCGGCCTTTGTCGCGCAGGATTTCCCAGGAGAAGATCACGTCGGCGGCGGTCACCGGCTTGCCATCGGAGAATCTCGCCGCCGGATTGAGCTCGAAGGTAACGGTGCTTCGATTGGCGTCGGTTTCCACCGAGATTGCCAGCAATCCGTAGAGCGTGAACGGCTCGTCGTAGCCGCGCGCCATCAGGCTCTCGATCACGTAGCCGCGGATCTGGGTAGGGGCGAGGCCTTTGACGATGAACGGGTTGAGACTGTCGAACGTGCCGACCACACCATGGGTGATGCGGCCTCCTTTGGGCGCGGCGGGATTCACGTAACGCGGCGGCCGGTCCCGTTGGAGTTCCGGCTCGCCATGCATGGCAATGCCGTGCTTGCCGTTGCCCGGCGAGCCGGCAATCTGCGCCGAACTGGTCGCGCTCGACCCGAGCGTCGCGAGCGCGGCGGCGAGCAGAATGAAGGTGCGCGGAAGGCGCGGCCGGAGCCCCGGCAGGCTTTGCGTGCGGCGAGTGGACGCGGTCAAGGCCGCTGCATCCGATCGTTGGAATCGAGGGTCTGGCCTGTGTATCACAGCATGCTCTGGGGAGAGCGCCCCGAGCGGCTTACCATCCCCACCCATCAGGCTTTATCGGGGCGGCGAATTCGGCTAATCAGGCCCGGAATCCATGTCATGGTGCTGCCTTGATTGGCACCGAGACAGGCGCGGGGACGTCCGCACGGGCCGATTTGCCGAAGCGGAAAAACGAGGAACACGTTTATGACGTATCGAATTAGGTCCGCCGGCCCGCGGATGCTTGGCAGGATATTAGCGGCCAGTGCGGCGGCCGCCATGCTCGTTGCCGCGCCCGACGCTGGCGCGCAGCAACCGCCGGCTCCGGCACCGGCCCAGCAGCCGCGTCCGGCGCCGCGTCCGGCCCAGCCGGCAAAGCCCGCGCAACCTGCGCAAACCGCGCCGCAGGCCCAGCCGGCGCCGGCACAGCCGCAGCAACAGCAGGCCGAACAACCGCAGCTCATCTTTTCGCCGTGGGTGAAGCTCTGCAACAAGGACCCCGATCCGAATTCCAAGCGGGTCTGCGTCACCGTCAAGGACGGCCGCGTCGAGTCCGGGCTGCTGGTGGTCAGCGTCGCGATCATCGAAATGGACGGCGACCAGCGCAAGCTGATGCGCATGAGCCTGCCGTACGGCGTGGCGCTGACGCATGGCACCCGCATGATCGTCGACCAGAGCACGCCCGCCACGGCGCCGTTCGTGACCTGCCTGCCACCGGTCGTTCCGCCAGGCGGCTGCATCGCCGACTACGAGGCGACGGTCGACACCATCAACCGCATGAAGAAGGGGCAGCTTCTCACCGTGCAGGCCATCCACATGAATGGCCAGCCAATGAGCCCGCAACTCGAGCTCAAGGATTTCGCCAAGGCTTATGACGGGCCGCCGACCGATCCGAAGGTGTTCGAAGAGCAGCAGAAGAAGCTGCAGGACGAACTGCAAAAGAGGGCGGAAGACGCGAGAAAGCGTCTCGAAAGCCAGCAGAAGTAGGATCGCGCGGAGATTTTTCGAACGGCCCCGGCATCGCCGGGGCCGTTTTCGATTCAGTTCAAGACCGAGTTACGCGGCCGGTAGCCGCCGTTGTCGTCCTTGGTGAAGACCTCGGAAACCTGAGGATGCCGCACAGGATCGCCGGAAGCGTCGGGCAACAGATTCTGCTCCGAGACATAGGCAACGTACTCGGTTTCCGCGTTCTCCGCGAACAGATGGTAGAACGGCTGGTCCTTGCGCGGGCGTACTTCCGCGGGAATCGACAGCCACCATTCCTCGGTGTTGTTGAACACCGGGTCGATGTCGAACACCACGCCGCGGAACGGAAACACGCGGTGCTTCACTACGTCGCCGAGCTTGTACTTGGCGATCCGCATTTTGAATTTTTCGTCTGACATGCTTGCGACTCTAGAATGCAATTGTGGCGGGCAACAGTCTTAAAGGCCGTACCGGGCGGCCATGTCGGGGTCTTTCGACGCAACCAGCTTGGCTAGATCGACCACGACCTTGGCCTGCTTCCAGGTCGCGTCGTCCTGCATCTTGCCGTCGATCATCACCGCGCCGCTGCCGTCGGGCATGGCGGCGAGGATTTTCTTGGCCATCGCGACTTCGGCTGGGTCGGGCGAGAACACACGCTTGGCGATGCCGATCTGGGTCGGATGCAGCGACCACGCGCCCGCGCATCCCATCAGGAAGGCGTTGCGAAACTGCGCCTCGCAGCCATCCGGATCGGAGAAGTCGCCGAACGGCCCGTAGTACGGCTTGATGCCGGCGGCGGTGCAGGCGTCCACCATTTTTGCTGTGGTGTAGTGCCAGAGATCCTGCTGAAATTTTTCGCGCGCGCCGTCACCGCTGTCGGGTTTACCCGATATCGGCACTTTAACGGCGTCGGCAAGCACGAAATAGCCGGGGTGGCCGCCGCCGACCCGCGTGGTCTTCATGCCTCGCGACGCGGCAAGGTCGGCAGGCCCTAGGCTGATGCCGTGCATGCGCGGCGAGGCCGCGGCGATCGCCTCCACATTGTTGACGCCCTGGGCGGTTTCCAGGATGGCGTGGATCAGGATCGGCTTTTTGACGGAATGCCGGGCCTCGAGCTGGGCCAGGAGCTGATCGAGATAATGGACGTCCCACACACCTTCGACCTTGGGCAGCATGATAACGTCGAGCTTGCTGCCGATCGCGGCGACACATTCGGTGATGTCGTCCAGCGCCCATGGCGAGTTCAGCGCGTTGACCCGCGTCCACAGTCCGGTGGCGCCGAACTCGACCGCCTTCGCCATGGCAATGAAGCCAGTCCGTGCCTGAAGCTTGGCATCGGCGGGAATGGCGTCCTCGAGATTGCCGAGCACCACGTCAACCTGATGCACCAGCTCGGGCACTTTGGCGGTGACCTTCTCGATGTGCGGCGGCACGAAATGGATCATGCGCTCGAGCCGCACCGGCAGCTCGCGCAGCGGGGCGGGCGCCCCGATCGCCAGCGGCTGATAGAACTGTCGCGGAGGCTTCATGATCGTTCCTTGGCCGTCCTTCCAAAAACTCGGTCTGGCGTTTAGAGCAATGCAAGCGCCGCGCCAAGCGGTGCGGCCTCCAGCGCTGCCAAACGGCTCATGATCGACGTCCTCAACCTCGCGCTGCCGTACTTTGGGCTGATCTTTCTCGGCTACGCCTGCGGCCGGCTCCAGGACATCCCCGACCGGGGACTGGCCTGGATGGATTTCTTCATTCTCTACATGGCGTTGCCGGCGCTGTTCTACCGCATCCTGGCCAAGACGCCGTTTGAGCAGCTCAACAACGTTCCGTTCATCGTGACGGCGACGCTGGCGACCTTCCTGGTGCTGACGCTCTCATTCGCGGTCGCGCTGGCGATCCGCCGCGACCTGGCGCAGTCGACGATCGCGGCGCTGGCCGGCGCCTATGGCAACATCGGCTACATGGGCCCGGGCCTCGCGCTGGCGACGCTGGGCGCGCAGGCCGCGGCTCCGGTCGCGCTGATCTTTTGCTTCGAGAGCCTGCTGTTCTTTTCGCTGGTGCCGCTGCTGATGGCGGTCGCGCGGCCCGGCGCGCCGAGCTTTGCTGCGGCGGCGGTCGAGGTCGTTCGCAAGATCGTGTGTCATCCGCTGGTGATCGCCACCGTGCTCGGCGTCCTGTCCGCGGCGATGGACTTCGAGCCGCCGGTCGCCCTCGATCGGCTGATGCAATTCCTACAAAGCGCGGCGGCGCCATGCGCGTTGTTCACGCTGGGCGTGACGGTGGCGCTGCGGCCGTTCGAGCGGGTGCCGTGGGACGTGCCGGTGCTGGTCCTGATCAAGCTGACGCTTCATCCGGTTGTGACGCTGCTGCTGTTGACGGCGTTCGGTCCGTTCGATCCGAAGTGGGTCGCGACTGCGGTGCTGATGGCGGCGTTGCCACCGGCGCTGAACGTGTTCGTGCTGGCTCGGCAGTACAACGCGTGGGTCGAGCCGGCGTCGGGCTCGGTGCTGCTCGGCACGCTGCTGTCGGTGGCGACGCTGACCACCGTGATGTGGCTGGTGCAGCAGGGCGGTTTGCCGCACTCTCTCATTCCCTGACCGCGGGACGCCATGCAGCCGCTCGCCGACGTTCTGGTGCTTGATTTCACCACGCTCCTGCCGGGGCCGCTCGCCACCTTGATGCTCGCCGATGCGGGCGCGCAGGTGATCAAGATCGAGCGGCCGGGCGGCGAGGACATGCGCCGGTACGAGCCGCGCTTCGACGGCGAGAGCGCGATGTTCGCTATGCTCAATCGCGGCAAGAAGAGCCTGGTGCTCGATCTCAAGGACAAGAGCGACCGCGCCCGTCTGATGCCGCTGGTCAAGCGCGCCGATGTCCTCGTTGAGCAATTCCGCCCCGGCGTGATGGCGCGGCTTGGTCTCGGATCCAAGGCGCTGCGCAAGGTCAATCCGCGGCTGATCTATTGCTCGATCACCGGCTACGGGCAAACCGGCCCGCGCGCCGCGGAGGCGGGTCACGACATCAACTACATCGGCAACACCGGGCTGCTGGCGCTGCAGCCGGGTCCGCTCGACCGGCCCAACGTGCCGCCGGCGCTGATCGCCGACATCGGCGGCGGCACGCTGCCGGCGGTGATGAACATCCTGCTCGCATTGCGGCAGCGCGACCGCGCCGGAAAAGGCGCGACGATCGACGTCGCCATGTCGGACGCGATGTTCACGTTCGCCAGTCATGCCATCGCGGTGGGCCACATCACCGGCACTTTTCCGGGCGCGGGGAATGCGCGGTTGACCGGCGGCTCGCCGCGCTATCAGCTCTATCCGACCAGGGACGGCAAGCTGGTGGCTTGCGGAGCACTGGAACAGAAATTCTGGACGACGTTCACTGCGGCGATCGGCCTTGCCGCAGAGTTCATCGATGACCGCCGCGATCCGGCGGCAACCACGTCGGCGGTGGCGGCGATCGTCGCAGGCCGCAAGGCGGAGGAATTGAAACCGGTTCTGGCCAAGGCCGATTGCTGCGTCACCATCGTCGCGACGCTGGAGGAGGCGCTGCGTGACCCGCATTTCATCGGCCGCGGATTGTTCGAGCACCAGGTTTCCGGCGCGTCGGGTGCCACCATGCCGGCGCTGCCGGTGCCGATCGCCCCGGCGTTCCGCGCACGGCACAAAACTAGACCGCTCCCCGTGCTCGGAGCCCACAACAAGCTCGCTACAACGCCTCGCCGCGCATCAGCCGCGGCTGCGAAGCGGAAGGCGCGACCCCCTCGCGCAAGACGGCGCGGCGCAACGGGCCGAGCCGGTCGATAAGGTAGAGGCCAAGTCCTCGCGCGCCCTGCACCGGCACAAAATCCGACAGCAGCGTGCGGTTCAGAAGATCGACGGCGAACGTGCGGCTCTTGATGTCGGTGCGGCGTGCGGCGTCGTAGCGCGAGAGCACGTCGGCCGCGCCGGGGTCGCTGCCGTGACGGCACGCTTCGACCGTCAGCTCGCCGATGGTCGCGGCGTCCCGCAGGCCGAGGTTAAGGCCCTGCGCGCCGATCGGGGGAATGGCGTGGGCCGCTTCTCCGATCAGCGCGATGCGGTTCGCCGCGAACCGGCGCGCAGTCTGGATGGCGAGCGGAAATTCGCCACGGCCTGGCTCGATCCCGATCTTTCCGAGGATCGAATGCGAGCGGCTCTCGATTTCCTCGGCCAACGCTGCGTTGTCGAGCGCGGAGATGCGCTCGGCATCCTCTTCGTCGACGACGCAGACCAGGCTGGAGCGTTGGCCCGGTAGCGGCACCAACGTGAACGGTCCGACCTCGGTGTGAAATTCGGTCGAGATGTCGGCATGCGCCCGCGTGTGCGACAGGTTGAACGTCAGAGCGATCTGCGGATAGCTCGATCCGTCAATTTCGATTCCCGCCGCCGCGCGGCACAGCGAGCGCCGGCCGTCGGCCCCGATCAGGAGCTTCGCCGTGACGATCTTGCCCGAGTGCAGCCGGACGGTGACTGCGTTCTCACCTGTTTCGACCGCGCGGGCTTCATCGTCGATGTGTTTGAGCGAAGATAACTCGTTGGCGCGATGGTTCAGTGCGGCGAGAAGGTGACGGTTCTTGATGTTGTAGCCGAACGCTTCGAGACCGATCTCATCCGCCGCAAAGCTCACCTCTGGCGCGCGGATCAGACGCGAGGTGTCGTCGACGATCCGCATCGTCTTGAGGGGAGCGGCGTGGTCGCGGCAGCGCGCCCAGACGCCGAGCGTGTCGAGCGCGGTCACGGAACCGGCCAGCAGGGCGGTGGTGCGGTGGTCGTCGGCGGCAGCGCGTGCGACCAGCGCGGTTTCGATGCCCGCCTCAGCCAGCGCGATCGCGGCGGTGAGGCCGGCTGGCCCCCCTCCGACGATCGCCACCTGAACGGTTAACGCGGCTGCCTTGCTTGCCATGACGCGTTCCTAATGCATTCAGACGTGAAAAACGAGCGGGTGGAAACCATGATGGACCGCCGCATTTTCACCGTTTGCGGGTATGCGCTATCACTGTCGAGTGACCGATATTCCTCACGAGCTTGCGCTGCGCCATCTCTCGCCGGCCGAGACGCGCCTCGCCGCCATTGTGGTGCGGCCGCGGCGTATTGCCGTTGCATGCGTGATCGCGCTGACCGCATTGGGCTGGGCTGTGCTCGGCCTGATGGCGGCCGACGCCGACATCTGGATCGCGCTGTGCCAGCCGTTGGGCGCAGGCGGCGGACTGGAGCTGGCGCTCGTGTTCGCCATGTGGGTGGCGATGATCCTGGCTATGATGCTGCCGACCGCTGCGCCGATGGTCCTGACCTACGCCGAAATCGCCGACACCGCGGCCGGCAAGGGCGAGCCGGCGGCGTCGCCGCTGCTGCTCACCGCGGGCTATGTCGCAGTCTGGCTCGGCTTCGCCTTCGTTGCCACCGCGCTGCAATTTGCGCTGACGCAATTCGCGTTGCTCGATGCCGGGCGCGCGAGTCCCTGGCTGGCCGGTGCAATCTTTCTCGGCGCTGGGCTCTACCAGTTTTCCAAGCTCAAACACGCCTGCCTGACCCAATGTCAGCGGCCGTTCCCGTTCTTCTTCGCCAACTGGACGGCGGAGCCGCGCGGCGTATTTCTGCTCGGCTTGCGGCAAGGATTGTCGTGCCTCGGTTGCTGCTGGGCGATGATGCTGGTGATGTTCGCCGCCGGCGCCATGAACGTGATCTGGATGGCGGCGCTGGGCGTACTGATGACGTTGGAAAAGATGGCGACCACGGCGCGGCTCTCTCACGCCGTCGGGGTTGCGTTCGTGGCGATCGGCGTGGGCATTGTTGTGATGGGATTGGTGCGTTGACATGTCGATGATGGAAGAGCTTCGCGTGGTCGATCCCTGGTACTTGCGGGGCGAGCTCGCGCTGTCGTGCAATTGCGAAATCTTCTGTCCCTGCGTTCTGTCGCTCGGCAAGCACGCGCCGACCGAAGGCTATTGCCAGACCTGGGCGGGCGTGCGGATCGACGAAGGTCGCTTCGGCGCGACCGATCTGTCCGGCGTGAAGTTCGGCTTCATGGCCGACATTCCGGGCCGGCTCGGCCGCGGCAATTGGACGGTCGCCTTGTTCATCGATGACAAGGCATCGGCCTATGCGGTGAAGGCGCTGACCTGGATCATGACTGGGCGCGCCGGCGGCTCGACGGCGCTGCTTAAAATCCTGGCCGGTAGCTTCCTTGGCGTGCGGCAGGTGCCGATCACTTATGAGGTCAATGGCGAGACCCGCATCGTGAAGATCGAGAATATCGTCGACGGCGCGATCACGCCAGTGCGCGGCAAGGACAAGGGCAACGTGGTGGTCCGCAACAGCGAGTACTGGATCGCGCCGGACATCGTCGTGTCGAGGGCCGACAAGTCGCGGTTCCGCCTGTTCGGCCGCAACTGGAACTTCGAGGGCCGCTCGGCGGAAATCTGCCAGCTCGACTGGGGCAATCAGAAAAAGTAGCGCACGCGTCTCGCGGTTCGATTTCAAATTCTCGCAGTTCATTAGCCAACGCTCCGCCTCCCGGCGTCTTGTTTTTCGGGCGGCCGGGTGAGCCCGTATCCCTGTTTCCTTCTCCCCTCTCACGAGGGGATGGAGCGCCGGGAGGCGCCAGAGCGCCTGCGTGGGGCGCCCTTGAGCGGACCACTGACGGGGGCCCGCTTTCGCGCCAAACTTCCGGGACCCAAGCGTACCTTTGAGGGGGTGGGGGTCCCGGGGCGCGCGGGCCCTCGGCGTGAGAGCCCTGCGCCTCCCGGCGCTCCACTTGGCATCCGATATGAGGGATGCCGGCCCCGCTCCGTCATCCAGCATCGCGATCGACGACGCCCTCGATTGAACGGGACGCGATCAATATGAGGCCGGATTCAAGGGCGGGGATAAGTTTATTTTTTGCATGTCGCGCACTTATCCCCGCGGGGATAGCACGCCACTTGCTTCTA
>JBEVIJ010000196.1:0-12676 GCA_040510745.1 Xanthobacteraceae bacterium
CCTTCGTGGTGCGCGACGGTGCGCTGGTCGGCAAGCCGGGCAGCGGCACGTATGTTGCTCGCGAGAAATCGCCGCTGGCGAAGCCGGTCGGCAAGAGCGCATGGGAATAAATGACGGTCCCCGAACTCAATCCACCGCCCCGCCTGCTGATGGGCCCCGGCCCGGTCGGCGTCGATCCGCGCGTGCTGCGCGCCATGTCGATGCCGATGCTCGGCCAGTTCGACCCCGCGTTCACGGCGTACATGAACGACACCATGGCGCTGACGCGGCAGATTTTCCGCACCCGGAACCAATGGTCGCTGGTGGTGGACGGCACCGCGCGCGCCGGCATCGAGGCCATCCTGGTGTCGCTGATCACGCCCGGCGACAAGGTGCTGGTGCCGATCTTCGGCCGGTTCGGCCATCTGCTCGCCGAAATCGCCGAGCGCTGCGGCGGCAGGGTCGCCACCATCGAGCGCGAGTGGGGCACGGTGTTCACGCCGGACGAGATCGAGACCGCAATCAGGAAGCACCAGCCGCGGCTGCTCGCGGTGGTGCACGGCGACACCTCGACCACGATGGCGCAGCCGCTCGCCGAGATCGGCGCAATGTGCAGGAAGCGCGACATCATCCTCTACAGCGACGCCACCGCGACGCTCGGCGGCATGCCGGTTGAGGTCGATGCGTGGCAGCTCGACGCGGTCAGCGCCGGCCTGCAGAAGTGCCTGTCCGGCCCGCCCGGCTCGGCGCCGATCACGTTCAACGAGCGTTGCGCCGAGATCACCAAGCACCGCAAGCATCTCGAGGCCGGCATCAAGCCGGTGGGCTTCGTGGACGGCAACGGGCCGCGCGTACAGTCGAACTATTTCGATCTCGCGATGCTGATGGACTACTGGAGCGAGCTGCGCCTCAACCATCACACCGAGGCGACCTCGATGCTCTATGCCACCCGCGAGGCGCTGCGCATCGCGCTCGACGAAGGACTCGACGTGCGCTTTGCGCGGCACGAGCTTGCCAGCGAGGCGATCACCGCCGGGTTCCTCGCCATGGGGCTGGAGCTGTTCGGCGACCAGGCCAACAAGATGCCGAACGTCACCGGCATCCACATTCCCAAGGGGATCGATGGCGACGGCGCGCGCCGCATGATGCTCGATGACTTCGGCATCGAGATCGGCACCTCGTTCGGCCCGCTGCACGGCAGGATCTGGCGCGTCGGCACCATGGGCTACGTCTGTCGCAAGGAGAACGTGCTGATCTGCCTTGGCGCGCTGGAAGCGTGTCTGCGCCAGTTCGGCTACAAGGCGCCAGCCGGCGCCGGCGTCGATGCGGCGCTGGCAGTATATGGCAAGGCGAAGTGACTACGCCGGATGCTTCGCAGTCGCCTTGTCCATCAGCGCGATCAGACCTTTGAGCAGATCGATCGGCCGCGGCGGGCAGCCCTCGATATGCAGGTCGACCGGCACCACCTGCTCGACTGAGCCGATCGTGGCGTAGCTCTCGCCGAACACACCGCAGCCGCAGGCGCAGTCCCCCACCGCCACCACCCACTTCGGATCGGGCGTCGCCGCATATGTTCGTTCCAACGCAATCTTCATGTTGTGCGACACCGGCCCCGTCACCAGCAGCACGTCCGCATGCCGCGGCGACGCCGCGAACTTGATGCCGAACCGCTCGACGTCATAGACGGCGTTGTTGAGCGCATGAATTTCCAATTCGCAGCCGTTGCACGAGCCGGCGTCGACCTCGCGGATGGTGATGGAGCGGCCGAACAGACGGCGCGCACGCTTCTCCAGCGCCTGGCCGAGCTCGGCGAGCGCTTCGCTGTCCGGCGTCGGCGGCGCGATCGTCGCCGCGCGCGCGAACAGCGATTTGAGCAGCAGCGTGCGCATCAAAGATCGTGCCCCGAATACGAGCAGTTGAACGATTTGTTGCAGAGCGGGAAGTCGGCGACGATGTTGTTCTCGACCGCGGCCTCGAGCAGCGGCCACTGGAACCACGATGCGTCGCGGGCGTGGCAGCGCGCGACGCGGCCCTGCTCCAGCCGCACCCAGACCAGCGTGTCGCCGCGGAATGCTTCCGTCACCGCGACGCCCTCGCAGACGCCCTTCAACGGCGGCATCAGAGCGCGGGTCGCACCGGCCGGCAGATCGGTGCACCAGGCCTTGAGCAGGCGGAAGCTCTGCTCGATCTCGCGGACGCGCACCCACACGCGCGCGTCGACGTCACCCTTGGTCAGTACCGGCACATCGAAACGCGCGTCCACATAAGGCGCGTAAGGCAGATCGCGCCGCGCGTCGAAGTCGCGGCCGGAGGCGCGGCCGACGTAGCCTCCGGCAGCCCATTGCATCACCAGATCCTTGCCGACAAAGCCGGTGGTGCAGGTGCGGTCCCGCAGCGACGGCGTGTCGTCATAGAGCCGCACGACCTCGGCGAACTGCGGCTCGGTCTCCTCAATCATCAGCAGGATGCCGCGCGCGCCGCCTGGCGACATGTCCTCGACACCGCCCGGCACGATGCGGTCCATCATCAGCCGGTGGCCGAACGCGCGGTCCGCGGCCGCCAGCACGCGCTCGCGGAAGATGCCGCAATAGGCATGGATCAACGTAAACGACGCGTCGTTGCAGATCGCGCCGATGTCGCCGAAATGATTGGCGACGCGCTCGAGCTCCGCCATCACGCCGCGTAAAATCTGGGCGCGCGGCGGGGGCTCGACCTCGATCGCGGCCTCGACGGCACGGGCGAACGCGAAGCTGTAGGCAACGGTGGAGTCGCCGGAGACGCGGGCGACCACGCGCGCGGCCTGCTCGATCTCGACGTCGCTGGTCAGCGCATCGATCCCCTTGTGCACGTAGCCGAGCCGCTCCTCGAGCCGCGCCACCGTCTCGCCGTTCGCGGTGAAGCGGAAATGCCCGGGCTCGATGATGCCCGCGTGGACCGGGCCGACAGGAATCTGGTGCAGGTCTTCGCCGCGCACGGACAGAAATTCGTATGCCGACGGGTCGCGCAACTGGGTTGGAAAGCGGGCACCGAGCGGCGCGCGGAAACCCCACGCGCCGTGGTCGAGCCACGGCCGCTTGTCCTGCGCGGCGAACGGCGCAAAGCCGTAGAGATCGCGGATCGCGCGCTCGAGCCGGATCGCCGGAGGATGGAAACGGCCTATCGAGGGAAACTCGCCGTTTCGTACAGCGGTCGAAATCATACAGGCCGACTTCGGCGGCGCGGGACGGATCGCCATGTGAACCGCATCCTTGTCGGCCCACAGGCCGATCATGTCGTCGGTGCCGTCGGCCAGAGCCTGCCCGATCGTCACCCACAGCATGTGGTCGACCTCGTACCGCGGCCACGGCCGGTGGCCGGGCACCGGGATTTCGTTGGCAAGCAGCCTGCTGAGATGTTCGCTCATCGGATCATCCCAACTGCGCCGCCACGGCCTTGAACCATTGCACCAGCGGCTCCGGCAGCCAGACGCCCGCAACCAACACGATCGCGAGATGCAGGCACATCGGAAGGTACGACGCCTTCACCGGATGTGCCTCGCCGCTGGGCTCGCCGAACAGCATGTCCTGCAAGCGCCACACCAGCGCGCCGAACGCAACCATCAAACCGAACACCAGGACCACCGCGAGCACCGGTTGCCGCGCAAAGCTCGACGATACCAGCATGAACTCCGAAGTGAACACGCCGAACGGCGGCAATCCGGCGATGGCGATGACGCCGGTGGCAAGACCAACCGCCAAGACGGGATGCGTCACCGACAGCCCTTTGATGTCGGCGATGCTTTGCGTCCCCTTCGCTTGCGCCACGTTTCCGACCGCAAAGAAAATCGCGGACTTGGTCAGTGAGTGCATGGTCATGTGCAGCAGGCCCGCGAAATTCGCGAACGGCCCGCCGATGCCGAACGCGAACGTCATGATGCCCATGTGCTCGATCGAAGAATAGGCAAACAGCCGTTTGATGTCGCGGCGCCGGTACAGCATGAAAGCGGCAAACACCAGGCTGACCAGGCCGAGCGCCATCATGATGATGCCGACATCGATGGTCCCGGGATTCGCACTCATGATCATCTTGAATCGCAGCAACGCGTAGAGCGCGACGTTGAGCAGGAGGCCGGACAGCACCGCCGAGATCGGCGTGGGGCCCTCGGCATGCGCGTCGGGCAGCCAGGCATGAAACGGCGCCAGGCCGATCTTGGTGCCGTAGCCAACCAGCAGAAACACGAACGCCAGTGAGAGCAGCTTGGGATCAAACTTCGCCGCGCTCTCGCGCATCAGGTCCCACGCCATCGCGGGCAGCCCCTCACCCAACGTCTCCTGCGCCGCGAGATAAATCAGGATGGTGCCGAAGAACGCGAACGCGATACCAACTGAGCCGAGAATGAAGTATTTCCACGCCGCCTCGACCGCCTCGGGCGTTCGATAAATGCCGACCATCATCACAGTCGAGAGCATCGCCACCTCGACGCCGACCCAAAGCAGGCCGATGTTGTTGGCAGTGAGCGCCACGTTCATTGCGCCGAGCATTGCTTGATAGAGTGCGTGATAGAAGCGCAGCAAGGTCGGCGTCAGCCGCCCGATCTCAAGCTCGTGGCCGATGTAGCTTGCGCTGAACACCGCTGTGGTGAAACCGACGAAAGTGGTGAGCGTAACCAGGTAAATATTGAAATCGTCGACGATGAAGATGTCGCCGCGAAAGCGCTCGCCAGTGAGCAGAACCACGCTCACAGCAAAGGTCGCGCCCGCAGCCAGGACGTTGATCGCGGCGCCGAGCCGGTAGTTCGGCACAAACGCCAGCACGACGGCGGAAAATGCCGGGATCAGCAGAATGAGGTGGAGCGGCGCGGCATCGAATGGGAGGGTCACGGCGTGTCCCTTCTCTCACCCCGGAACTGGTCGAGCGCGCGCACGTCGATGGTATCGAACCGCTCGCGGATGCGAAACACGAATACCCCGAATACGATGAAGGCAATCAAGATCGACATGGCAACCGTGAGTTCGACAACCAGCGGCATGCCTTTTGCGCCGCTCGCCGCTAGGATCAGGCCGTTCTCCAGCGACATGAATCCGACGATCTGCGTCACCGCGTTGCGCCGCGTGATCATCATCAGAAGACCGAGCAGGATCACCGCGAGCGCGAACGCGAGATCCTCACGCGCCAGGATACTGACCTTCTCGCCGACCGGCAGCACCAGCAGGAAAGATAGCGCGACGAGGCCAAGACCGATCAGCATGGTCGGCCCGGCGCCAAGCACTTCCTCGATCTCGCGGTGAATGCCGAGGCGGCGAACGATGCGGTGCAGCGCGGTGGGGATGACGATGCCCTTGACCACCAACGCGACGGCGGCGGTGACCAAAAGATGCGGCGCGTCTTGAATGAGCGCCTGCCAGGCGACCGACAACGACAGCGCGATGGCCTGCAGCGCGAACACATTGAGCGTCGCGGTGATACGGACCTGGTAGAGCAGCAAAAAGCTCAGCGCCAGCATGGTGCCCGCGAGGAGATGCGCCACGTCGAAGGCGAGCGTGCGCATCAGAAGCTCCTCGATACGAAGAGCAGAAACACCGCCAGAGCGCTGGCCGCAAATGCGCCGCCGAGGAAAATCGGATAGCGGAAGACTCGCATCTTCGCGATTGCCGTCTCGCCAATCGGCAGCAGGACCGCAAGCAGCACGATCTTCCCGATGTATGCGGCCAACCCTATGGCCAGCGCCTCCGGACTCTTGTCTGCAGTCGCAATGCCGAACGGCACGAAAAGGCAGGCGAACAGCGAGAAATAGAGCGCCAGCTTGAGCGCTGCCGCGGCCTCGATCATGGCGAGGTGCCGCCCGGAATATTCCAGCACCATCGCCTCGTGCACCATGGTGAGTTCAAGGTGCGTCGCCGGATTGTCGATCGGGATGCGCGCGTTCTCGGCGATCGCCAGCATTACGAAGGCGCCAAGCGCGAGGCCGAGCGAGACCCGCAGCCCGACATCGGCAGTCGCGAACGTCTCGGCGATAGCCGATAGCTGGGTTGTGCCTGCGATCAGAGCAACGGTGAACGCCACCAGCAGCATCGCCGGCTCCGCCAGCGAGGCGATCATCATCTCGCGCGACGAGCCGATACCGCCGAACGCCGTGCCGACGTCCATGCCGGCGAGCGCCAGGGCGAAGCGGCCGGTCGCCAACAGCGCCACCAGTGCGATGAGGTCCGCCGACCAGGAGAACATCAGGTTGGTGGCGTAGGTCGGCACCAGCGCGGCGGCGACCCAGGTCACGGCAAACACGAAATACGGCGCGGCGCGATAGATCCAAGAGGCGTTGTGCGCCAGCACCGCCTCCTTGTGCATCAGCTTCCGGAGGTCGAGATAGGGCTGCCAAAGCGGCGGCCCGACGCGGCGCAGCAGCCGGGCCTTGACCTTGCGCGTTATGCCGAGAATAAGCGGCGCAATCGCCAGCACCAGCAGCATCTGCGCGGCCTGTGCTGCCAGGTCGATCATCATCGCCATGCGGCCACCATCAGCAGCAGCAGGATCAGCGTGACGAAGACCAGCGTGAGATAGCTGCGGATCGACAGAAATTGGAGGCGGTTGAGTTTCGTCGTGGTGCGCAGCACACAGCGCGCCACCGGTCCGTAACCATAACGCCAGGCTGGATCGAGCACCTTGACGCGATAGTGCGCCGCGCGCGTGTCGCCGGGGCGCGGCATATCAACCACCTCGCGCACGTCGAATACCGTCGTGCCGAACACCCGGCGGATCGGCATCGCAAAGCTTGAACTGGTATATTGCGTCGCGGGTGACGCATCGGGATAGCCACAATCCCAGATCGCGCTGCGCCGCGTCGCCCGCGTCGCGAAGCGATGGATGAACAGGGCGGTGACGGTGCCGGATGACGCAAGGAAAAGCAGGACGGTGAGGCCGTTGTAGGAGCTTCGGCTCTCGGCGATCGGAATGAGCGACGACCAGGGCAAATAGGACTGCGCCGGCATGCGCGCGCCCACCAAGCTTTGCACCACCGGCGAGATCAACTCGACCACGGCGCCCGGCACAACGCCCAGGATCACGCATAGCGCTGCGAGGACGAACATCGCGGCGAGCGAGAAGCCGTCGGTTTCGTTGGCGGTTTCGGCGGCGCTTGTTCGCGGCCTGCCGAGGAAAGTGATGCCGTAGGCTTTGACGAAGCACGCGGCAGCCAGCGCAGCCGAAAGCGCCAGCAGCGCGCCGACCGCGGGGATCAGGAAGCGCGGCCCCCATTGCGAGATTTGCGGGCTCACCAGGATCGCCTGGAACGTCAGCCACTCGGAGACGAAGCCGTTGAGCGGCGGCAGCGCCGAGATGGCGACGCAGCCGATCAGGAACGCGACCGCCGTCTTCGGCATGCGGTGGATGAGGCCGCCGAGGTGCTCCATGTTGCGCTCGCCTGTGGCGTTCGACACCGCGCCCGAGCCAAAGAACAGCAAACTCTTGAAAATCGAATGGTTGAGCACGTGGAACAGCGCCGCAGTCAGCGCCAGTGCCGCGGCCCAATTCATGTTGCTGGCGCGGAACGCCATCGCGAGGCCGATGCCGATGAAGATGATGCCGATGTTCTCGACCGTGTGATAGGCGAGCAGCCGCTTGAGGTCGTGCTGCATCAGCGCGTAGAGCACGCCGAGCACGGTGGTGACTCCGGCGAGTGCCAGCACGATCATGCTCGACCACCACACCGGCTCGCCGACGAGGTCGAACACGATGCGGATGAACCCATAGACGGCGATCTTGGTCATCACACCGCTCATCAGCGCCGAGACGTGGCTCGGCGCCGCCGGATGCGCGAGAGGCAGCCAGACATGCAGCGGCACCAAGCCGGCCTTCGATCCCGCGCCGAGCAGCGCCAGCAGCAGCACGATCAGGCCCGTGGTCTGCTCCGGATGATGCGTGCGCATGGCCGCAAAGGCGTAGTCGCCGCCCGCTCCGGCGAGCAGGCCGAAGGCAAGCAGCAGCGCCAGCGTGCCGAAGCTCGCCATGACCAGATAGATGTAGCCGGCGCGTGCATTCTCGGGCGCGCGGTGGTTGGCCATCACCAGCGCCCACGATGACAGCGACATGAACTCCCACGCGACCAGGAAGCTGAACGCATCGTCCGCCAGGGCGACGAGGTTCATGCCGGCAAGATAGGCCGGGAAAAACGGCAGCACGCGAAGCGGCGTGCGCTCATGCCGGCCATAGCCGATGCCGTAGAGGCTCGCCGCCGAGCCGCCGAGGTTGGCCACCACGAGAAAGAATGCGGAGAGCGCATCGACCCGGAAGTGCGCGCCCAAGCCCGGCAATCCGACCGGCAGCACCATCGGCTCGGCCGGGGCTCCGTCGATCAGCGTAATCACGCCGACCGCGAGGGCCAGCAGCGAGGCGATCAGACTGCCGCCGTAGACAAGGAACGAACCGACCGTGGTTCGCGCCGCGCCGATCGCGGCCACTGCCAGAGCCAGCAGCGCCGCAACGCACCACAACGCGACCAGGGCCGGCATTTGAGGCAAATCCTTGGGCTTGCAGACCGGCAGGAACGCTCTGCGGGCGGGAACTCAAGCAATGTCGCGCCCACGCGGTCCGGAATCAACCAGGGAATTCAACAGCGAACGAGCCACCGATTCCCCGAATCGGAAACATTTCCGCAGGAGCGGGAGCCGCCACGACCGGACCGGCGGCCCCATTCCGACCACGTATGGGCCCGACAATTCCCCAATTGCGCCAAGCTGAGGTCACGGCCATTGGCGCGAATGGCGTCGGTCCCGAGCCTGAGGGGAGGACGTGATGACCGCCAGCCTTATCCGCATCTTGACCGCAGCCGTAGTGTGCTCGCTTGCGTTGGCAGTTCCCGCCACCGCCGCACCCAGCCCGCCGGCCACCGAGGCCAAGCCGATCAAGCTGAAGTCCTTCATGCGAAAGCCGGTCGCGACCTCCGCGACTCGCACCGTCAAGAAGCAGAACGGCGATTACGCCAAGGTCGCGGTCAAGCACCGCGCCAAGGCCAGAGTCGTCGCGGCGCCCGTGGCGACACCAGTCACCATAACGCCCGCCGCCGCACAGGCCTTCGCGGCCTACGAGCTGGCACGGGTGCGCGTGGTGACAGCCGAGGAGGCTGACGGCGCGCGCCGGCTTGCCGATGCCGCTGCAAACGCGACCACGACGGTCAGCATCGACACCGTGCAGGTCGTCAGCGCCGACGAGATCAACGAGTTGGATCGCCGGGCGGATACGCCGATCGCCGTTTCGCTCGATACGTTGTCCCGGGATCTTGCCGGGTCCCGCAATCTCACCGCCGCCACCGAACCCAAGGCGGAGGCGGAATCCTGGTTTCAGCGATTGCTCATGGTGTTCGGCGGCGCGTTTGCCGGCGTCGCTGCGATGGTGCGCGTGCTGCTCGGCTGAGTGCTAGCGCGTCATTTGCTGCAGCTGGGGGAACGGCACGTAGGCTATGTCCTTGCATTGGCCTCGCGCCATGATCTCGCTGTCGACGACGCGCTCGAGACGGCCGCTGCGAAACAAAATCAGGCTGTCCTTGCTGGGCGCATATTGCCCGCCGGTCTTCTTGGCGGTGTAACGGACGCAGGAGAAATAGCGGTTGACGCCTTCGATCGTGCGTTGCGCGGGTTCCGACACATACGCGTCGCGCACCCCGGTCGGATCGTTGAGATAAGTGCGCATCAGCGCGACAATCTCCGCCCGGTAGTTCTGCGGAAAAACGCTGTGCGCCTGCAGGCTGGCTTCGCGCTGGTACGCGTAGTCGCCGCTGCAGCCGGCGACAAAAAGGGAGAGTGCAAGGATCAGCCAGCGCATCGAGGCGGTACCTTCAGTCCAGCTTGATGTTGGCGGCCTTGATGATTTTTTCGTACTTCGACATTTCATCCTTGATGTATTTGTCGAACTCGGGCGCAGTCGAGCCGACCGGCTCAAAGCCGATGGTCAGCAGGCGCTGCGATACATCCGGTTGCTTGATGATCTTGGCCATCTCGGCCTGCAGCTTGTTGGTGATGTCCGCCGGCATGGCCTTCGGTCCCCACACGCCATACCAGGACACCAGTTCAAAGCCCTTCATGCCCGCCTCTTCGACCGTGGGAACGTCCGGCGCCGCGGCCATCCGCTTCAGGCTGGTGACCGCAAGCGCCTTGGTCTTGCCGCCCTGCGCGAGCGGCAGCGACGATAGCATCGGGTCGGCAATCAAGTGAATGGTCCCGCCCATCAGGTCGTTGAGCGCCGGAGCCGTTCCCTTGTATGCGATGATCAGTGTGTCCAGCTTGGCATCGCGCTTCAACAGCTCCATCGCGAGATGACTCGCCGAACCCGGGCTGGTGTGACCGAAGGTGTATTTCTGCTGGTCCTTGCGTACCATTTGGAAAAAGTCCTTGAGATTGCTGACCGGGATGGTCGGCGGCGCGCTGACCAGCAGCGGGCCGATCGCCAGCAGGGTGATCGGCGTGAAGTCGTTCACGAAGTCATACGGCAGGTTTTTGAACAGCAGCGGGTTGATGGCATTCACCGACGCAGTCAGCATCAGCGTGTAGCCGTCCGGCGCCGCTTTCGCGACCGTGTTGGCACCGACCGTTCCGCCCGCCCCGCCCGCGCGGTTTTCGACGATCGCGGACCAGCCCGGGATCTGGTTGAGCTTCTGCACCAGAATGCGGGCGACGCCATCGACCGACCCGCCGGCCGGGAACGGCACAACCACGGTGATGGTGCGGTTCGGATAGGCCTGCGCCGCGGCAAGGTTCGGAGACAAGGTCAGCGAGGCGGCAGCGAGCGCCAGAGAGAAAAGCCGTTTCATCGCATCCCCCAAATACCAAAGTGACCCTCACCAAGCATGATCTGTTCCGAAAACCGCTACACACTTGGGATCATGCTTCAGTAGGTCCCCGGGTAGCTTCCTCCGTCGATCACCAAGCTTTGCCCTGTAATGTAACCGGCATTGCTCGAGCAAAGGAAGGCGCAAAGGGCGCCGAGTTCCTTGGGATCGCCGTAGCGTTTCGCCGGATTGGCGGCAGCGCGCTCGCGCCAGACCTGATCGAACGACTTGCCGGTCATCTCCAGCATGCGCTCGATGTGACGCTTTTGCGCATCGCTGTCGAAGATGCCAGGCAACAGGTTGTTGATGGTGACTCCGCGCGCGACGGTCTGGCGAGCCAGGCCGGCGACGAAGCCGACCAGGCCGGACCGCGCACCGTTGGAGAGGCCGAGCTCAAGCTGCGGCGTTTTCACGCTACGCGACACGATGTTGACGATCCGGCCGAAGCCGCGCTCCATCATACCGTCGACCGTGAGCCGCATCATCTCGATGTGACTCAGCATCATGGTGTCGAGCGCGGTGATCCAATCCTCGCGCGACCAATCCCGGAAATCGCCGGGCACCGGTCCGTCGGCGTTGTTGACCAGGATGTCAGGCTGAGGACACGCCTTAAGCGCGGCGGCGCGGCCTTCCTTGGTGGTGATATCGCCGGCGACCGTCGTCACGTTCGCTCCGGTCGCCTTGGCGATCTCCGCGCCGGCGCGTTCCAGCACATCCTGTGTGCGAGCAACGATGGTCACATCGACGCCTTCCGCGGCAAGCGCGTGAGCGCAGGCGCGGCCGAGACCCCGGCTCGCGCCGCTCAGCAGCGCCTTCCTGCCGCGGATGCCGAGATCCACCGGGGCTAGGCGGCGACCGCCGAGAGCGGCTTGACGCGATAGCCGTACCGCTTGTCGAGGCCGAGCTCCTGGATGATGCGGATGCCTTTCGCCAGCGCCTCGCCGTCCAGGTTGGTGAGCGGCTTGCGGAGATCACCCGCTGGCAGGCCAACGGCCTTCATTAGCGACTTCACCGCAACCGGGTTGATCGCCGAGTAGGTGTAGTGCAGTAGCGGCAGCAGGCCGAGGTAGGCCTGCCTGAAGCCTTCGGCCTCGGCGTAGCTCGTCCAGGGCTTGGAGATGGTCGCGAGCTCCGCCGGCGCGAGATTGCCGGTCATGTTGGCGGTGCCGTGGCCGCCGAGGCTCATGGTCGGCACCACGAGGCCGAGGTTCGGGCTGTCGCAGCACATCACCGAGACGTTCGGCTTGCCGGCCAGCACCTGCGCCACCTGGCCGACCCGGGCGGTCGACTCTTTATGGATGACGTAGTTCGGGTGCTTGAAGATGCGCAGCAGGTGGTCCCAGTGCAGGTCGCTCTTCACCCGCGGCGGGTTATTGTAGATGCCGAGCGGCAAGTCGGTGGCGTCGGCGATGTCGAGGAAGAAGCCCTCGATGTCGGCCTCCGGGGCGCAGATATAGGCCGGCGCGGCCAGGATGGCGCCATCGGCGCCGTTGTCCTTAGCAAACCTGACGTTGGCGATGGTGGATTCGGTGTTGTTGCCGGTGCAGCCGAAGAAGATCGGCATGGCCGCGGTCTTCATCTTGGCCGTCTCGACGATGATCTTCTTCTTCTCCTCCGGGGAGAGCATCGAGGTCTCGCCGGTCGAGCCCATGATCAGGATCGCCGAGGTGCCATTGTCGGCCTGGAACTTGAGCAGCGAGCGGAACGCCTCGAAGTCGACCGAGCCGTCCTTGTTGAATGGCGTGATCAGGGCGACGAACGAGCCGGTGAGCTTCTTGGCCGACATTTCCGATCTCCGAATTGGCGATTTTGGCGATAATACCACGGTTCCGGCGCCTCGCCAGCATCGGCCCGGGTGGCAGCAATGCGGGGAGATTGAACCAAGGTGAACAACACCGTCGC
>JBEVIJ010000197.1:0-5905 GCA_040510745.1 Xanthobacteraceae bacterium
TTGACGCGGCGCAGGCCAGCTTGGCGATGGGGCCACTTCGATGGCGGATACAAAACAAAAGGTCGCACTTGTCACCGGCGCCGCGCGCGGCATCGGGCTGGCGGCCGCGAAGCGCTTTCTCGCCGACGGCTGGCGCGTGGCGCTGCTCGACATCGACAACGAAACGCTGACCCGGACGTATGCGGCGCTGGGCCAGCCCGACGCGACGCTCGCCCTGCATTGCGACGTCGCCGATCCCGCCGCCGTGACGCGCGCCTTCGCCGCGGCCGCGCAGCGGTTCAGCCGGCTCGACGCGTTGGTCAACAACGCCGGCATCGCGGTGTTCAAGCCGTTGCTCGAGACCACGCTCGATGACTGGCAGCGCACGCTCGCGGTCAATCTCACCGGCGCGTTCCTGTGCGTGCAGGCGGCGGCGCCGCAGATGCGCGAAGCAGGCGGCGGCGCGATCGTCAACGTCACCTCGATCTCTGGATTTCGCGCTTCGACGTTGCGCGTCGCCTACGGCACCTCCAAGGCGGCGCTGGCGCACCTGACCAAGCAGCAGGCGGCCGAGCTTGCGGCGCTGAGCATCCGGGTCAACGCGGTGGCGCCCGGCCCGGTTGACACCGCGATGGCGAAGAAGGTGCATACCCCGGCGATCCGCGCCGACTACCACGACGCCATCCCGCTCAACCGCTACGGCCTGGAGGAGGAGCTCGCCGAGGCGATCGTGTTCCTGTGTAGCGAGCGGGCGAGCTACATCACGGGGCAGACGCTTGCGGTCGATGGCGGCTTCGAATCGACCGGGATCGGGCTGGCGACGCTGCGCGGCGAGGGGCGCAACGGCTAGGCCGACGATTGCGTGCCGGTGATCGCGCTGGTGCGTGAACGAGAGCTAGTCCCGTCCGCTGCGACGCCACGGTCCGTCGAACACGCACTGATAGACGATGTAGTCGCCATAGACGCGGCGCACGCTGGTGATCCTCGCACTTTTGCGACCCCAGCTCGACGCGTAGCATTGGTGGTCCGCGAAAGCGAGCGCGGTCCGCTCCGCCTCGGGCGACCAGGGAATGATGCCACCGGTGTCGTTGCCCTTGGCGCCCGAAACCCCGCAGGAGCCGAGCGTCACGCCCACGGCGGCCAACAGAAGCGTTCTTTTGATCACTCGACTCTCCGGAATTTTTGCACGCGGCGGCCGAAGCCGACCTCGGCGGTGTAGAGGTTGCCCTTGCTGTCGATCGCGATGTTGTGCACCCACTTGAACTGGCCCGGCTGGCGGCCGTGGCGGCCCCACTGCGTGAGAGCGCCGCCGTTCTCGCGCTCGATGGTGATGACCTGGCCGTTGGCGCCGTCGGCGACGAAAATGAAACGCTGCTGCGGGTCCTCGGACAGCACCAGGTCCCATACCGCGCCGTTCTGCAGCGTCTCGGGCGCGACCTTGAACTCCTTCACGTAGCTGCCGTCCTTGCGGAACACCTGGATGCGGTTGTTGGTGCGGTCGCAGACATAGACGAGGCCGTCGTGGGACAGTCGCACGCAGTGCACCGGATTGTGGAAGCTTGGCGAGGACGCCGCGGCCGGCGAATAGGCCGGCAGCTTGTCGTCGTGCGGCGTCTTGGTGCCGCCCGCGCCCCAGTGCCGCTTGTAGGCGCCGGTCTTGGTATCGAACACGACGATGCGGCGGTTGCCGTAGCCGTCGGCGACGTAAATTTCGCTCGCCGCGTCGTCGGTCGTCATGTGCGCCGGGCGGCCAAGCCGCGTCGTGGAGTTCGAGCCCTTGGTGCCGTCGTCCTTGCCGACCTGCTGGATGAATTTGCCGTCGGGCGAGAATTGCAAAATCTGGTCGCCGTCGTTGTTGCCGCCGACCCAGACGTTGCCGGCGGCATCGACATGGATGCCGTGCTCGTTCTTGACCCAGTTGCCGGACGCCGGGCCCCATGAGGCGAGCAGATTGCCGTCGGTGTCGAACTTCAGCACCGCCGGGGCCGCCTTGCAGCACTTGGTCTCCGGCGGGACTTTCTGCGCGCCCTTCTCATCGTCGAGCAGCGTGGCCGGCCGGTGCACCATCCAGATGTGATCGTTCCTGTCGACCGCGATGCCGGAGACCTGGCCGAGGATCCAGTTCTCGGGCAGCGGCTTCGGCCAGAACGGCTGCGGCTCGAAGCGCGGAATTGTCTCCGGCTTGGCCTGGGCGTTGGCGGCATTGGGCAGCACCGCCCCGGCGGCACTGACACTCAAGATGGCGATCAGCAAAGCAGCCCGGACGGTCATGGCGCGCTCCCACGCATCAGTGGCGGCATGCGAGGATGGTAGTGAAGTGCGAGGGGGAGCGGAAGGCTGTCTGCCGCCCTGTGGACGGGATTTAGATCTGCCGAGGCGGGGTCTTCACGACCAGGCCGTCGATCTCCTCGGTGACCAGGATCTGGCAGGACAGCCGGGAATTCGGCTCGAGGTCGTGCGCGGTGTCGAGCATGTCCAGCTCTTCGAGCGACAGGGGCGGCAGCTTCTCGAACCATTCCTCATCCACATAGACATGGCAGGTGGCGCAGGAGCATGAGCCGCCGCAGGTCGCGAGGATGCCCGGCACGTCGTTGTTGATGGCGGTTTCCATCACCGTCGCGCCGAGCTCGGCTTCGACGGCGCGCTCGGTTCCGTCCTGGTCGATGTAGGTGATCTTGGGCATGCGGCCGCCTATAGGCCAAGCGCGCGCCGTTCCGTCAACCCCGGTCTTGCGTTCGCGTCAGAGCCCCGCGAGCGCCTTCTGATAGTGGCTCAGGTCGAGATATTTGCTGGCCGGCGGCGGCGGATTGCCGCCCCAGGTGCCGAGCATGTCGGCGCGCAGCTTGAGCGCATTCTCGAAGCCCGCCATGTCGAACCGGGCGTCGGGCGCATAGCCGTTCTGGTCCAATGACACCTTGAGCGATTGCTCGATGATGTCTGGCGGCTGCTTGAGCCGTTCGACCAGCAAGGCAGTCAGCGCTGCCCGGTTGGCCGGGTTCAAGGCCCATCGGCTGCCTTCGATATTGGCCTGGATGTAGCGGACCAATGTGTCGGCGTTCGCTTCGCCCCAGGAGCGCAACACCCAGCCCGCGTCCGATTGGTAGGGACCGATCACCGAGACGGCGGTGCCGAAGTTCTTGAGACCGGCTTTTTGCGCCATCGCGGTCTGTGGTGGACTGAGGATCGCCACGGCAATGTTCGGATCGCTCGCCATGGCCTGCAGCCGCGCCAGTGGTGCGCCCAGCGGCTTGACCTGGTAGTCGCCCTTCTTCAGTCCTTTGGCCTGAAGCATCTTGTAGGCGAGCAGCGCGAAGGCGGTGTCCGTCGCATCGACTGCAAGCGTTTTGCCGCGCAAGTCATCGTACGAATTGATCTCGGGCCGCACGAACAGGCTGTTGTTGCCATTGTTGCCCCCCATGAACACGAACAGGTCGACCTTCGCCGTCTCGACCTGCGCCACCGCATTGTCGACGCCGGCGTGGGCGATGTGGTAGCGCCCTTCGGAGAGACCGTTGCGCAGTTCGGTCGAGTTTGGCGTGTTGACGAGTTCCACCGTGAGGCCGTGCTTGGCGTAATAGCCCTGCGCCTGCGCCGCGACCTGCATCAGGTTCGACAGGCCGGGGAACACGATCACCTTGAGCTGCGTTTGCGCTTGAGCCGAGCCTGAGGCGAGTAGGATGAAAACGCCGATCAGCCAACCGAACCGTGTCATGTCGTCCCGCGCGCCGTGTTTGCCGTTGGCCCATTTTCGAACGAACGGGAAGCGCGGCGCAACGGGAAGAATGGGAAGCGCGGCGCAAGGACGGAAAAGTGGCTTGGTTGCGCTCGTTTGAGCCCCTGCGATTACCGCAATCCTAACGGCCGATGGGCGGATTCGTTAACCGCCGGCCACTACGATTCCGGGGCTGGGGAGACCGATGGCGCTCGTGCGCGCCGTCGGTCACATGGATCGCCGGGACCGCCTGATTGAATTCCGAGTGGCACAATCTGCTGCTGCTGGTGGGTGACGCGCTCATCTACTTCGCCGCGCTCGCCGCGCTGTTTCGCGCGCGCCATCGGCTCGGCATCGGCGCGTTCTTCTGCGCGCTCGGCGTCATGCACTTCATCGAGACTTATCTCGCCAGCGTGCTCTACGTGGCGCTGCCGCTCGGTATCGTCACGTCGCCGGGCTCCAGCGTGCTGTTCACCGGTAAGCTGATGCTGCTGCTGATGGTGTACATCCGCGAGGACGCGATGGTGGTGCGCCAGCCGATCTACGGCCTGCTGTTCGGCAACCTGCTGATGGTCGCGCTGGCGGCCTTGATGCGTCATCACCAGCTTGTCGCGCTGGCGCCCGGCCACATCGTCGACTTCGGCTTCCTCGATCAGATGGGAACGCTGATGGTGTGGAGCACGGTGTTGCTGTTTGCCGACTGCATCATGATCATCCTGCTTTACGAGCGGCTGCGCGGCTGCCTGTCGGACAGCATCCTGCTGCGGCTGGGCGTTGCCGGCGCGGTCGTGCTGACCTTCGACCAGCTCATGTTCTATGCGGGATTGCATCTGCTCACCGGGGCGCCGGCGTCGGTGCTGGTCGGCGGCTGGCTCGCCAAGATGCTGTCGGTCTCGCTCTATGCCGTCCTGGTCGGCGCGTATCTGTGCTGGTGCGAGCGTCCGCAACTCAAACGCCGCAGTTCGCCGCGCATCTCGGACGTGTTCGACACGCTGACCTACCGCGAGCGCTACGAGGACCTGCTGGCGCGCACCGGCCGCGACGCGCTGACCGGCGCGTTCGACCGCGGCCGGCTGGAAACGCAGGGTCGCGGCATGATCGAGGACGCGGTCGTGTCCAGGCGGCCGGTCAGCCTGCTGCTGGTCGACATCGACCACTTCAAGAGCTTCAACGACCGTTTCGGCCACAGCGCCGGCGACGAAGTGTTGCGCCGCATCGCGCGCGAGATCATGGCGACGGTGCGCGCGACCGATCAGGTGTACCGGTTCGGCGGCGAGGAGTTCGTGCTGATCTGCGACGGTCTCTCGGCAGGGCCGGCATTGGCGCTCGGCGAGCGCGTGCGGCGCGAGATCGCCGCCAGCACGGAAGGCTCTCGCGTCACGGTGAGTGTCGGCGTCGCGACGTGCGATGCAAGCGTGTCCTCCTACGACGCGATGTTCCAACTCGCCGACCAGCGGCTCTATCAGGCCAAGGCGGCGGGGCGGAACTGCGTGATCGGAGAGCGCCTGGCGTCGGCGCCAGCGCCGGTGTGGCTCGCCTTCACCGGCTGAAACGCCTCCGGCTCGCCTCCATCACAATAATGTAACCGTGCGGGACGATTCTGCCCTGCTAATTGTTCTCTATCTTATCCGGCGCTGATCCAGCGCCGCGTTCATGGGAGGACTTTCATGGAAGACACCCGAATGACATCGACCGTCCGCGTCTCGCTGCTGACGTCCGCCGCGCTGCTTGCCCTGGGCTTCGCTGCACCGGCGCAAGCACAGCAGGCCAACATGACCTTCTTCATCACCAGCGAAGGGCCCGGCAAGGGCGGCGATCTCGGCGGCCTTGCCGGCGCCGACGCGCATTGCACGAGGCTCGCCACCGCCGCCGGCACGACCGGCAAGACCTGGCGCGCCTATCTCAGCACGCAGGGCGCCAACGCGGTCAACGCCAAGGACCGGATCGGCAAGGGCCCGTGGCAGAACGTCAAGGGCACCGTGGTCGCGGCGAGCGTTGCCGACCTGCACAGCGCCAGCAACAAGCTGAGCAAGGAAAACTCGCTGAGCGAGAAGGGCGCGGTGATCAACGGCCGCGGCGACACGCCGAACCGTCACGACATCCTGACGGGCTCGCAGGCCGACGGCACGGCGTTCCCGGCCGGTGACGATCGCACCTGCGGCAACTGGAGCAGCAGCACCACCGGCGCCGCGATGGTCGGCCATCACGATCGGG
>JBEVIJ010000198.1:0-8762 GCA_040510745.1 Xanthobacteraceae bacterium
ACGTTTCCTTTTCCTCATGAAGGGGCGACCGGTGATGCCCCACAATAGCATATTGTTCCGGGGTGCAAGGCGACCGCTATTCCTCTTGGAAAGGCGCGCCGGATGCCCTAGATGTGGCCCCCGCCGGAGCCAAGCTCCGGCGATCGGTCTGGATGGCGGGGTAGCTCAGCTGGTTAGAGCGGCGGAATCATAATCCGTAGGTCGGCGGTTCGAGCCCGTCCCCCGCTACCAAACGAAACGAATTTCTGTTTACGCAAAGCGCCCTGGCATAGCCGCGGTAGCGTTTCCAGCCGCATCATTCTGTATAATTCGCGCCATGCCGGATCGGCGCGACGTCTTCGAAAGTCAGCACCTTCGCGTGAAGCATGCCGGCATGGCGTGATGATGTATTTCGCAAATGACATCTACGTTGGCCGTTCGCTCGATACTTACGGCGAGTTTTGCGAGGCCGAGATGCGATTGCTCGGTCAGACTGTCAAACCAGGTATGACGGTGGTCGAAGCCGGCGCCAACATCGGGACTCACACGGTTTTCTTTGCTCAGGCAGTGGGGACTAGCGGCAAGGTGCTGGCGTTTGAACCACAGCGCATCATCTATCAAATGCTTTGCGGAAATTTGGCGCTCAACCAGCTTTCAAATGTCCAGGCTATCAATGGCGGCCTTGGCCGCGAAGCCGCCGTGCTGCGGATGCCGGCGTTCGACTATTCCGCGGCCGCCAACTTCGGTGACGCGAAACCATCGGTCTCGGAGGAGGGCGAGACGGTTGCAATCGCTTCGCTGGACTCCCACGAACTTGAGGCCTGCCACCTTATCAAGATTGACGTCGAAGGGATGGAGCTGCAAGTTCTCGAGGGCGCCAAAAATACAATCGCGCGGCTCGGCCCCTTCCTCTACGTCGAGAACGATCGCGACGAAATGTCCAAAGAACTGATTCAATGGCTGCTTTCAGCGGGCTACCGCTTGTACTGGCATCTGCCGCCCTTGTTCAGTGCAGACAATTTCTTTGCAAATCCGGAAAATGTGTTTGGCAGCCTCATCTCGGCCAACATGCTGGCAGTGCCTGCCTCTTCCACGATCGAGGTCACACGGATGCGTCAGATTACGTCGCCTGACGATTCCTGGCGTTCGCGCTGATGGACCAAATACAATTGCTTTGATGATGACAGGACTTCATCGCATGCTGGTTTGGCGTCCCTTCGGCGCAGAACAGCACATGACGCCGGGGGCGGGGCAAGATGACTGATCTCTCCGACCTGGGCTTTCTTGTCGCGCGTATCTTCCTGAGTGCCGTCTATCTCTACAGCGCCGTCGACAAGCTGACCCATCGCGCCGATTCCATCGCCGAGCTGGAGGCGCTCAAGCTGCCGAATCCTGAATTGCTCCGGCCGCTGGTGATCGCGGTGCAACTCATCGGAGGATTGACGGTGCTGCTCGGCATCTATTCCGGCTGGGGCGCGGCGCTGCTGCTCGGCTTCACCGCGTTCGCGACCTTGCTGGCGCACCGCCCGTTCGATCACGAAGGGCCGGCCCGGCGCATGCAGTTCACCATCGCGCTGGAGCATCTCGCCATCTGCGGCGGCTTGTTGCTTTTGATATTCCTCGGCCCCGGCCGGGTCTCGCTCGACTGGATGATGCGCTAGCTTGAGCACGATCTTTTCCGAAAACCGCTACGCACTTCTCGGGATCGTGCTTTAGGATAGCCGTATGACGTCATTTCGCATCATCGCACTCGCGGCCGTGTTGCTCGCCACCGCGTCGAGCCGCGCCTCGGCCCAGGCCAACGACTATCCCAACCGCGCCGTCACCTTCGTGGTGCCGTTCGCACCCGGCGGCGTGACGGGCCTGTTCGCGCGGCTGCTCGGGCAAAAGCTGGAGCAGCGTCTCGGCAAGCCGTTTGTGGTGGATCACCGGCCGGGAGGCGGCGGCATCACGGCGGCGACGGCCGTCGCGCGCGCTGCTCCGGACGGCTACACCATCATGATGGCGTCGAGCACAATCCTCGCCTTCAACGTGACCGTGCGGAAGGATCTCGCCTACGATCCGCGCAAGGACCTCACCCCGATCGCGCTCTTGGCGCGGGTGCCGTTCGTGCTGGTGGTCAATCCGGCGCTGCCGGTGAAGTCGGTCGAGGATCTCGTGAATCTCGCGAAGGAAAAGCCGGGCCAGCTTTCGTTCGCCTCGCCGGGGCCGGGCACGTTCCACCATCTCAACGCAGAAATCTTCAAGAGCCGGTTCGGCGTCGATCTGGTTCATGTGCCGTACAAAGGCACCGCGCCCGCGCTGCTGGATATCACCGCCGGCCACGTCTCCATGATGTTCGCCGACGTGCCGCCGGCGCGCGGCCTGATCGAGTCCGGGAAAATCCGTGCGCTCGGCGTCACCACGGCGCAGCGCGTGGCGGCGCTGCCGGCCGTTCCGCCGCTCGCCGAAGCCGGCATGCCGGGCTACGACGCATCGTCCTGGCACACCATCACGACCACGGGCGGCGTGCCCAAGGAGATCGTCGACAAGCTCTCCAGGGAAATCCGCGCCATCATGGCGGAGCGCGAGGTGCGAGACCTGCTTAGCCAAGACGGCACCTTGCCGCAGGTCTCGCCGTCGCCGGACGCGATGCGGGCGTTTGTCTCCGACGAGATCGTGCGCTGGGGCGAGGTGATCACCAAGGCCGGGATCGCGGGTAGTCAGTAGCGTCCTCTCGATCTGCCGGGTGGCGAACAAACGCGTTTATCGTCTGTGAAATTTCCATCTGTCAAAGCGCGCTCGTTTGGTGCAATAATTCGTGCCGGCCGCATCTGGGATTGTTTGCCGCAGCACGACGCTGATGAACAACGCTTATACCGATGGAATGCATTTCGTCGACGTGCGGCACGGCACGTCGCGTGAGGTCTGGATCACGGCGAGCCCCCGCAAAGAAGCCGTGGCGAATGTGCTGAGACATTTTTCTCCGGGCCACATTGCCGAGTTGTCTCCTCGGCGCGTCACCAATGAGGAGGCTTCTCGTCTCTCCCTCAAGAACGGCGAAGCTCGCGTCTATGACGAGCCCGGCTCCGATCGTGGGCGGCGGTTGCGATGATCGCTGCGGGGACGAGCGGCAGGATTGAGCGCGCCTATTTCATGTAGCCGGGCAGCCAGGTTGCGAGGCCTGGGAACGCCACGATCACCGCCAGCAGCAAGACCAGCGCGGCGGTGAACGGCGTCACGCCGCGGAACACTGTGCTGATCGAGAGGTGGCGCAGCAGGTTCTTCACAACAAAGATGTTCATGCCGACCGGCGGGCTGATCAATCCGATCTGCACCACGATCACCACAATGATGCCGAACCAGATCGGGTCGTAGCCGAGCGACGTGACCACCGGAAAGAACAGCGGCACGGTGAGCAGGATCATCGACAGCTCTTCCATCGCGGTACCGAGGATTACGTAGATCGCGCAGATCGCGACGATCACCAGCCATGGCGTCGCATTGAACAGCGAGACGAAGGCTTTGAGGTCGCCCGGCATGGTCGTGTAGTTGACGAAGCTCGCGAACAGCAGCGCGCCGATCAGGATCATGAATAGCATCGAGGTGGTGCGGGCGCTTTCCACCAGTACCTCGAACAGCACGCGCCAAGTCAGCGCGCGCCGCGACAGCGCAAACAGGAACGCGCCGCCGGCGCCGATGCCGGCGCCTTCGGTGGCCGTGAACGCGCCTACGTAAATGCCGCCAATCACCAGCACGAACAGCATGATCACCGGCCAGACGTATTTGAGGGCTTCCCCGCGCTCCGCCCAGGAGCTTGGCTCGGCCGGCGGGCCGGCGGCGGGGTCGCGCCGCGTGATCCAGACCACCGCCAGGCACAGCAGCACGGTGGCAAAGAGGCCGGGGATGATGCCGGCGATGAACAGCTTGCCGATGCTGGTCTCTGTCATGATGCCGTAGATCACCATGATGACGGACGGCGGAATCAGGATGCCGAGCGTGCCGCCAGCGGCGATCGAGCCGGCCGCCAGCGCATCGCTGTAGCCGTATTTGCGCATCGAGGGATACGACACCTTGGTGAAGGTGGCTGCCGTGGCGATCGAGGAGCCGCAGATCGCGCCGAACCCGGCGCAGGCGATCACCGTGGACATGGCCAGTCCGCCGCGCAGGTGGCCGAGGAAGCAATAGGCGGCGTGATACAGCTCGTCAGACAGTTTCGCACGCACCACGAAATTGCCCATCAGGATGAACAGCGGAATGACCGACAGCGTGTAGGACATGCCGGTCTCGTAGGTGACCTGCGCGATAGACGAGGCGGCGACATTGAAGTTGAGCATGTAGCCGACGCCAACAAAGCCGACGATGCCCATGGCGAACGCCATCGGTACGCGCAGGAAGGCGAGGATCAGGAACGCGGCGAAGCCGACAAGAGTTTCGATCACGTGGCGCCGCCTTCGCCGGGAACGTTGCGCTGCGGCTGCCGGGACATCACCACGAACAACGCAACCGCGGTGAGCGCCATCAGGATGCTCATGGAGTAGGCGAGGTAGCCGAGCTTGATCTTGAGCTGCGCCGTGGTTTCGCCACCCATGTAGAGCGTGTCAGCCCGAATCCAGAGCCGCCATGCGAGGTATCCGGTGGATACCATTCCGATCACGCAGGCCGCGATATGCTGCAGGCGGAAGAGCCAGTCCGGCGTGACGGAATCGAGCACGTCGACCGTGATGTGTTCGTTGCGCAACGTCACCAGCGGGAGGCCGAGGAAGATCATCGCCGCCAGCATCATCTCGGTGAGCTCGAAGCCGCCGAAGATCGGGCGAGAGAAAAAGTAGCGCCCAATCACGTCGACGCAGGTCAGCATCATCATGGCGAACAGCACGAGCGCGGCGAGGGCGCCAAGCGTTGGCGCCACGACGCGGTCGAACTGGTCCAGCACTGGCCGGCCGTTCATGCTCCCCCCGATAGCGGCACCCCGGCGAACCGGGATGCCGCAGCTCGTCGCCCCGCTTGAATCAGTTTTTCGTCTTGACGATCTCTGCGCGCAGAGCCGCGAGCGCGGCCGTGCCGTCGAGGCCCTTCGCTTTGGCTTTCTCCGCCCAGGCCTGCTCCAGCTTTGTGGTGCGGGATCTGATCTCGGCGACAAACTCCGGGCTCGCGGTGACGATCGGGACGCCGGCGTCGCGCAGTGCCTTCTCGCCGCGCACGTCGGTCGCGTCCCACGCCTTGCCGGCCCGGCGCGCCAGCGCCTCACCGCTGAGCTTGTTGATCGCGGCCTGGTCCTCTACAGAAATCTGCTTCCACTTGGCCGGGTTCATCACCATGCCGAAGGTGACGTTGTAGAGCCCGCCGGGAACGTAGGTTGCATGCTTGAGCAGCGGCACCAGCTTGAACGACATCGCGGCTTCCTTCGGAAAGAACACACCGTCGGCCACGCCCTGGCTCAACAGCTCGTAGCTTTCCGGCGCGGGTTTCAGCATCGGCACGGTGCCGAGCGCATTGGCGATATCGACGACCAGACCGCCGCCGACGCGGATCTTCATGCCATCGAGATCCTTCAACGAATTGACCGCGCGCTTGGTGTTGAAGATCTGGCCCGGACCGTGGGTGAACACGCCCATCAGATGCAGGCCCTTGTGCTCGTCCAGTTTGGTGAGCATGCGGTCATGGATGCGCTGGTAGGCGACCGAGATGGACTCCGACGTGTCGCCGAGGAACGGGAATTCCGCGATGTCGGTTGCGACGAAGCGGCCCGGTGTGTAGCCGTGTGCGGAGAACGACAGGTCGGCGAGTCCGTCGCGAACCGCATCGAACGTCTGCGGCGGAGCAACCACGGCCTTGGGCAGCATGTTGCATTTCACGCGCCCTTGCGTGGCGGATTCCATGTCCTTGCAGAGCGGCACCAGCACGTCCGCCGTGATCAGGTGCGATGGCGGCACCCAGGAGCTGACATTCAAGGTAACGGTTTGCGCGGTTGCGGCCGTGGCCGGCGCAAACAGCGCCAGCGCGAGCGCACCGGCAATGAGCTTGGGTTGCACGCGTATCCTCCCAGAGTTTTATTTTCTGCAAGTATCAGGGCACAGACCGGGGCGGGTATCAACCGCCAATGCTGACCGCAAAACGCCAATGGCCGGGATAAATCCCGGCCATTCGACGCTTACGCCGCTGAGCGGCTAGGGAATCTTCTTCACCGGCTTGGTGTCGAGGTTGAACAGCTTGGCCGCGGTGCCGCCGAGGATGTTGCGCTTGGCCTTCTCGTCCAGGAAGGGAAGGTCGTAGATCGTCGACGGCAGGTCGAAGTCCCAGTGCGGATAGTCCGACGACCACAGCAACTGGGTGTCGGCCTTGATCTGCTTGAAGGTGGCTTCGAGCAGCGACTTGTCGTCCGGCATCTCCATCGGCTGAGTCGAGTAGTACATCTCGCGCATGTACTCGCTCGGCTTGCGCTTGAGCTGCGGGCAGTCCGAGGTGCGCATCAGGTACGAGTGGTCGAGCCGCTGCATCAGCGCGTAGGCCCAGGTCAGGCCGCTTTCGATCCACATCACCTTGAGCTTGGGGAAGCGCTCGGGCAGGCCGTTCACCACCCAGTTGGTCATGTGGACCATGTTGAACCACATGAAGCCGAGCGCGTGCGCCGCGATGAAGCGGTTGCACATCGCAAGCGCGCGGTCGTCCCAGTTATAGGCGGCGTGGAACGACAGCACCTTGCCCATGTCCTCGATCAGCGAATAGGTCTTGATGAAGGCGTTGTCGTGCACCGACTTGTAGCGCGGCGACGTCACCATGAAGCCGACCACGCCCTTCTTGCCGCCGAACTCCTTCACCGTCTTGTATGCGGCGTCCGGATCGTTGAACGGCAGGTAGAGCATCGACACGATGCGCGGTTCCTGCGCCAGGATGCGCTCGCAGAGCCAGCGGTTGTAGGCCTGCGCCATCGCGGCCTCGACTTCGGGGACCGGATGCGCGCTGAGGAACAGCATCGGCGTCGGGAACAGGCAGCAGTAGTCGACGCCCATCGAATCCATCCAGTCGAGCGTCAGGCCGATGTCGCGGTACTTGGCGGCCCGCGGCTTGTCAAGCCTGCGGCCTTTGTTGCGGACGATGCGTCCCGCCAGGCTTTGGCCGCCGACCTGCGTGTTGAGCCATCCCGTGCTGCGGCCGCCGCTGTCGATCGCGTCGCGGCGCATGATCGGGTTCTCGATGTATTCGAACACTTCGGCGTAGGACTCGTTCTCGTAATGGTGCGAGTCGACGTCGACGATCAGGAAGTCCTGATAGTTGCGCTTATGTGCCTGCTGGGCGGCGTGCTCAAGGTGCTTCGGCGTCGAGAAGCTGTCGAAGTCGACCGGGCGAACGTCACTGCGCGGCATATCCATGAGCGTGTCTCCTCAGGTCAATTCTTGTCAGGCCAATGCTTGTCAAGCGACGACGTAGATTTCGTCGCCGCGCTTGACCACTTCGTATTTGCGGAGCTTCTGCTTGCGGTCGCCGACCATCTCGCCGGTCTTCAGGTCGTATTCCCAGCCGTGCCACGGGCAGACGAAGTGCATCTCGTCGCCGAACTTTTGGCCTTCGTAGGTACGGTCCGGGCCGATGATGTCGACCACGTTGGCGATCGTCAGGCCTTCACAGGCCGGTCCGCCCTGGTGCAGGCAGATGTTGGAATAGGCGTAGTAGGCGCCATCCTTGTGGAACACGCCGATCTCGCGCGGACCGGCATTGACGATGCGGCGATCGCCGTCCTTGAGATCTGAGCTTTTCGCGACGAACCACTCGGCCATTTCCTCACCCGGCAGTTGTAATTGTCCGAAAAGTACCGGAGGCGCGCAGCAGCCGCAACGACTCTTCCACCGCGCCCGATCGGCTTTGCCGCATGGCTGCCGCATTGATTTCACGCGGTTCCACCGCCATGCTGATGCAAAGCGCCGCAAACGCCGGACGATTGGGGGAGGGATTGATGAGACGGAAACTGTTGGCCGTGCTGGTGGTTGCCGCCGCTCTCCTGACGATCGCGCCCGGCAGCGCCCGCGCGCAGAGCTATCCCGACCGGCCGGTGAAAATGCTGATCGCGTTCTCGCCCGCCGGCGCCATCGATATTCTGGGCCGGCTGATCGCCGAGAAGCTCAGCCAGAAGTGGGGCCAGCAGGTCGTGGTGGAAAACCGCCCCGGCGGCGGCGGCAACATCGGCGCGGCGGCTGCGGCCACGGCGCCCGCCGACGGCTATACGCTGCACTTCGGCGCTCAGACGCTGGGCACCAACGTCACGCTGTCGCCGACCACTGCGTTCCACCCGGTCACCAGCTTCGAGCCGATCATGCTGGTGGGAACGGCGCTGGAAATATTCATGGTGGCGAACCAGACGCCGTTCCATTCCGTCAAGGACGTGGTCGACTACGCCAAGGCCAACCCCGGCACGCTGAACTACGCATCGGTCGGCATCGGCACCAGTGCGCATCTCGCCTCGGTGCTTTTCATGGACGTGACCAGTATCACGATGCAGCACATCCCCTATGCCCAGATGTCGCAGACCTACACCGACATCTTCTCGGGCCGCACTCAGGTCTGGTTCACCACCGCGGGTGGCTCGTTGCCGCACGTGCGCTCCGGCAAGGTTCGCGGGCTTGCGGTCAATGGGCCGGCGCGCTCGAAGCTCCTTCCCGAATTGCCGACCATGATCGAGCTCGGCATCAACATGAAGGACGAGTCGAGCTGGTACGGCTTCTTTGCGCCGAAAGGCACGCCGAAGCCGATCATCGACAAGATCAACCGCGACCTGCAGACCGTGATCGACATGCCCGACATGCGGG
>JBEVIJ010000199.1:0-4955 GCA_040510745.1 Xanthobacteraceae bacterium
ATCTGCGAGGGATGGATCAGCTTACGGCCGCGGAAGCCGAGGCGGCGCGACAGCGCAGTGTCTTTCGCGAAGCCGTCCGGATCGCGGACGTTGGCGTACACGCCGTCGAGCGGTGAATCGAACCGAGCCGCTCGCGCACTCAGCAGCGTATGGCAGCGCGCATGCATCATCTCCGGGCCATCGCTCGACCACGCGCAGCCGAGATCGGTATTGAGATCGCCATCCTGCGCGCCACCGAACGAGCTTGAGACGACGCGCGTCGCCGCCAGCGCCATGTCGTAGGCGTTGAGCACGCCGAGCGCGCTTTCGATCGACAGCACCAGCCGAGTCGCACCGTTCGGAACGCCGCGCGCGGATTCAAGCCTGCCGATCTTCGCGTCCCATTGGATCACGTCGTCGCGTGTCTCGACCTTGGGCAGAAAGATTCCTACGAGGCCCTTCACGCCGATCACGGCGTCGAGGTCGGCCTCCGCAAAGCCGGTCTCCATGCCGTTGACGCGGACCCAGGCGCGGTCCGGGACTTTGGGCGCGTAGGCTTTGAAGCCCGCTCGGGCGGCATCCTTCTCCGCCGCGGGGACCGAGTCCTCCAGGTCGAACAGCAGTGCGTCGGCGGGAAGAATGAGGGCCTTCTCCAGGAATTTGTCGCGGTTCGCCGGGACGTACAGAAAGCTGCGGGGCAGGGGCATGGTATTTCCTTAGTCGAATCCTCGGTGTCATGCGCGCGACAGCGGGGCATCCAGTACCAACTGTGTTTACTGGATCGCCCGCTTTCGCGGGCGATGACAGCTCACTATTCGGCTGCGACGGAAGGCGCGGGTGCAGTGAGTTTCGTGACGCCAGCATCGGCCAGCTTGCGGATTTCGGCCGCTGAATATCCCAGCTCCTTCAAAATTTCCTCCGAATGCTCGCCAAGCATCGGCGCGGGTCGCTCGACGTCGGGTCCGCCGTGGTCGAACAGGATCGGGTTGCGCGCGAGCCGCATCTTGCCGAGCCGGGGATGCGAGACCTCTTTCACCACGCCGCGCGCCTTGATCTGCGGGTGGTCGAACACCTCCTGGAAGTCGTTCACCTGCGCGCACGGCACGCCGGCCGTCATCAATGCCGCTTCGAGGTCGGCCGCCTTCCACTGCCTGATGGCGGGCTCGGCCAGCGGCAAGAGTGCGTCCTCGTTGGCCTTGCGCTTGGCGTAGGTCGCAAAGCGCGGATCCGAGAGATGCGCGTCGAGCTTCAATGTCTGCAGCAGCTTGGTGAACAGCCCGTCGTTCGGCGTGCCGATCGCGACGTAGCGCTTGTCGCTGGTCTCGAACAACTGATAGGGCGCGGTGAGGCGGTGCTTGTTGCCCATCGGCTGCGGGGCCTTGCCTGTTTCGAGATATTCCGCCGCTTCCCAGGCCGCCGCCGCGATCGAGGCCTCGACCAGCGACACGTCGGCGATGCGGCCCTCGCCGTGGCGCACCGCGCCGACCAGGGCGGCGAGCGTCGCGTAAGTCGCAAACAGCGCGCCGAACACGTCGGCGGACTGCACGCCGGGCCGCATCGGCATCTCGCCCGGTGCGCCGGTCACCGAGAGGACGCCGGAGAACGCTTCGATGATGAGATTGACGCCGGCGCGGCGGCGATCCGGCCCGGTTTGCCCGAAGCCGGAGACGGAGGTGTAGATCAGCTTCGGGTTGATCGCTTTGAGGTCATTGGCGCCAAGCCCCATCTTGTCCAGCGCGCCGGGCCGGTAGGCCTCCAGCAGCACGTCGGACTTGGCCGCGAGCTTACGCACGATCTCCTGCGCTTCCGGGTGCTTGAGGTCGAGCACCAGGCTGCGTTTGTTGCGGTTGAGCGCGACGAAGCTGACGCTCTCGCCGTTGCGGTTCGGCGGCGTCGCGCGCGCCATGTCGCCCTTCGGCGGCTCGACTTTGATGACGTCGGCGCCCATGTCGGCGAGCAGCGTGCCGGCCAGCGGCCCGGCGATGAAGTTCGCCAGTTCGATGACGCGGATTCCGGCGAGCGGTTTTGACATGCGCTGTTCCCAGTTCGTCGAGGGGTCGTTATGGAATCCGCAACCTCGCCTTGTTGATGACCTCCTTGTACATCGGCACCTCGCGTTCGACGCGCTTGCGGAACCCAACGGGTCCTTCCGCCACCACCGGCAGGCCGACCTTGTCGTACTTGTCCTTGATGTCGGGCCTGTTGAGGATTGCGGTCAATTCCTTGGCCAACCGGTCGACGATCGGCTGCGGCGTGCCGGCGCGCACGTAGATGCCCTGGAACGTGTCGGACTCCACGTCCTTGATGCCCGCCTCTTCCAGCGTCGGCACGTTGGGCAGACCCGGCCAGCGCTTCTTCGACGTCACGGCGACCGCGCGCAGCTTGCCGGCGTCGATCAACGCTTGCAGCGAGCCGATATTGGCGGTGTAGAGGTCCACCTGGCCGCCGAGCGCCGCGGTGGTAGCGGGGCCCGCGCCGGCATAGGGGACATGCTGCATCTTGATGCCGGTGCGGATCTGGATCAACTCGCCGGTGAGCTGCGGCGTGGTGCCGACGCCTGAACTGATCCAGTTCATCTTGCCGTCGGCCGCCTTCGCCTTCTCCAGGAATTCCTTCATCGACTGGATCGGCGATTGAGCCGGTACCACGAACACGTTGGGCGAGGCGCCGATCACCATCAGCGGCACGAAGTCCTTGAGCGGATCATAGGTCGCCGACGCATAGAGGCTCGGATTGACCACGAAGGCGCTGGAGCAGACCAGCAGGGTGTAGCCGTCCGCCGCCATGCGGGCGACCGCGGTGGTCGCGATGTTGCCGCCGGCGCCGCCGCGGTTCTCGATGATCACCGGCTTGCCGAGCGCTTCGCCGAGCGGCGTGTTGATAATACGGGCTGCGATGTCAGTGCCGCCGCCGGCCGGGAAGCACACCACCATGGTGATCTGGCGGTCCGGATATTGCGCCTGCGCGGCGAGCGGCGCGAACAGCGAAGCGAATGCGGCAAGGACTAGCCTGCGAAGGGTCATGGCGTTCTCCCGATCGTTCTTGTTGCGGAGATTATGGCAGGAGGCGGGGTCGCCGTCATGCGCCCGCCATGATGGCTGATGCGCGGAGCGGGCACTTTGCCGCTCCCATCCGGCGTGCTTCAATCGACCGTCACATTCCCGGAACTATTGGAAGTCCATGACCCAGAGCTTCGACACCATCATCGTGGGCGGAGGCGTCGCCGGATGCGTCCTCGCGAACAGGCTCTCCGCGAAATCCAGCCGTTTCGTACTGCTGCTCGAAGCCGGGCAGGACACTCCGCCGGGACGAGAGCCCGAGGACGTGCTCGATACCTACGCGACCTCCTACTACAACGACGACTACTTCTGGCCGGGCCTCAAGGTGCATTGGCGGCGCAAGGACAACTCTCCGCTCAACAATATGTCGCAGGGCCGCATCATGGGCGGCGGCTCCTCGGTGATGGGAATGGTGGCGTACCGCGGCACGCCCGACGACTACGCCGAATGGGAGCAGCTCGGCTGCAAGGGATTCGGCTGGAACGACGTGCTGCCATTCTACCGAAAGCTCGAGAACGACTTCGATTTCGGTGGCGACCAACACGGCAAGGACGGTCCGATCCCGATCCGCCGCACCAAGAAAGAGGACTGGGCGCCGCTGTCCAAAGCAGTTCAACATTTCGCCGAGGAGCGGCAGATGCCGTTCCTGGCCGACATGAACGCGGATTTCCGTGACGGCTACGGCGTAGTGCCGCAGAGCAACTGGCCGGACAAGCGCGCCTCTGCCGCGATCTGCTATCTCGATGCGTCGGTGCGGGCGCGGCCCAATCTCACGCTGATCAATGGCGCGCATGTCACCAGCTTCACGTTCGACGGCCGCCGCGCCACCGGCGTGACGGTGCACGTCGGCGGCGAGGAAAAGACATTCACCGCCCGCGAGGTGATCTGCTCGCTGGGCGGCATCCACTCGCCGCATTTCCTGATGAAGATGGGGATCGGGCCGGCGGCGCACCTGCGCGAGCACGGCATCGAGGTGCGCGCCGACATGCCCGGTGTCGGCCAGAACCTGTCCAACCACGCCATCGTCTTCCTCGGCATGCTGCAGAAGCCCGGCATGCGGCAGTCGGAACACATCCGCCCGCATGCGATGACGTGCTTCCGCTATTCCACCGGCCTGCCGGGCGCGCCGCGCACCGACATGTACATCAACGTGCAGTGCAAGACGTCGTGGAGCCCGCTCGGGCTTGCGGTGGCGAACCTCGGGCCGACCCTGCTCAAGCCGATGTCGCGCGGCACGATTTCGCTGAAATCGGCCGATGCGCCAGAGCCGCTGGTGGAGTTCAACTTCCTCGGTCATGACCTCGACCTGAAGCGATTCATGCAGGCGTTCCGCATGTCGGTGGAAGTGCTGACCCACGAGAAGGTCCGCGCGATGATCAGCCACACCTTCCCGGTGAAGTTCGACGACCGGCTGCGCGTCCTCAACCGCCTCAACGCCAAGAACAAGATCCAAAGCGCGGTGGTCGCCAAGCTGATCGACCTGGTGCCGCCGTTGGCCGGGCCGATCTTCGCGACATTGGCCGACCGGCGTGTCGATCTGGAAGATCTGGTGAAGGACGACGAGGCGCTGGCCGATCACATCCGGCGCAACGTCGCCGGCACGTTCCACCCGGTCGGCACCTGCCGGATGAGCGCCGACGCCGGAGACAAGGATGCGGTGACCGATACGCAGGGCCGCGTGCGCGGCTTCGAGGGCCTGCGCGTGATCGACGCCTCGATCATGCCGACGGTGCCGCGCGGCAACACCAACATCCCGACCACCATGGTGGCGGAGAAGATTTCGGCGGAGATGAACGCGGCGGCCTAACAAACGATTCAAATCTGAGGGGAGGACGACATGTATGGATTTGTTTTCCAGGCGCTGGGCACTGCCGGCGCTATTTTGGTCTTGGCTCTGCCAGCGTTCGCGCAATCGGG
>JBEVIJ010000200.1:0-23922 GCA_040510745.1 Xanthobacteraceae bacterium
CGCCTCCCTCACTTGAAACAGGGAGGAGACGGCAAGGAAGGCTCCGCGGCGCCTCAAGTCCGCGAGCGATGACGTATGGCTGTTTGAAATTTGAATCGGTGCTCAACGCTGTCGTCCCCGCGAAGGCGGGGACCCAGTACACGCTGTCCTCTCGATAGAGAGGTGGTTATTGGGTCCCCGCTTTCGTGGGGACGACACCGAGTGTGAATTTAACTCTCCACCAGAAAATCGAAGTCGCAGCCTTTTTCCGCCTGCGTCACCGTCTCGACGTAAAGCCGCGCGTACCCGCGCGCGGGCTTGTCCGGCTGCTTCCACTGCGCCTTGCGCTTCGCGAGCTCGGCGGCGTCGACCTTGAGCTCCAGGCGCCGGCCTTTGACGTCGAGGCTGATCAGGTCGCCGTCCTTCACCAGCGCGAGCGGCCCGCCGACCGCGGCCTCGGGGCTGATGTGAAGCACCACGGTGCCGAACGCGGTGCCGCTCATGCGCGCGTCGGAGATCCGCACCATGTCCTTCAGGCCCTTGGAGCCGAGCTTCTTCGGGATCGGGAGCGCGCCCGCTTCCGGCATGCCCGGCGCGCCGACCGGGCCGGCGTTGCGCAGCACCATCACCGACTGCGGTGTCACATTGAGGTTGGGATCGTCGATCCGTGCCTCGAGATCGTCGAGCGAGTCGAACACCACCGCAGGCCCTTCGTGCTGGAACAGGTCCGGCGTCGCGGCGGCAATCTTGATCGCGGCGCCCTGCGGCGCGAGGTTGCCGCTCAGGATCGCGATGGCGGCGCCCTTCACCACCGGATTGTCGAGCGGGCGGATCACCTTGTCGTCGACGTAAGCGGGCCAGCGCTTGATCACGTCGCCGATCGTCTCGCCGTTCACCAGCTTGGCGGAGAGGTCAAGATGATCCTTCAGCCGCCGCCACAGCGCCGGCAGGCTGCCGGCAGCGTGGAAGTCCTCCATGAAGTTCATGCCGGCAGGCTTGAGGTCGAGCAGCGTCGGCACGTCGCGGCCGATCCGGTCGAGCTCGTCGAGGTCGTAGGTGATGCCGGCGCGGCCAGCGATGGCGGCGAGATGCACCAGCGCGTTGGTCGAGCCGGAGATCGCCTGCAGCACCACCGAGGCATTCTTCAGCGCCGCCTTGGTGAGCAACGCGCTCGGCTTCGGCCCGCCGGTCTTTGCCATCGTCACCGCATGGGTGCCGACGGCTTCCGAGAAGCGCGCGCGGTCGGACGACACCGCCGGCGCGGTGGCGGTGCCCGGCAGCATGAAGCCCAGCGTCTCGGCCATGCAGGCCATGGTCGAGGCGGTCCCCATCACCATGCAGGTGCCGGACGTCGGCATGAGCTGGTCGTGCGCGCGGCCAAGCTCCGGCCCTTCGAGCGAGCCGGCGCGGTAGGCGGCCCACAGGCGGCGGCAGTCGGTGCAGGCGCCGAGCCGGGTGCCCTCGTGGCGGCCCGCCAGCATCGAGCCGACGTTGACCACGATGGCCGGCATGTCGGCGCTGATCGCGCCCATCAGCTCGGCGGGGATGGTCTTGTCGCAGCCGCCGATCAGCACGACGGAATCCAGCGGCAGGTTGGCGACCATCTCCTCGACGTCCATCGCCATCAGATTGCGAAGCAGCAAGGAGGACGGACCGGCGAACGCCTCGTGCAGGGAGATGGTGGGGAAGATGAAAGGCAGCCCGCCGGCGAGCCGCACGCCCTTCGCCACCGCCTCGGCGACCTGCGGCGCGGTCTTGTGGCAGGGATTGAAGTCGGAGGCGGTGGAGAGAACGCCCACGATCGGCCGCTCCAGCGCGTCGTCGGTGTAGCCGGCGCCCTTGAGGAAGCCGCGCCGCAGGAACAGCGCGAATTCCTCATCGCCATACCGGGAAAGCCGGGACCGCAGACCTTTTTTTGCCATCGTCCATTCCTTGAGCATCGTGTCGCGCCGATGCTCATTGCTCAAATTTACCTGCTCGGGAGTCAACAGAGAAAATGCAGCGGCTACAAATGCGGCATGCCCGCGTGGCCGTGTTTCGATATAGTGTGTGTGATTCAGGAGGCCGAATGGGCATCGGATCGAGACAATTCGCGGTCGTGGCGATGCTGGCGCTGTCGCCGGCGCAGGCGCAGCAGCTCGACAAGGTCACGTTCGCCACCAACTGGGTCGCGCAGGCCGAGCACGGCGGCTTCTACCAGGCGGTGGCCGACGGCACCTACCGCAAGCACGGTCTCGACGTGACCATCCTGCCCGGCGGGCCGAACGTGAACCACCGCCTGCAACTGCTCGCCGGCCGCATCGAGTTCTACATGAGCGCGAACACGCTGCAGGCGTTCGACGCGGTCGAGCGCAACATCCCGACACTCGCCGTCGCCGCGGTCTTCCAGAAGGATCCGCAGGTGTTGCTGGCGCATCCCGACCAGGGCATCGAGAAGTTCGAGGACCTGAAAAAACTGACGCTGTTCGTCTCCAAGGAGGGCATGGCGTCGTACTTCCAGTGGATGAAGCGCGACTTCGGCTTCAACGAGAACCAGGTAAAACCTTACACGTTCAATCCGCAGCCGTTCATCGCCGACAAGCGCTCCGCGATGCAGGGCTATGTGACGTCGGAGCCTTACGCGGTCGAAACCCAGGCCAAGTTCAAGCCGAAGATTTTCCTGCTCGCCGACCAGGGCTTCGACAGCTATTCGACGCTGGTCGAGACCCGCCGCGACATCGTCGAGAAGAATCCGGCGATGGTGCAGCGCTTCCTCGACGCATCGATGATCGGTTGGGCGAACTATCTCTACGGCGACAACAAGGCGGCGAACGACCGCATCAAGCGCGACAATCCCGAAATGACCGACGCCGCGATCGCATACTCGATCGCGCGGATGAAGGAATACGGCATCGTCGATTCCGGCGACACGCTGAAGCTCGGCATCGGCGCGATGACTGACGCACGCATGAAAAGCTTCTTCGACAGGATGGTGCGCGCCGGCGTGGTCAACGCCAAAATCGATTACCGCAAGTCCTACAGCCCGCAGTTCGTCAACAAGGGCGTGGGCAACGACCTGCGGTCCAAGTAGGACGGACGACATAGGGGGCGGCCAATGCGTGTGTTGTTGTCTTTGCTGTTCTGCGTCGCGCTATCGGTCACGGCAGCCGCCCAGGATTCCTATCCGAGCCGCCCCATCAAGTTGCTGATCCCGTTTCCGCCGGCTGGCATCACCGACCTGTCAGGCCGGCTGATCGCCGAGGGTCTGCGCGTCAAGTTCAACCAGCCGGTCGTGGTGGAGAACAAGCCCGGCGGCAACGGCGTGATCGGCTTGCGCGAGCTGTTGCGGGCGGAGCCCGATGGCTACACGCTGATGGTCGGGAACGTCGGCTCGGTGGTGCTGAATTACGCGATGGATTCGAAGATCGGCTTCGATCCGATGAAGGACATGGTGCCGATTGCCGGCACGGCCGAATATTCGACCACCATGGTCGTCAACAAGAACGTCCCGGTCAATTCGGTGAAGGAATTCGTCGCCTATGCCAAGGAGCGCCAGGGCCAGATCACTTATGGCTCAACCGGCGAGGGCTCGATGGCGAACCTCGCAACCATGCTGTTCATGAAGCAGACCGGCGTGAAGATGGTGCACGCGCCGTATCGAGGCGGCACGCTGGCGCTGAACGATCTGATCGCAGGCCACATCCAGCTCATCATCGAGGTTTCGCCGGTGGTCAACGAGCAGGTGCGCACCGGCACCATCAAGGGATTTGCCGTCAGCAGCCCTTATCGCCAGCGGCAGCTTCCCGACGTGCCGACGTTTGAAGAGGCCGGCGTCCCCGGCGTGGTGGTGACAGGCTGGCTCGGCATCTACGGGCCGCCCGGCATGCCGGCCAGCGTGCGCGACAAGCTCGGCGCCGCGATCGTCGAGGTGGTCAAGCAACCGGACATGGTGGCGAAGCTGCGCGCGATCAGCTTCGAGCCGACCGGACAGGGCGTGCAGGAGTTCACCGCTTACCACGCCGCCGAGGTCAAGCGCTGGGTCGATTTCTACTCCGAAGTGGGACTGCGGAAGTAGATAGCAATCAATGGCGATTTCGTCGGCTCTCATCGTCTCGCTGCGCGGCGTCGGCAAAGTGTTCGGCAGCGGCGTTGTCGCGCTCGATCATCTCGACCTCGACGTGCGCGATGGCGAATTCCTCTCCCTGCTTGGGCCGTCGGGCTGCGGCAAGTCGACCGCGCTGCGCATCATCGCGGGTCTGAGCGAGCCGACGCGCGGCAGCGTGACGTGGGCCGGCGCGAGAGAGGGCAGAGCTCGAGACATCGGTTTCGTGTTTCAGGAGCCGACGCTGATGCCGTGGGCGACCGTGTCCGCCAACGTGTACCTGCCATTGAAACTGACCGGCATGGGCAGGGACGAAGCCTCGCCGCGCGTCCTGAAGACGCTGTCACGCGTCGGGCTTCGCGAGTTTGCCGACGCCTATCCGCGCCAGCTCTCCGGCGGCATGCGGATGCGGGTTTCGATTGCCCGCGCACTCGTGACTGCGCCGCGCGTGCTGCTGATGGATGAGCCGTTCGCGGCACTCGACGAGATCACACGATTCAAGCTGAACGACGATCTCATGGCGCTGTGGCGCGAGTTGCGCATGACGGTCGTGTTCGTCACCCATTCGGTGTTTGAATCCGTCTATCTCTCGCAGCGCGTGGTGGTGATGTCGGCGCGGCCGGGCCGCGTGTTCGCCGAATTGACCGTGGACGCGGCCGCGCGCGACGCGGGCTTTCGCACCTCCGCCGAGTATGCCGGCCATTGCCGCGTCGCGTCGGATGCGCTCGGCCGCGCGATGCAGGCGAGCCCAGGAGTCGCGGCATGAGCGACCGTGTGCTCCGTTTTGTCCTGCCCGCCGTGGCGTTGGCGCTCGGCGTATTGGCGTGGGACCTCGTGGTGCGCGTCAATGCGCTGCCGGCGTACATATTGCCGGGTCCCGGGCTTGTGGTTTCGACGCTGGTTGCCGACTGGGCCATCCTTTGGAATTCGCTGATCGCCACGCTGGAAACGACGCTCGCGGGGCTGGCGCTCGCGCTGATCGGCGGCGTCGGGCTCGCGGTCGCGTTCAACCAGTCGCGGCTGATCGAACACTCGTTCTATCCCTATGCCGTGATCCTGCAGGTCACGCCGGTGGTGGCGATTGCGCCGCTGCTGCTGATCTATCTTCCACAGCAGGCGGCGGTGCTGGCCTGCGCCTGGATCGTCGCGTTCTTCCCGGTGCTCGCCAACACTACGCTCGGGCTCAACTCGATCGACCACAATCTCGCCGACCTGTTCCGGATGTACGGCGCCTCGCGCTGGCAAGTTCTGTGGGAGCTGAAGCTGCCGTCCGCGCTGCCGAACATGCTGGCGGGCCTGAAGATCGCCGGCGGGCTTTCGCTGATCGGCGCGGTGGTGGCGGAGATCGCCGCGGGTTCGGCGGGCGCCGGATCGGGGCTGGCATACCGCATCGCCGAGTCCGGCTACCGGCTCAACATCCCCCGCATGTTCGCCGCACTGCTGCTGCTCTCGGTCGCCGGCGTGGTGATCTTCTTCCTGCTGTCGGCGTTCTCGCACCTGGTGCTGCGGCGCTGGCACGAGAGCGCGGTCAGCCGAGAGGGCTGATCACGCGCCGAAGACATAGCGCGTTGCGACACCGAGCGCGGCCATCACCACCACCACCTCGATCAGTCCGCGGTGCAGCACGAAGGCCAGCACGCCGGCGATGACCGCAAGCGCCGCGGCCTTGAGATCAAGCGCCAGCGGATCGAAAGCGTACCAGCGCAGCCATCCCGCGTGCTGCTCGGTCACCTGGCCGAACAGCACATGCAGCGCGAACCAGACCGTCAGATTGAGAATGACGCCGACCACCGCGGCGGTGATCGCGGCGAGCGCGCCCGACAGCCGCTTGTTGGCGCGCAACTGCTCGACGAACGGCGCGCCGACAAAGACCCACAGCATCGACGGCGTGAACGTCACCCAGGTGGTCATCGCGGCGGCGAGGATGCCGGCGATCACCGGCGAGAACGGCGCTGCGTCGCGGAAGCCCGCGAGGAATCCGACGAATTGCGTCACCAGGATCAGCGGTCCCGGCGTGGTTTCCGCGAGGCCGAGCCCGTCGACCATTTCGGGGGCGGTCATCCAATGATGGGTCTCGACCGCCTGCTGCGCCATGTAGGCCAGCAATGCGTAGGCGCCGCCGAAGCTGACGACGGCGAGCTTCGAGAAGAACAATCCGACGCTGACCAGCACGTGGTTCAGGCCGAATATCGCAACCGCGAGCGCGACCGGCGCCCACCAGACAACGAGGCCGACCACCGCGGCAATCGTAGCCTGCCGCCAGCGGTCGGGCGCGGGCGGCGTCAGCATGCCGACGTCGTCCTTGAGGCCCAGCAAGGCCGGGGACAACTGCGCGGCCAGGAAGCCGATCAGCGCCGCGGCGATGACGATGATGGGAAACGGCAGGGCCAAGAAGAAGATGCCGACGAAGGCCGCTCCGGCGATGCCAAGCAGCAGCGATGTCTTGAGCGCGCGCTTGCCGATGCGGATCAGCGCCTCTACGACGATGACCAGCACAGCCGCCTTGATGCCAAACAAGGCGCCGTCGATCACCGTGTAGCCGCGTCCCAGCGCGTAGAGCAGGCTGAGGCCCAGCATCACCAGCGCGCCGGGCAGCACGAACAATATTCCGGCGGTCAGCCCGCCGCGCACGCCGTGCAACAGCCAGCCGATGTAGGTCGCAAGCTTCTGCGCCTCCGGCCCGGGCGTCAGCATGCTGAAATTGAGTGCGTGCAGGAAACGCGGCTCGTCGATCCATTTCTTTTCGTCGACCACGATGCGATGCATCATCGCGATCTGTCCGGCCGGCCCGCCGAAGTTGATGCAGCCGATCTTCAGCCAGACCTTGAAGAACTCGGCGAACGTGGGCTTGGCGCTTGTGGCGGGGGTGCCGGTTTCGACGGTCGTCATATCATGCCACCTTCGCCGGCCAGTTGTGCCGCTCCTGCGACGCGAAGAGCAGATAGGCGAATAGCGCATCGTAGACCATGAAGCCGCGCTCGAGCAGTCCGTGATCGTCGTCGCCGGCGAGCGCCGAGAGGCCGAGCGAAATGGCGTGCAGGCCGGCGGCTTCCGGCGCGAGGTCGGGCCGCGCGGTGTCGGCGCCCCGCACGATCAGCGCCAGCCGCGCCAGCGACGGCTCGCTCTCCAATCCAAACAGCTTGAGCATGGTGTCGAAGCTGCAGCGCGGCCCTTCGTGCGAAATCTCAACGCCTTCAATGTCGAATGGAATGGCGCCGGTCTCGTGCGCGACGGCAGGGACCTCGGGTGGATCGACGAACAGGATGCGCGCTTGTGCGTCGAGGAAACGGCGAATGAGCCAGGGGCAGGCGATGCGGTCGATCTTCGGCCGCCGCCGGGTCACCCACAAGCTGGGCCGGCGGGGTGCGAAGCGTTGCAGCGCGGCCTTGTCGACCAGCGGCAAGCCGGCTTCGCTCCAGGCCGCATAGCCGCCCTCCAGCACGCTGGCGTCGTAGCCTTTTGCGCGAAGGTCCGCCGCCACCATCTGGCTCATCTCATGGGCAGCCTTGCAGGCGATGACGACTGGACGTTCGCGGTCGAGCGAGTCTATCCAGTCGGCGCCTTTCGGGTCCTGCCATGTCGCAATGGGCAGCACATGCGGCGCCGTGTCGTAGACCTCGCGGCGGCGAGCGTCGATGACCTGTGGTGCAGCAGCACCGCCGATTGCGGTCCAAAGGTCTTTGGGTGAGATAAAGAAGCTTGCAGATTGCATAGCCCCCTCCGTTTCAGAGGAGGCGGTGCTTGGGCAAGAAGCCTTTGGAAGCACGGGGCGACCGCCGCAGGCCCCGCGAACATTACGTTAGCTCACAGCACGCTCGCCAGCAAGAACAAGCCGGCTACCAGCAGCAGCCAAAGCACAAGCTTGCGAAACATCTCGTCGTCGATCTTGCCGTAGAGCCGGAATCCGGCCCAGGTGCCGAGCGCCAGTGCGGGAAGCCCGGCGAGGAACAGGTACACGGTGTTAAGCGCGATCGATCCGGTCGCGCCCAGCGCGATGGCGGACATCGCCAGCAGCGCGACGCTCACCGGCTGAAAGACGGCGCGCTGCACGTCCCGCGTCCAGCCGCGCATGGTGCACCAGATCACGATGATGATCCCCGGAAAGCCCGCCATGGCGCCGAGCAGGCCGCTGAAGAAGCCGACGGTGATGTCGGCGGCGGTGCCGGCCTGGATCGGCTTCAGCGCAGGCCGGGTCAGGCCGTAGATCGAATACAACGCCAGGAATGCCGCGATGCCCATGCGCATGGTGGCAGGATCGGCCCAGCGCAGGACCTGGATGCCGATCGCGATGCCAGGGCGCTGCCGACAATGTAGGGCCAGAACCGGCTCCAGTTGAAGGCGTGCCGCATCTTCCAGAAGCCATAGCCCTGCACGATCAGGCCGTAGCAGATCGTCAGCGTGACGGTTTGCAGCGGCGGAAGGATGTGGAGCCAGACGGCGGCGGCGATCAGCGCAAACGCGAAGCCGGTGACGCCCGCCACCAGGGCGGCAAAAAACGTCGCTGCAAGAAAAAGGCCGAGTTGGAGAACCGTCAGATCCATCGCCCGCTCCCAAAGAGGGGAGCAGCGCGTGAATGGCGGCCCACCTGACGGGTGTTCCACCATAGCAGGCTTTCTCGCTCTCAAGCTGCGCGCAGCGCAGACCTGATGAAACGCCTCTCGCATGGCGAGTGCGGCTTCGCTACGTTGCGCTCGCGGAGGTATGCAAGATGGCCAACAAGATCGATCTCGGCGGCAGGAATGCGGTGGTGACCGGGGGTGCGCGGGGCATCGGCCGCGCCATCGTCGAGCGGCTGCTTGAGTCCGGCGCGGCGGTCGCGATCTGGGATCGGGACGTCAAGCTGGCGGAAAAGACGGCGGCGGAGCTGAAAAGCAATCGCCGCGTCGAAGCCATCGCGGTCGACGTCACCAAGCCCGCCGAGATCGAGCGCGCCCGCGACGCCACCGTGAAGACGTTCGGTCGTATCGACATCCTGGTCAACAACGCAGGCATCGCCGGACCCAACGTGAAGACTTGGGACTATCCGATCGAAGCCTGGGCCGAGGTGATGCGGATCAATCTCGACAGCCAGTTCTACTGCTGCCGCTCGATCGTGCCGCTGATGATCGCGCAGAATTACGGCCGCATCGTCAACATCGCCTCGATCGCCGGCAAGGAGGGCAATCCGAACGCGCCGGCCTATTCGGCGTCGAAGGCCGGCGTGATCGCGCTCACCAAGTCGCTCGGCAAGGAACTTGCGACCTACGACATCGCGGTGAACTGCGTGACGCCGGCGGCGGCAAAGACCGCGCTGTTCGACCAGATGTCGCAGGAGCACATCGACTACATGCTGTCCAAGATTCCGCGCGGCCGGTTCGTCGAAGTGGACGAGATCGCGGCGGTGGTGGCGTTCTGCGCGTCGGCCGACTGCTCGTTCACCACCGGCTCCGTGATTGATATTTCCGGCGGGCGAGCGACCTATTGAACGATCCCGCGCACGAGGCACGCCGCCAGCGGTTGATCGGCATCGGATTGATGTGTGGCGCGGTGGCGCTGTTCGCCGCGCTTGATGCTATTGCGAAATATCTCGGTGGTTATCTCGACACGCTTCAAGTGGTGTCTCTACGCTTCATCAGCGCGTTCGTTATTGCACTGATATTCTTCAATCCGATCACGAAACCGGATCTGGTCAAGACCAAACGGCTTGGTCTGCAGGTGGTCCGTGGATTGATGCTGGTCTCGACCACGATCTGCAATTTCATGGCGTTCCGCTACCTCCAGCTCGACGAAGCGCTAGCGATTCTGTTCGCCACGCCGTTTCTTGTCGCAGCCTTGGCGGGGCCGGTGCTCGGCGAATGGGTTGGCTGGCGGCGCTGGACGGCAATCGCCGTGGGCTTCGCCGGTGTGCTTGTGATCATCCGGCCGGGCATGAGCGGTGGCATGCAATGGGCAGCGATATTCTCAGTGGCCGCAGCAATCTTCTATGCGTGCTATGGCATCGCGACCCGAATGGTGTCGCGCAGCGATCCCAGCGACACGACATTGTTCTATGGAAACCTCGTTGCCGTCGTTGCGATGGGGCCGCTGCTGCCCTTTGTCTGGGGAGGGCCGCTGACTTGGTTCGACATCGGCCTGATCGTGGCGATGGGGACGCTGGGATCGGTCAGTCATTATCTGCTGATCGCTGCCCACCGGCGTGCGCCCGCCTCGGTGCTTTCGCCCTTCATTTACACGCAGATCGTCTGGGCCATCGCGCTCGGCTATCTGGTGTTTGCCAACATGCCCACCCGATGGACCTTAATCGGCAGCGCGATTGTGGTCGCCTCCGGGCTCTATCTGATCCATCGAGAGCGAAAGGTTACGGGCCGGGTTGTTGCCCCGGTCGAGCCCGGTTGACAAAATCGCCCCGCGCCGCCTGATAACGGCCTGAGCCGCCTGATACCGGCCTGATAAGCCACGCCCAAGGAGCCGACATGTTGGACAAAGCCAAAACCGCGCCCGGCTCGGGCCTCAACGACGACATCGGCGAAAAGACGCGGCTGGAGCTCTATCGCAGCCAGGTCAACATCCGCGAGGCCGAGCAGCGCGCCTTCGATCTGTTCCTGCAGAACCTGGTGAAAGGCACCAGTCACCTGTCCCTCGGTCAGGAAGCGGTGGCGGCCGGCTTCGCGGTAGCGATGAAGAAGGGCGACCTGTCGTTCTGCACCTATCGGGGCCACGCCCATACGCTCGCCCGCGGTGTGCCGGTCGAGAAGGTGCTGGGCGAGCTGATGCAGCGCGACAACGGTTTGATGCGCGGCAAGGGTGGCTCGATGCATCTGACGTCCGAGGAGCACGGCGTGATGGGCTCCTACGCTATCATCGGCGCGCACCTGCCGATTGCCTGTGGCGCTGCCTGGCGCGCGCAGTACAAGAAGCAGGACGACGTGACGGTGTGCTTCTTCGGCGACGGCACCACCAACATCGGCGCCTTCCATGAGGCGCTGAATTTCGCGGCGGTGTGGAAGCTGCCGGTGATCTTCGTCTGCGAGAACAATTTCTACATGGAGTACACGCCGATCGGCGACGTGACGGCGGTAAAGCATCCGGCGGGCGACCGCGCCTCGGCCTATGGCCTCGAGAAGATCGTGATCGACGGAAATGATGCCGACGTCGTCTATCGCGCCGCGGTGAAAGCCTACGACAAAGCGCGCGCCGGCGGCGGGCCGTCGCTGATCGAATGTCTGACCTACCGTCATAGTGGCCATTCGCGCGCCGACCCGGCCAAGTACCGCCCTGAGGGCGAGTTGGAAAAGTGGAAGGAGCGCGATCCGATCAAGATCTATCGCGAGCGCTTGAAGCAGTTCGGCATCGGCGACGATGCGATTGCGAAGATCGACGCCGAAGTGCGGCAAGTGGTCGATGACGCCACCGAGGCCTGCAAGGCCGCGCCGAATCCGCCGATGGAAATCTTAACCACCGATGTCTACGCCGATGGAGGCTGGGCATGGCGGAACTGACCTATCGCGATGCCGTGGCGCGCGGCATCGCCCAGGAGATGACGCGCGACCCGGACGTGGTGTTCCTCGGCGAGGACGTCGCCAAGGCGGGCGGCGTGTTCAAGGCGACCGTCGGGCTCTATGAGCAGTTCGGCCCGCTGCGGGTGCGCGACACGCCGATCTCCGAGCAGGCGATTCTCGGCGCCGCGATGGGCGCGGCGATGACCGGCCTGAAGCCGATCGCGGAAATCATGTTCTCCGACTTCTTCGCGGTCTGCGTCGACTATATTGCCAACGAATTCCCGAAGAGCCGCTACATGACCAACGGGCAGACCAAGTGCCCGCTGGTAGTGCGCACCGGCAACGGCGCCGGCTCGCGGTTCGGCGCGCAGCACTCTCAGAGCGTCGAAAACTGGTGCATGATGATCCCGGGCCTCAAGGTGGTGGCGCCGTCAAGCCCGGTCGATGTGATCGGGCTCCTGGCCGCCGCGGTGCGCGACCCCGACCCGGTGATCTTCCTGGAGCACAAGTCGCTTTACGCGACCAAGGGCGAAGTGCCGGATGGCGAAATCCTCGACAAGCTCGGCACCGCCAAGATTTTGCGTCCCGGTAAGGACGCCACCATCATCGCGCTTGCCCTGATGGTTCCGCGTGCGCTGCAGGCAGCCGAGAGGCTCGCCACCGAGCATGGCATCGACTGCGAGGTGATTGACGTGCGGTCGCTGGTCCCGCTCGACACCCAGACCATCCTGGGTTCGATTGCCAAGACGCATCATTGCTTCAGCGTCGAGGAAAACCCGCGGCTGTGCGGCTGGGGTGCGGAGATCATGTCGATCATCGCCGATGAATCGTTCTACGACCTCGATGGCCCGCTGGTGCGGATCACCACACCGCATATTCCGTTGCCCGCCGCCGACATTCTGGAAGATGCAATTCTGCCGACCGTCGACCGCATCGTCGATCGCGTTCGGCGGACGCTCAAAGCGTAGGAGTTCCCATGGCCGCGTATGATAATCTGCTCGCCAATGTACCGACCGACCTGTGGGTCGGCGGCAAATGGAAAAAATCCTTCGACGGCGCGCGCTTTGACGTGATCGATCCTGCGACCGAGCAGAAGATCGCTTCGGTCGCCAGCGCCAGCATCGACGACGCCAAGGCGGCGCTCGACGCCGCCGAAGCCGCGTTCGGGCCGTGGGCCGCGAAAAAGCCGCGTGAGCGCGGCGAAATCCTGCGCAAAGCCTACGAACTCATTATGCGGGATGCCGAAAGACTCGCGAAGCTGATCACCATCGAGAACGGCAAGGCGCTGTCGGATTCGCGCGGCGAGGTGGCCTACGCCGCCGAGTTCTTCCGCTGGTACGCTGAAGAGGGCGTGCGCAATCTCGGCCAGAACGGCATGGCGCCAGCTTCCGGCGCGCGCATGTTCGTGCACCACAAGCCGGCCGGCATCGCCGTGCTGGTGACGCCGTGGAATTTCCCGGCCGCGATGGCGACGCGCAAGATCGGCCCGGCGCTCGCCGCCGGCTGCCCGGTGGTGCTGAAGCCCGCGTCCGAGACGCCGCTCACCATGCTGGCGCTGATGCCGATTCTCGAAGAAGCCGGCGTGCCCGCGGGTGTGGTCAACGTGCTGCCGTCGCGCCGCTCCGGTCCGGTGGTTGACGCCATGCTGCACGATCCGCGCGTCCGTGTCGTGTCGTTCACCGGCTCGACCGAAGTCGGCCGCAAGCTCCTGCACAGCGCCGCCGACAACGTGCTCAACACCGCGATGGAACTGGGCGGCAACGCGCCTTTCATCGTGTTCGAGGACGCCGACGTCGATGCGGCGATCGATGGCGCCATGATCGCCAAGATGCGCAACATGGGCGAGGCCTGCACCGCGGCGAACCGCTTCTACGTGCACGAGAAGGTATCGGACGAATTCTCCAAGAAGCTCGCCGCCAAGATGGGCGCGCTGAAAATGGGGAACGGGCTCGACGACGGCGTGTCGCTCGGGCCGTTGGTCAACGCCGAAGGCCGTGACAAGGTGATCGAGCTGGTCGACGACGCGGTTGGCAAGGGCGCGAAGATCCTGGTCGGCGGCAAGAATCCCGGTGGCCAGGGCTTCTTCTATCCGGCGACGGTGCTCTCCAACGTGCCGGACAGCGCCAAGATGCTGAACGAGGAAATCTTCGGACCGGTGGCATCCTTGCAGACGTTCAAGGACGAGGCCGACGTCATCAAGCGCGCCAACGACACGATCTACGGGCTGGTCGCTTATCTCTATACCAAGGATCTTTCTCGCGGCATGCGCGTCTCGGAGAAACTCGACTTCGGCATGATCGGACTGAACCGCGGTCTGGTCTCCGATCCTGCCGCGCCGTTCGGCGGCATGAAGCAGTCTGGCATCGGCCGTGAAGGCGCGCACGAGGGCCTGATGGAGTTCCTCGAGACGCAGTACATTTCGGTGAGTTGGTAAGCGAATGGACGTTTTGATGCCGCAGCTCGGCGAGACCGTCGCCGAGGGCAAGATCACCAAATGGTTCAAGTCCGCTGGCGACGCAGTGAAGCCGGGCGACAACCTGTTCGAGATCGAGACCGACAAGACCTCGATGGAGGTACCGGCGACGTCGGCCGGCGTGCTGACGGCGATCAATGTGCAGGTCGGCGAAGTGGCGGAGGTCGGCGTGGTGGTCGCGGTCATCAGCGGCGCGGGGGGCGTGGCCAGTGTGGCGCCCGTTGCAGCGGCGGCGCCCGCTCCGAAAGCGCCGCCGAAGGCGGCCGCTGCGCCTGCTGCGGTGGTTATGCAGAACGTCATCAAGCCCTCCGGTCCGATGGACCCGTTCTTCGAGGTGCGCACGCCCGAGCGGAACTACGGGCCGGCCAAGCTCGCGAGCGGGACGTTCGTCACGCCGCTGGCGCGGCGCCTTGCCGGCGAGCGCGGCATCGATCTGTCGCGGCTCGGCGGCTCCGGTCCGCACGGGCGCATCGTCGCTCTTGACGTCGAGGCGGCGGTTTCGAGCGGCGCCGGACGCGCGGCCGGGACTGCAATGGCGGCGGGCGCGTCGCCCACGCAGGTGAAGGCGCTCTACCAGGGCATCGACTACGAGGAAGTGCCGCTCGATGGCATGCGCAAGGCCATTGCCGCGCGCCTCACCGAAGCCAAGCAGACCATCCCGCATTTCTACCTGACGATGGACGTTGATCTCGACACACTGCTCAAGCTGCGCGAGGAGGCGAACGCCGGCGCACCCAAGAAGGGCGACGAAGCCGCCTACAAGCTCTCCGTCAACGACTTTGTCATCAAGGGACTCGCGCTCGCCTTGCAGCGCGTGCCGGCGGCGAATGCGGTGTGGGCGGGCGACCGTATCCTGCGCTTCAAGCATTCCGATATCGGCGTTGCCGTGGCGATCGACGGCGGCCTTATCACGCCGGTGATCCGCAACGCCGAGCAGAAGTCGCTATCGGCGATCTCAAATGAAATGAAGGAACTGGCCGCTCGCGCTCGCGCGAAAAAGCTCAAGCCAGCCGAATATAAGGGCGGCGCGTCGGCGATCTCCAACCTGGGCATGCACGGCGTGCGCGAATTCTCGGCGATCATCAACCCCCCGCATGCCACCATCCTCGCGGTCGGCGCGGCGCAGCGCCGGCCGGTCGAAAGCGAAGACGGCGGCATCAGGTTTGTCAGCCAAATGTCGGTAACGCTGTCGTGCGACCACCGCGTGGTCGACGGTGCGCTCGGCGCGGAGCTGCTCGGCGCGTTCAAGCAGCTGCTCGAAGCCCCGGTGCGCATGCTGGTCTGAGAATCATCGCTTCTCGCGCAACGCCTCGAGCATCGCGGCGATGGCGCGATCGAGCTTGGGCTCGGCCAATACCTCGTTCAGCTCCAGCACGATCGCATTGGCGTTGAAGACGCGCGGCCAGTCGAACGACCCGCGCACAAACGTGCGTTCGGTGCCCTGCGGCGAGACCGCGATCACCGCGTCGATTGTCGCCCAGTAGTGGACCATCCGCGTGAAGGCCCCGGCGGCCTCGTAGATGTAGAACGGCTGGTTGACGAAGCTGCCGCCGACGAAGGCGACGTTCCAGCCCTTCAAGGCCGCGCCGTTGCGGACCGCGAACTGCGGATGCGGCGTCTGCGGGTCGATCAGCCGGGTCTCCAGCCCCATCATCAGGGCGAGATCGTTTGAGCTGGCGACCGGCTCGCCGCTGATTTTCATGCCGGTGATTTCGAGTGCAGGCGGCGGCAGCTTTGCCAGTCGCGCCAACTCGGCGAGCAAATCGCGCGAAGCCGGGTAGGCGCCGAGCAGGTTCCAGTGCGTGCCGTAGCGGTTGAACACCGGCGTTTTGCTCTGCGCCTTTGCTGCGCGGGTGGATGCCGCGCCGTCGACCAGCGGGATGCCACGCTGCTGCAGTAGCGGCAGCACGCGATGATAGAGCCGGTTCGACGCTTCGCCCTTACAGCGCTGCGGCGGCAGGTCTTCGGGGTAAACCGCGGGCTTGGTCGGCGAGATCAGCACGGCAAACGGCTTGTTGCGGCGCGCGAACTCGTCGCGGATCGCGGTGACGTTGTTGACGAGCCACTCGACGCGCCGGTCGGCCGGCAGGTCGAATGCGCGCTGCGTAGCCCCGGTGCAGTACTCGTCGACGTAGTGGGCCTCGTAGAGCTGCTGGTTGCGCCCGACCACCACCAGTTCCACGGCCTTGGGCGGAACCTTGAACAAGTCCCAATTGATGCGGCTATGGATGCGGATGAACTGGTTGCGGAAGCCGACCGCGGCGCCGGCCCAACGTTCGACGCTCGTCTGAAAGCTCGCGCTGAGGAGATTGGCAGGCGATGGCGTGACCGGAGCAGGAGCCTCTTGAACTGTCGCGACCGTGCTGCGGGTCAGATGAGGCATCCAATACCCGGCGATTGCGCCGCCCACAGCGATCAATCCGGGGACCGCAAGGATCGCGCCGCCCACGATCAGGAACAGCCATCGGGCCGTATCGGTCAGATTTTTTGTGATCTCGGCCACGGCCTCTCCGATCAGAACCGGAAATACAGGAATGCGACGAACTCGTCGGCAATCAGTTGCGACAGCGAGAGTATCAGCAAGCCGAGGCAAGCCAGCAACACGAGCGGTTCGAGGGATCGCCGGCCGATCACTTTCGAAAGCCGCTCAAGCGAAATGAAGGCGGGCGCGACCGACAGCACGACGCCAATCACAATTGCCGTGATCACACGCTTTTCAGGCAGCGCAATCGGCTTGCCGTCCGAGAGCCCGGCGAGCGCGGCGAAATACTGCCCGGCTTCCCCGATCGACTGCGCGCGAAACAGCACCCAGCCCAGCATGACGAGCACCAGCGTCACCGCGATGTTGACGAGCCGGGGCAGGCGGCGCTGCACATCCAGCAGGAATAGCCGCTCCAGCACCAGCATGGTGCCGTGGTACGCGCCCCAGAGCAGGAACGTCCAGTTGGCGCCGTGCCAAAGGCCGGACACCAGAAAACAGATCCAGAGATTGGCATAGAGCCGCGCTTCGCCGTGCCGGTTGCCGCCGAGTGGGATGTAGAGATAGTCGCGGATCCAGGTCGACAGCGAGATGTGCCAGCGCCGCCAGAATTCGGTGAAGCTCTGTGAGATATAGGGCGTGTCGAAGTTCTCCAGGATGCGGATGCCCATCATCCGGCACAGGCCGATCGCCATGTCGGAATAGCCGCTGAAGTCGAAATAGATTTGCAGCGTGAAGCAGATCAGGCCGAGCCATGCGGTGCTGGCGTCGAGGCCTTCGCCGGTGGCGCCGAACGCGGCATTGGCAAATGGCGCCACCGAATCCGCGATCAGCACCTTCTTGGCGAGCCCGACGATGAAGCGCGTGAAGCCCACCTTCCAGTCGTCGAGCGTGACCGACCGGCTTTCAAGCTGCGCGGCGATGGTGTGATAGCGGACGATCGGCCCGGCGATCATCTTGGGGAACAGGAAGACGTAGAGCAGATAATCGCGGAATGTCTTGGTCGGCTTGCTGACGCCGCGCCAGATGTCGACCAGATAGCTGATTTTCTCGAACACGATGAACGAGACGCCGATCGGCAGTGCGATCAGTGCCCATTGGATCGGCTGGCCGCCAAGCGTCACCATCGCGGCTGAAACGTTCTCGACCACGAAGTTCGCGTATTTGGCGACCAGCAGGATTGCGACGTTGACCGAGATCCCGGCGAACAGCAGGACCTTGCGCCGGCTTTCCCAATCTGGATCGACCAGCGCCCGACCGACGATCCAGTCCAGCGCTGCCGAGGCGACCACCACGATGATGAATTGCGGCGCGCCCCAGGCGTAGAACAGCAGGCTGGCGCTGAGCGCCACGAAATTGCGATTGCGCTCGGGGCTCGTCGCGTAGGCGGCCGCCCAGACCGGCAGGAAGTAAAACAGAAACAGTTCGGAGTTGAAGTTCACAGGTCCCCCAGCGGCGCCAATCAATGCCGCATTTGGGGTGGGCGGACAATCGGCGGCAGCCTGGATTCGACGGGCGATTTCCCATAGAAATTGGGTGACGAGAATCTCCGAGGAAACGCCATGAATTTCCCCGCCTTGAAGCTGTCGCTGATCCTGCTCGGGCTGTCGTGGCTGCTCAAGCTCCAGGCTTGGCGCTACCCGGCCTATCGCAAGCGGCTCAAGGAGAAGAACCTCACGGCGCAGTTCGTCGCGCGCGACGAGGAGATCGGGCGCTGGTTTAAGATCGAGGATGGGCGGATCACATCGGGCGGCGGCATGCTGCCGAATGCGGACGTCACGGTTGGCTTCAAAAACGCGGCGGTCGGCGCCGGCCTGCTGATGCCGCCGATCAACTGGCTCGACCAGATCAACGCCCAGAAGGAGTTCCTGCTCACCGTCGATGGCGACGACGGCCTCGCCAATTGGTTCGCACAGACTGTGATGCTCGCGCAGTCGGCCGGCTTCAAGCACGGCACCAAGATGCCGGACGGCTCGATGCGCTATTGCAACATGACGAATGGCGGGCCGGTGTTCGTCATTGTGAAGGACGGCAAGATCGTGCGAATGACGCCGATCGACTTCGATGACAACGATCCGCAGCCCTGGACCATCGAGGCGAGGGGCCTCAAGCTCACGCCGCCGCGCAAGACGACGCTGGCGCCGCACGGCCAGAACGCCAAGTCGATCGTCTATTCGCCGGATCGCCTGCTCTATCCGATGAAGCGCGTCGATTTCGATTCCAACGGCGCGCGCAATCCTCAAAACCGTGGCAAGTCCGGCTATGTACGCATCTCGTGGGACGAGGCGCTCACGCTGGTATCGAACGAGATCAAGCGGCAGAAGCGCGAGCATGGTCCCGGCGCCATTGCCGTATCGCACGGCTCGCACCACACCTGGGGCAACATCGGCTACTACCTCTCGGCGCTGTTCCGCTTCACCAATGCGGTCGGCATGACGCGCGTCCATCACAATCCCGACTCGTGGGAGGGCTGGTACTGGGGCGCGGTACACCACTGGGGCCACACGCTGCGAGTCGGTCAGTCGGAAACCTACGGCACGGTCGAGGACTGCCTGCAGAATTGCGACATGATCGTGTTCTGGGCAGCCGATCCGGAGACGACAGCCGGATCATACGGCTCGCAGGAAGGCACCGTCCGCCGGCAATGGCTGAAGAATCCGAAGCTCGGCATCAAGGTCGTCCACGTCGACCCGTACTACAACGCGTCGGCGCAGTTCCTGCCGGGCAAGTGGTTCGCGCCCAAGCCGACCACCTCGGTCGCGATGGCAATGGCGATCGCCTACGTCTGGATCAAGGAAGGTCTGTACGACAAGAAGTACGTGAAGACCCACACCGTCGGCTTCGACAAATGGGCTTCGTATCTGATCGGCGAAGAGGACGGCATTCCGAAGACGCCGGAATGGCAGGAGAAGGAAACCGGCGTGCCGGCTCGCGACGTGCGCGCGTTGGCGCGTGAGTGGGGGCGCAAGCGCGTCTATCTCGCGCCCGGCGGCTGGGGCAACGGCCACGGCGGCGCCTGCCGCAACCAGACCGGCATCCAGTGGGCGCGCGTCATGGTGTGCCTCTCGGCCATGCAGGGGCTCGGCAAGCCCGGCTGCAACATGGGTCATCTGCAGTGGGGCTGCCCGAACGATTTCAATTTCTATTTCCCCGGTTATTCCGAAGGCGGCATGTCGGGCGATCTGGAAAACACGGCGATGCCGGTCGCGCTCTATCAGCGCATGCCGCAACTGCCGAGCATGAACTCCAATGGCCAGCAGATCCCGCGCATCTGGCTGCCGGAGGCGATCTACGAGGGCAAGGCCGAAGGCTACCGCTGGGTCGGCAAGTCGATCGAGCACCAGTTCGGCAAGCTGGTCTATCCGGCGCCCGGGCATTCGCCGGTGCACATGCTCTACAAGTACGGCGGTTCGATCCTCTCGACGATGAACAACTCCAACCGCCACGTGCGGATGTACCAGTCGGATCAACTGGAGTTCGTGGTCAACCAGTCGATCTGGTTCGAGGGCGAGGCGAAGTTCGCCGACGTGGTCCTGCCGGCCTGCACCAACTTCGAGCGCACCGATATCTCGGAATGGGCGGGCCTTGGCGGTTACGGCCATCACGGCCAGCAGCAGCTCAACCACCGCGTCATCATCTTCCAGGCGCCGGCGATCGAGCCGCTCGGCGAATCGAAGTCCGACTTCTGGATCTTCAACGAGCTGTGCAAGAAGCTCGGTCTCGCCAACTATTTCTCCGAGGGCTGCAATGAGATCGACTGGGTCAAGCGCTCTTATCTCGCCTCCGACCTGCCAAAGGTGATCTCATTCAAGAATCTGATGAAGCGTGGCTACTATGTGGTTCCGGCCGAGAAGGAGAAGCTACGCGCGCCGGTGTCCTTCCGCTGGTTCTGGGAAAACCGCAAGAAGGATGTCCCGGAAGCGCAGCCGCTGCCGTCCGACTACACCGAGGAATTCCTCCGCGGCTTGCAGACGCAGTCCGGCAAGCTGGAGTTCGAATGCAACAGCCTCAAACGCTTCAAGGATCCCGAGCGGCCGCCAATCGTCAAATATGAGCCGTCATGGGAAGGCCCGCATTCGCCGGAATACGAGCGCTATCCGTTACAACTGCTTACGCCGCATTCCAAGTACAGCTTCCATACCCAGGGCGACGGCAAGAGCTCGTTCATCAACAACATTGCCGACCACCGGGTGAAGGTCGGCGATTGGTACTATTGGGTGCTCCGCCTCAATGCGGACGATGCTACGGCGAGGGGCATCAAGAAGGACGACCTGGTGAAGGTCTATAACGATCGCGGCGCGGTGATCTGCGCAGCGCTGCCGACGCAGCGGCTGCCGCCGGGCGTCTGTCACGGTTACGAGTCCTCGGCGGTGTACGCGCCGATGGGCGAGCCCGGCAAGTCGGTCGATCGCGGCGGTTGCCTCAACCTGCTCACGCCGCACAAGACGCAGACCAAGACCACGCATTCGCTCGCCGGCGCGCAGTCGATCGTGCAGGTCGAATTGTGGGATGGCCGTATCGAGCACATGTCGGAGACGTTCGCGGCGCTGGAAAAGGACGCAGAAGTCAAACGCTCGCTGCGCGATGCGCAGCTCGTTCCGGCGAAGTGAGGCGTGTCATGAAAAAATGGAACATGATCATCGACGTCGCCGAGTGCACCAATTGCAATCTGTGCACGCTCTCGCTGATGGACGAGTACGTCGGCAACGAATGGCCTGGCTATTCCGCGCCGATGCCTCGGCACGGCCACCGCTGGATCGATATCAAGCAGAAGGAGCGCGGGCAGGGCACGATGATCGACGTCGCCTACGTGCCGACCATGTGCAACCACTGCGATGATGCGCCGTGCGTCAACAAGGGTGGCGGCGCGGTGACGAAGCGCGATGATGGCATCGTCATCATCGATCCCGTGAAGGCGAAGGGGCGCAAGGATCTGGTCGAGACCTGTCCGCACGGTCAGATCTGGTGGAACGACGAATTGCAGATACCGCAGGCGTGGACGTTCGACGCGCATTTGCTCGATCAGGGCTGGCAGCAGACGCGCGGGCAGCAGGCGTGTCCGACCGGGGCGATGCGCGCGATCAAGGTCGAGGACGTTGAGATGGCCCGCATCGCCGGCGAGCAGGCGCTTGAAGTCATGAAGCCGGAGGCGGGGACAAAGCCGCGAGTCTATTATCGTAATCTTTGGCGCTACTCGAAATGCTTCATCGGCGGCAGCGTCTCCGCCGAGGCGAATGGCGCGGTCGATTGCATGGAGGGAGCGTCCGTGCGGCTCCTGAAGGATGGCGCCCCGATCGCAACCACGACCACGGACAACTATGGGGACTTCAAGTTCGACCGGCTGGATGAAGGCTCGGGGCGCTATTCGGTGGAGATTTCCGGCCTTGGCCGGAGCAAAACGGTCGAAGCGACCTTGGGCGAAAGCCGGAATCTGGGTGAAATACGCCTGTAAACCGGGTTTTAGGCCGCTTGCGCCAGGATGGAACCCGATTTACCCTTGAATGAACGGACCGGCGCGCCGAGCGTTGTTCCGCATGATGCTTCGAAGAGGAAACACCATGGCCTGGACCACCCCGACTCTCGTCGAGATTTGCATCGGTCTTGAGATCAACGGCTACCTGCCGGCTGAATTCTGATCCGTCCTGCTGCCTGCTAGATGGGTCTGACCGCCATCGTACTCGGTGCGGCGGCGGGCGGCGGCTTTCCGCAATGGAATTGCAACTGCGAGATTTGCAGGCTCGCCTGGGCCGGCGACAAGCGCGTGCGGGCGCGCACGCAGGCGAGCCTCGCTGTGTCGGGCGACGGCGAGCGTTGGACGCTGATCAACGCCTCACCCGACCTGCGTGCACAAATCCAAATCAATCCGCGCTTGCAGCCGGGTGGCGCAACGCGGGGCAGTCCCATCGATGCAGTGATGCTGACCGGCGCGGAGATCGATCAGGTCGCGGGTTTGCTGAGCCTGCGCGAGCGCACGCCATTTGCGGTGATCGCCACCGCGGCGACGCTTGCAGTGGTGGCGGACAATCCGGTGTTCAGTGTGCTCGCACCGGATGTCGTGAGGCGGCGCGCCATCGTGCCCGGGGAGTCCTTCTCGCTCGGCGACGGCATCAAGGCGGAGCTGTTCATCGTGCCCGGCAAGATGCCCCTTTATCTTGAGGGCGACAATCCAGATACCGCGAGCGAAAGCGCCGCCAATGTCGGTGTGGAAATCTCGGACGGCAGCAAGCGGTTGGTTTACGTGCCGGGTGCGGCGAACGTGACGCCAGCGATCCTTGCCCGCCTCGCACGCGCCGACGCTGTGCTGTTTGACGGCACGGTGTTCACCGACGACGAACTGATCCGCACCGGCACCGGCACCAAGACCGGGCGCCGAATGGGCCATATGCCGATCGAAGGCGAGGGCGGTTCGCTCGCCGCGCTCGCCGGTCTCGCGTCGCGCCGCATCTTCGTGCATATCAACAACACCAATCCCATCCTGGTTGACGGCTCGCCGGAACGTCGGCGCGTCGAAGCGGCCGGCTGGGAGGTTGCCGAGGACGGGCTGGAGATCGTGTTGTGAGTTTTCTGACGCCGGATGAGCTCGAGGCCGCGTTGCGCGATATCGGCGCGCGGCGCTATCATCGGCTGCATCCATTTCACCAGCTTCTTCACGGAGGAAAATGCAGCAAGGGCCAGGTCCAGGCCTGGGCGCTCAACCGCTACTATTATCAGTCGATGATCCCGATCAAGGATGCCAGCTTGATCGCGCGCTGCGAGGATACCGCCATCCGCCGCGAGTGGCGCTCGCGCCTGGTGGATCACGACGGCGAGGGCGAGAATGACGGCGGGATCGCGCGTTGGCTCAAGCTGACCGACGGGCTCGGCCTTGACCGCGATTACGTGACGTCGCTGCACGGCCTGCTGCCCGGCACTCGATTTGCCGTCGATGCCTACGTCCGCTTCGTGCGCGAGAAAACGCTGCTTGAGGCGATCGCCTCGTCACTGACCGAATTGTTTTCGCCGCAGATCATCAGCGAGCGGATGGACGGCATGCTGGCGAACTATTCGTTCGTCACCCGCGAGACGCTTGCGTATTTCGAGAAGCGCCCGCCGCAGGCCGCCAAGGATTCCGATTTCGCGCTCGATTATGTGAAGCGGAACGCGCACACTCCCGAACAGCAGCAGCAGGTGCTGGCCGCGCTGGAGTTCAAATGCTCGGTGCTGTGGGCGATGTGCGATGCGCTCCATCACGCGTACGTGGCGCCCAAAAGCATACCGCCCGGCGCTTTCACGCCGGGCGGCTGATGTCTTCGCTGTTGGAGCGGCTTACTTTGCCTGCTCCTTGTTGATCTGGCGCACGATCGGCCACCATAGCTTCTCTTCGCTGCGCATGAACTCACCAGTCTGCGCCGGCGTGTAGTCGCGCGAGTACGTGCCGAGCGCGTGGAAGCGT
>JBEVIJ010000201.1:0-4285 GCA_040510745.1 Xanthobacteraceae bacterium
CCAGAGGCCCTATCGCCTGGTGAGGGCGACCGTCCGTTCAGCTCCCGGCCGGGACCAACGGAATGGCGGTGGTTATAGGGGCTTTTGACCAGAAGGCAAGCATCGCGCGGCGCGGCCCGCTCTCGCCTAACGGGTTCAAAAGGCCTAGGTTTTGGGCACTTAAACTCGCGTCTGAGCGAACCAATGCTGGCAAAAACAAGACCCGAGCCCCTCGCGAATGCGGTGGACGAGTGGCTGATGCAGTTCGAGCGGGCTCTGGCGGAGCCTGGAACGGCCGCGCTCGGGGCCCTGTTCCACCCGAACAGCCATTGGCGGGACCTGCTGGCCTTCACCTGGACCATCGCCACGATCGAGGGCCGCGACGCCATCGCCGAAGCGCTGAAGGCGCAAGCCGCTCGCGCCAAGCCATCCGGGTTTCGCACCGATCCGCACCGCACCGCGCCCCGGCCGGTGACCCGGGCAGGCACCGCGGCCATCGAAGCGATCTTCCAGTTCGAAACCGCGCAAGGCCGTGGCAGCGGAATCGTGCGGCTCATCCCGGACGGCGAGGGCGGAGCGCCGAAAGCCTGGACGGTGCTCACGGCGCTCGACGAGCTGAAAGGTCACGAGGAGACGGTCGGGCGGGCGCGGCCAACCGGGCAGTCCTACTCGCGGGATTTCCGCGGGCCCAATTGGCTCGATCTGCGGCAATCCGCGGCCGCCTATGCCGACAGCGATCCGGCCGTGCTGGTGATCGGTGCGGGCCAGGCCGGGCTTTCCATTGCGGCGCGTCTCAAGCAATTGCAGGTCGACACGCTGGTGGTGGATCGCTGGCCGCGCGTCGGCGACAACTGGCGCAAGCGCTACCACGCACTGACGCTGCACAATCAGGTGCAGGTCAATCATCTGCCATACATGAACTTTCCGCCGAACTGGCCGACCTACATCCCGAAGGACAAGCTCGCCGCATGGTTCGAAGCGTATGCGGAGAGCATGGAGCTCAACGTCTGGTCCGGCACCGAATTCGAGAGCGGCGCGTACGACAAAAAAGCGGGGCGCTGGTCGGTCGTGCTGCGCCGGGAGGACGGCACAAAGCGCGAAATGCATCCGCGCCACGTGATCATGGCAACCGGCTTGAGCGGCGTGCCCGTCATTCCGGATATCCCGACGCTGGAAAATTTCCGTGGCACGGTCCTGCACTCCACCCAATACGAAGACGGTGAAGCCTGGAAAGGCAAGCGCGCGCTCATCATCGGCACCGGCAACAGCGGCCATGACATCGCGCAGGATCTGCACTCCAGCGGCGCCAAGCCAACGCTCGTGCAGCGCAACTCGACCATGGTGGTCAACATCGAGCCGAGCGCGCAGCTACCCTATGCGCTCTACGACGAAGGCCCGCCGCTGGAGGACTGCGACCTCATCACCACGTCGATCCCGCTATCGCTGGCGAGGACGAGTCACAAGCTGCTGACCGAGCAGGCCCGCAAGCTCGACCAGAAGCTGCTGGACGGGCTGGAGCGCGTGGGCTTCAGGCTGAATTTCGGCGACGACGGCACCGGCTGGCAGTTCAAGTACCTGACGCGAGGCGGCGGCTACTACTTCAACGTCGGCTGCTCCGATCTGATCGCCGAACGCCAGATCGGACTGGTGCAGTATTCAGACATCGCTGAATTCGTCGCGGAAGGCGCGAAGATGCGAAGCGGCGAGACGCTGCCCGCCGACCTGATCGTGCTGGCGACCGGCTACCAGGGTCAGGACACGCTGGTCAGGAAATTGCTCGGCGACGAGGTCGCCGCTCGGGTCGGGCCGATCTGGGGGTTCGGCGAAGGCCAGGAGCTGCGCAACATGTTCGTACGCACGCCGCAGCCCGGCCTGTGGTTCATCGCCGGCAGCTTCGCGCAGTGCCGCATCTATTCGAAATATCTCGGTTTGCAGATCAAGGCGGCGGAGGAGGGCTTGCTCGCGTAGGGCAGCGCCTTGACACGACGGAGTCCGCGGTGTCATTCGGCGCGCGCGTTCAGGGGGATTGCGATGTCGGTCGCGTTCGTGTTTCCAGGGCAGGGCAGCCAGGCCGTCGGCATGGGCAAGGCGCTCGCCGACAATTTCGCACCGGCGCGCGCGGTGTTCGACGAGGTCGACGCGGCGCTCGGCGAAAAGCTGACGGCGACGATTTGGGAAGGCCCGGCCGACAAGCTCACGCTGACCGAGAACGCGCAGCCCGCGCTGATGGCGGTGTCTGTCGCCGCGATGCGGGTGCTGCAAGCGGAGGCCGGGATTGATCTCGCACGCGACGCCAAGTTCGTCGCTGGCCATTCGCTCGGCGAATATTCCGCGCTCGCGGCCGCCGGCACATTCTCGATCGCCGATACGGCAAAGCTGCTTCGGATTCGCGGCCGGGCCATGCAGCAGGCGGTGCCGGTCGGCACCGGCGCGATGGCGGCGTTGCTCGGGCTTGAGCTCGGCGCGGCGCGGGAAGCGGCGGCGCAGGCGGCTCAGGGTGAGGTCTGCGACATCGCCAACGACAATGGCGGGGGCCAAGTGGTGGTTTCCGGCAGCAAGGCGGCGGTCGATCGCGCGATCGAGATCGCCAAGGCCAAGGGCGCGCGCCGCGCCATGCTGCTGCAGGTGTCCGCACCCTTCCATTGCGCGCTGATGAAGCCCGCGGCCGATGCGATGGCCGAGGCGCTCGGCAAGACCGCGGTGAAGGCGCCGGCGGTGCCGGTGGTCGCCAACGTGGTGGCGGGACCGATCAGCGATCCACAGGAGATCGTGCGTCGCCTGGTCGAGCAGGTGACCGGCACCGTGCGCTGGCGCGAGTGCGTCGCGTACATGGCGGGTGAAGGCGTCAAGACGTTCTATGAGGTCGGCGCCGGCAAGGTGCTGACCGGATTGCTCAAGCGCATCGCGGACGGTGCGACCGGGACGGCGATCGGTACGCCGGACGACGTTGCCGCGTTCAAGACTGCGCGCGGCGCGTAACGCCGGCTGCGAAGGAGAAAGCCATGTTCGACCTGACCGGCAAGACCGCCCTCGTCACCGGAGCCACCGGCGGCATTGGTGGCGCGATCGCGCGGGCGCTGCACGCGCAGGGCGCCAAGGTCGCGATTTCAGGCACCCGGCGTCAGGTGCTCGATGCGCTGTCCGGCGAGTTTGGCGGCGCGACCGTGCTGCCGTGCGATCTGGCCGACAAGGATGCGGTCGAGGCGCTTGTACCCAAGGCCGAGGAGGCGCTTGGCCAACTCGATATCCTGGTGGCGAACGCGGGTATCACCAAGGACAACCTGTTCGTTCAGCTCAGGGACGAGGACTGGGAGCAGGTTCTCAACGTCAACCTGACATCGACCTTCCGGCTCGCACGCGCCGCCGTGAAAGGAATGATGCGGCGCCGGTTCGGCCGCGTGATCGGCATCACGTCGGTGGTCGGCGTCACCGGCAATCCGGGGCAGAGCAACTACACCGCCGCCAAGGCGGGGATGATCGGCATGTTCAAGTCGATCGGCAAGGAGTACGCCAAGCGCAACGTGACCGCGAATTGCGTGGCGCCGGGATTCATCGCGACGCCGATGACCGACAAGCTCAACGACAAGCAGCGCGAGGCGATCCTGGCCATGGTTCCGGCGGGAAAGCTCGGCACCGGGGCGGATGTCGCGGCCGCGGTGGTCTATCTCGCATCCGACGAGGCGGCTTACGTCACGGGCCAGACGCTGCACGTCAACGGCGGAATGGCGATGATCTGAAGGGTATGGCCAAGGCTGTGGGGCGTGCTAGGCAAGGGTTCTGAAGTATGTTAACCGAACCGCGGCTGACTGGGGCAACCGGATGGGCGAGGGCGATACGCGGTCCGCTCGCGACCGTGCCAATCAGTCCTGCAGATGAGGCGACGTTCATCCCCGTTGGCTCAAGGCCGTTCGAGCCCAACGAACTAGAGCGACAAAACTAGAGGGTCAGACGATGAGTGATATCGGCGAGCGAGTGAAGAAGATCGTCGTGGAGCATCTGGGCGTTGAGCCCGACAAGGTCGTCGAAGCCGCGAGCTTCATCGACGACCTCGGCGCCGACAGCCTCGACACCGTCGAGCTCGTCATGGCCTTCGAGGAAGAGTTCGGCTGCGAGATTCCGGACGATGCGGCGGAGACGATCTTGACCGTCGGCGATGCCGTCAAGTTCCTCGAAAAGAACGCCAAGAGCTGACGGCCGGGCCCGCGCCTTGGCCGTTGTTTCCTCCTGCCGCGCCCGGAGCTGGCGCCCGACACTTCCCCGACGCGGAACATGGCGATGACTGGCGGGTTCGCTTTGGCGGGCAGGC
>JBEVIJ010000202.1:0-22692 GCA_040510745.1 Xanthobacteraceae bacterium
TGGACCTCAAGGGCTTACCGCATTAACCAGAAAATGCCGCATCGGACGCGCCGATGCAAGCACGCAAACGGCGGCTCTGCCGTTGGTAGAACCGCCGTTAAATCAATAGCTTATCCTTTGGTTCAGTAGTAACGCCAGCGGCGGTAGGACCGGTACGGGCGATAGTAGCGTCGGGTCGGCGTCCACCAGCAGACCCGGCGGCTGCTGTAATAGCGGTGTCGGCAGACGTACGCCGCGTTTTCCAGCGCGCTCATGTCCTCGAGTGTTCATCCCTTGTTCATGCCGGGATTGCGGGCTAACCGAGCGGACATGGGCAAGCGTCTGATTCCTCCCGAACCCTCTGACGTCCAGGAAATCGCACTGCGCGACGCTCTGGAGGAGCGCTATCTCGCTTACGCATTGTCCACCATCATGCACCGCGCGCTTCCGGACGCGCGCGACGGCCTCAAGCCGGTGCACCGCCGGGTGCTGTTTGCGATGCGGCAACTGCGCCTCGACCCCGGCGCAGCCTTCAAGAAGAGCGCACGCGTCGTCGGCGACGTCATCGGTAAATTCCACCCGCACGGCGACCAGTCGGTCTATGACGCGCTGGTGCGCCTCGCGCAGGATTTCGCGCAGCGTTATCCGCTGATCGACGGGCAGGGCAACTTCGGCAACATCGACGGCGATAATCCGGCTGCGATGCGCTACACCGAGTCCCGCCTGACCGAGGTGGCGCGCCTTCTGATCGACGGCATCGATGAAGACGCGGTCGACTTTCGCCCGACCTACGACGGCAGCGAAAGCGAGCCGGTGGTGTTGCCGGGCGCGTTCCCGAACCTGCTCGCCAACGGCTCGCAGGGCATTGCGGTCGGCATGGCGACCGCAATCCCGCCGCACAACGCCCATGAGCTTTGCGACGCGGCGCTGTTCCTGATCGAGAATCCCAATGCGCGCTCGCGCACGCTGGTGAAGAACTATGTGCCGGGCCCGGACTTTCCGACCGGAGGCGTGATCGTCGATCCGCGCGACGCGATCGAGGAAGCCTACGTCACCGGCCGCGGCTCGTTCCGTGTACGCGCGCGCTGGACGAAGGAAGACTCCGGCCGCAGCACCTACCAGATCGTCATCACCGAAATTCCGTGGCTGGTGCAGAAGGCGCGGCTGATCGAGCGGCTGGCAGAGCTGTTCAACAACAAGAAGTTGCCGCTGGTCGCAGATTTCCGCGACGAGTCCACCGAAGACGTCCGTGTCGTCATCGAGCCGCGCGCCCGCACCGTCGATGCCGAACTGCTGATGGAATCGCTGTTCAAGCTGACCGAGCTTGAGAGCCGCATTTCGCTGAACATGAACGTGCTGGTCAAAGGCAAGGTGCCCAAGGTGCTGGGTCTGGCCGAAGTGTTGCGCGAATGGCTCGATCACCGGCGGGAAGTGCTGGTGCGGCGCTCCAAGCACCGGCTGGCCGAGATCGATCATCGGCTGGAAGTCTTGGGCGGCTTGCTGGTCGCGTATCTCAACCTCGACAAAGTCATCAGAATCATCCGCAACGAGGACGAACCCAAGCCCGTCCTGATCAAGGCGTTCAAGCTCTCGGAGGTTCAAGCCGATGCCATCCTCAATATGCGCCTGCGCAACTTGCGCAAGCTCGAGGAAATGGAGATCAAGCGCGAGAATAAGGATCTGCGCGAAGAAAAGGCGGTGGTCGAGAAGCTGATCCGCTCCGAAAAGGAGCAGTGGAAGACGGTCGCCGGCCAGATCAAGGAGGTGCGCGACGCCTTCAGCAAGAAGACGCCGCTTGGCAAGCGCCGCACCGATTTCGCCGAAGCGCCGCAACACGACGAGGCGGCGATCGAAGAGGCCATGGTGGTGCGCGAGCCGATCACCGTGGTGGTGTCCGAGAAGGGCTGGATCCGCGCGTTGCGCGGTCATCAGACCGATCTGTCCGGCGTGGCGTTCAAATCCGATGACGGGCCGAAGTTCTCGTTCCCGGCCGAGACCACTTCTAAGGTGCTGCTGTTCGCCACCAACGGACGTTTCTACACGATCGATGCATCGAAGCTGCCCGGCGGGCGGGGACATGGCGAGCCGGTACGGCTCTATACCGACATCGAGCAGGACGGCGATCTTGTCGCCGCGATGCGCTACGTCGGCGGCCGGAAGTTCCTGGTCGGCAGCGCGAGCGGCCGGGGCTTCGTCGTCAAGGAAGACGACTGTCTCGCCAACACCCGCAAAGGCAAACAGGTGCTCAACGTGAAAGCGCCGGACCGGGCGGCGGCGGTCGCTCCGGTGGAGGGCGAGCTCGCCGCGGCGGTCGGCGAGAACCGCAAGCTCATCATTTTCCCGCTCGATCAGGTGCCGGAGATGACGCGCGGGCGCGGCGTACGCCTGCAGCGTCACAAAGACGGCGGGCTTTCGGATGTGGCGACGTTCAAGGCGGCGGACGGGTTGCGGTGGGTCGGTGAGGGTGGTCGAACCTCGAATTTGTCGATCAAAGAGCTTGCCGCCTGGCGCGGCAATCGCGGTGACGCCGGCCGGGTCCGTCCGGACCGTTTCCTCGCCAACCTGAAGTTCGGCCACCCCCCGGAAAACGGCAAAGCCTCCGACGGCAAGTAAAACGCCGCAGGCAATCCAAACAGTCCCAGCCGCCAACGATCGGAAACCGCCCGGAACTGCAATTGCAAGTTATTCGCAACTAGGCTAACTAGTTGCAGGGAAACCTTTGCGAGACGTATTGAAAATGCCGACCTCGACGCCAGCGACGGACGTCCCATTCAAGGGCGGCTGGCGTAATCCGCGTCTGCGGCCCTCGCTGGCCGAGGTGTTCGGCAGCATTTCGACCCGCCCAACCGGGTCGTTCTGGCGCAAACTGACGGCGTTCCTCGGGCCCGGCTACCTCGTCGCGGTCGGCTACATGGACCCCGGCAATTGGGCCACGTCGCTCGCGGGCGGCTCCAAGTTCGGCTACACGCTACTGACCGTCGCGCTGCTGTCGAACCTGATGGCGATCCTGCTGCAGGCGTTGTGCGCGCGGCTCGGCATTGGCGCCGGCCGGGACTTGGCGCAGGCGTGCCGCGATGCATTTCCCCGTGCGGTGGCATGGCCGCTCTGGGTGCTCGCGGAGATCGCGATTTGCGCTACCGATCTTGCAGAGGTGATCGGCACCGCAATCGGGCTCAACCTGCTGTTTGGAATTCCACTTGAGATTGGGGTGTTGATCACCGCGCTCGACGTGTTCGTTATTCTCTGGCTGCAGAACCTCGGCTTCCGATGGATCGAGGCGTTTATCGTCACACTGCTCGGCGTCATTGCTATTTGCTTTGCCGTGCAGATCGCGATGGCGGACCCGGACTGGGGTGCGGTGATCAAGGGCTTCGCGCCGACCACCGAAATCGTGACCAATCCCGACATGCTTTACATCGCGCTCGGCATCCTCGGCGCGACCGTGATGCCGCACAATCTCTATCTGCACTCCGGCGTGGTGCAGACGCGGCGCTTTGGCGACTCCATCGCGGACCGGCGGGAAGCGATCAAGTTCGCGACTGTCGACTCCACCATTGCGCTGATGTTTGCGCTTCTGATCAATGCGTCAATCCTCATCCTGGCGGCGGCGACCTTCAACAAGGTCGGTAAGACCGATGTGGCCGAGCTCGAACAGGTGCATTCGTTCCTGGCGCCGCTACTCGGCTCAGCGATGGCGCCGACGTTGTTCGGCATCGCGCTGCTGTGTTGCGGGCTCAATTCCACGGTGACTGCGACGCTGGCTGGTCAGATCGTGATGGAAGGCTTCATCGACATTCGCTTGCCGCCGTGGGCGCGGCGATTGGTGACGCGCGCCATCGCTATCGTGCCCGCGGCGATCGTGACCATCTGGTACGGCGAGAAGGGCACCGCGCAACTTCTGATCTTCAGCCAGGTGATCCTGAGCCTGCAATTGCCGTTCGCGATCGTTCCACTGGTGATGTTCACCGCCGACCGCCGCAAGATGGGCGAACTGGTGGCGCCGAAATGGGTGACCGGGCTTGCGGCGTTGACTGCGATCATCATTATCGCGCTCAACGTCAAGCTGCTGCTGGATTTCGCCCGCGGCTGAACGCGCGCGTTCAGATCTCGACCCGCACCCAGGCGTCCGGTGTGAGCCGCTCCTGCGGCAGATAGCGGCTCTTGTAGTCCATCTTGCGCGAGCCGTTTACCCAATAGCCGAGATAAACGTACGGCAAACCCATGCGCTTGGCGCGTTCGATGTGGTCGAGGATCATGAAGGTGCCGAGCGAGCGGTCGCTCGCGTCGGGATCGAAGAACGAATACACCATCGACAGGCCGTCGTTGAGCACGTCAGTAAGGGCGACCGCCAGGAGTGGGCCCGTGCCGCGGCCGTTGATGGTGCTGTCGGGGCCGCGCAGGCGGTATTCCACCAGCCGCGTTTTCACGTGGCTGTCCTCTACCATCATGGCGTAGTCGAGCACCGTCATATCCGCCATCCCGCCGTCGCGGTGCCGGCTATCGAGGTAGCCGCGAAATATGGCGTATTGCTCGGAGGTCGGCACCAGCGCGCGCATCTCGCCGACCACGTCGGCGTTGCGATCCGCGATGCGCCGCATGCTCCGGGTCGGGCGGAATTCGTCGGCGATGACACGCACCGACACGCAGGAACGGCACGCCTCGCAGGCCGGCCGGTAGGCAATCGACTGGCTGCGCCGAAAGCCGCCGTGGGTCAGGAGATTGTTCAGCCCGGGCGCGCGATCGCCAACCAGATGCGTGAAGACCTTGCGCTCCTCCTTGCCCGGCAGATAGGGGCAGGGCGAAGGCGCGGTCAGGTAGAACTGCGGCGTGTCGCGCGAATGCTGGGTCACGGAAACGCTTTCGGCCGTTAGTCGAGAACCGGCGCAACGCGCGCCGAGTCTCGCTGGCAATGTTGCCTTGAAAGTCGCGTCAGCGAAAGGCCTAAAGCGCAGTCAGGCCGGCCGGCGGACCGAGGCCCGCAGCGCCGCAGCGCGTTGCTCGTTGTTGATTACGACCGTTCCAACCAGGATGTCGTGCAGGCAGCGCCGGCGTTCGTTGATCAGGCATACAACGAGGATCAGCGGCGTGAACACCGAGACGGTGATCCAGAATACGATGGCATGCACCGTGCCGAGCACGAAGTAGGCCGGCGAGCCGTACCAGGTACGCATTTCGATATCCATGGCGCGCATGCCGATGGTGGCAGAGTGCCGGCTGCCCAGTGTTGTGCCGTAGTAGATCAGCGCCCAGAGCACCATCGCCGGCGTGAGCAAGGCGTAGAACATGAAGCCGAGCCCGAACGTCACCACGCCGACGACAAAAATGAACATCGCCAGGAACAGCACCGGCATGGCCAGGATGATCAGGTCGATGACAAAGGCGAGCAGCCGCCGCGCCAGCACGCCTTCGAACAATTCGGGGCTGACCGACGGGTCATAGGCGTGCGGCTTGACCTCGACCGACAATCCGATCCGCTTGGGTTCGCTCTGCGCCATGGCCTGCATCATCCCTGAGTCGCCACGAAATGGATAATATATCTGCCGATTGCAAGGAGCCACGCGGCCGCGCCTAGTCAAAAAGTGTACGCCGGCCGCGGTGTCGCGGCCGGCCCCGGGTATTTTAGGCAATTCGATCAGTTAGGCTGGAGACCGGCCTGCTTGACGATCTTTTCCCACTTGGTCAGTTCGGACTGGATGTACCCGCCGAATTGCTTGCCGTTGAGCGGCTCGATGATGGCGCCCATATCGATCAGCCGCTTGCGGACATCCGGCATCGCCAACGTTTCCGCCAGGGCCTTTTCGAGTTTGGCGGTGATCGCCGGAGGTGTGCCGGCCGGGGCGACCAGACCGAACCAGTAGGATGCTTCGAGCGTATAGCCGGCCTCCTTCATGGTTGGCAGGTCAGGCAGGATTTCCAGCCGCTTATCAGCCGCGAGAGCCAGCGCATTCAATTTGCCGGTCTTTACGTTCTGCAGGCTGATCACCGGGCTCACGAACATCGACTTCACGTGACCGGCGAGGAGGTCGACCAGTGCTGGCGCCCCCCCTTTGTAGGGTATGTGCTGTAGTTTTACGTCGCCCGCTGCCGCCAGCATCTCGCCGGCGAGGTGGCTTGCGCTGCCCGGTCCAACCGAGGCGTAGGTGATGCCCCCCGGATCTTTCTTGGCGAGTTCGATCACATCCTTCACGTCCTTGGCGCCAACGGTCGGATTGGTCGCGAAAACCAGCGGCGTGTAGCCGACGAAGCCGATCGGCGTGAAATCCTTGATGCTGTCGTAGGGCACATTCTTGAACACCCACGGATTGAGCGCGTGGTTATCGTTGATCATCATCACCGTGTAGCCGTCGGGATCGGCCTTCGCGACCGCCGCCGTCGCCAGCATGCCGCCGGCGCCGGGCCGCGCTTCGATGATGAACTGCTGGCCGAGCAAGCCGCTCAACTTCTCCCCGACGATGCGGGATACCGTGTCGAGCAGCCCGCCGACCGGGAACGCGATGACGATTTTCACCGGCCGGGTCGGATAATTGTCCTGCGCGCTCACCTGGCCGGCGAACAGGCCGATCAGTGCCAGCGCGGCAAGAGCGGGTGCGAGTAAACGTCTCATTGCCTTCCTCCTGTCGCCGCAAATGGCGCGGCATTGGTTTTTTGAAGCTACACGACCTTGGCGGCCTTGAGCTTGGCGATTTCGTCGCGGTCGAGCCCAAGTTCGCCAAGAATCTGCTCGCTATGCTCGCCAAGTACGGGCGGCGGGCGCATCGGGCCGATCCGCTCGCCATCGATGAACATCGGCGGATTGATGCCCCAGATTTCGCCTTCCTTGGGATGCTGCTGCTGATAGAACGTGCCGAGATGCCGCACTTGCTCGTCGTCGATCACCTCGTCGACATTGTGGACCGGCGCATAAGGCACGTCCTCCGCCTCCAGCCGTTGCGTCCATTCCGCGCGTGGGCGCGTGGCGAAGGTCGTGCCCAGTTCGGTGCGCAGCGCGGTGTAGTTCTCGATGCGCTTCTCGCGGCTGTCGAACCGCGCGTCCGTTGCAAGGTCGTTGCGCTCCAGCGCGGCGAGCAGGCCCTCCCAGAACTTCGGCTGCGATGACAGATGGATCGCAATCAGCCTCCCGTCGTCGCAGCGGAATACGTAGGACTGCGATGCGCTCACCCGCGTGAGCGGCCCGACCGTTGTGCCGTATCGCTTGTGATTGATGAAGGCGTCCGGGGCGAACGCAATCGTTGCTTCCAGCATGTTGGTCTCGATCCGGCGCCCCTTGCCGGTGCGCTCACGCTCATGCAGCGCGCCGAGGATGCCGTAGGCGGCATAGAAGCCTGTCACGTTGTCGGACAATGTCGGTCCGCCGGCTTGCGGCGATTGCGGATCGACGAACTGGCTCAGCATACCGCTGAGCGACTGCGCCACTGCGTCATACGAAGGGCGGTTGGCGTAAGGACCATCGCGCCCGAAGCCGGTGATCGACGCGTGGATGAGTTTCGGGTTCGCGTTGCCGAGCACTTCGTCGGAAAAGCTCAGCCGGTCGAGCACGCCATGACGGAAATTGTCGATCAGCACGTCGGCCTGCTTGATCAGATCGAGCAGGATCTCCTTGCCACGCGGCGAGCGCAGATCGAGCGTGAGACTGCGCTTGTTGCGGTTGTAGGCGATGAAATGCCCGCTGTAGTTCCCGCCACGAAAATAGCGGAACGGGTCCCCGCCCTCGGGATTTTCTATCTTGATGATCGACGCGCCGAGGTCGGCCAGCAGCATGCCGGCCAGCGGGCCGGTGATCATGGTGGTCAATTCGATGACCCGAACGCCGTCAAGCACCCCGTTCATGTTGTTCAGTGCGCCTCAGGTTTGAAATTTGCAGGCACTGGTCCGTCGTACGCGATGCTGCGCTCCGCGGCTTCTGACAGCAGGAAGCCGATCGGCCGCACTTGTTCCTCGACGAGATGCGCGATGAGGCTCGCCGCCCGAGCCAGGATTGGAACGCCTTTCAGGCCGCCGAGCGGAAATCCAGCGTCGAGCAGCACGGCTGGAATTGCGCCTGATACATTGAGCACCAGCGGCCGTCCCATGATCTCGCGGATAACCGCCTCTGCGGCATACGCGGCTGCGACATGAGGTCCGGCGACGCCAACCTCCTTCGCCACCGTGACCAGCCGCCCGGCGCGCGGGTCTTGGTCGGTGTGAAGCGGATGGCCGTAGCCGGGGAAGGGCGTTTTGGCGGCGCGATATTCCTGCGCCAGTGCTTTCGCAGCCGCCGCGCTGCCGCCGCTTTCGTAGATTTTCGCAAGGAACCGTCCGGCTTGCTCCGCGCTGCCCAGGATCACCGAGCCGCAACCAAGGATGCCGGCGGCAACGGCTCCTTGCATCGCTTCGGGACCGGCGGCATAGGTCATGCGTGCGGCCTGGACGCTCGGCACCAGGCCGTGCTCCGCGATTGCCACCAGGCAGGCATCGAGCACGCGAGCCTGCGACGGAGTGGCGCGTTGTCCCGTAACCAGCAGCCAGAAGTGCTCTGTGATCGAGACCGATCCGATCAGGTCCTTGCACAGGTCGAACCCGCGCACGACGATCATTTCGGAATTCGCCGCGGAAATAGAACTTTTGGGGTCTTTGTGCTTTCCGATCTTCACCCACGACATCCGCGTTCTTGTTTTGCACGTGATCATTCTGGGAGCACGCGCTAATGTCGGTGGAAATGATTTCACAGCCAGCTTGAGGATGAAAGCGGCGAGATGACGGGCCCATCAATGAGCGTCACTCTGGCCCACATCGAAACGGCTCGCCGCGTCATCGCCGGACACGTGCTGCCCACACCGATGCTGCCGGCGCCAAAATTGTCGGCGCTGACCGGCGCCGAGGTCTACGTCAAATACGAAAATCTTCAGGTCACCAACTCGTTCAAGGAGCGTGGCGCGCGCTGTAAGCTTGCGTCGTTGAACGAAACCGAACGCAAGCGCGGCGTGGTCACCATGTCGGCCGGCAATCATGCCCAGGCGGTGGCGTATCACGCTGCGAGCTTGGGGATTCCCGCGAGCGTGGTGATGCCGGTGACGACCCCGTTCGTGAAGGTGGCGGCGACCAAGGCCTACGGCGCCGAGGTCGTGCTGCACGGTGAAAGCATCGCGGAGTCGCAAACGCGCGCCGAAAGCATGGCGCACGAGCGTAATCTGACCTGGGTGCATCCTTATGATGACGAGCACGTCATCGCCGGCCAGGGCACTATCGCGCTGGAAATGCTCGAAGACGTGGCGGATATCGAGATGCTGGTCATTCCGATCGGCGGCGGCGGGCTGATTTCCGGAATTGCGGTGGCGGCCAAAGCGTTCAATCCGAAGATCGCGATCGTCGGCGCGGAAGCAGCGCTCTACCCGTCGTTCTGGAACGCGATCCGGCGCGAGAATCTTCCGCTTGGCGGTTCCACCCTGGCCGAGGGCATCGCGGTCAAGAATGTGGGCAGGCTGACGCTGCCCATCGTGCGCGATCTCGTTTCCGAAATCGTGCTGGTCGACGAGCAACACATCGAGCGCGCGGTGAATGCCTATCTGACGCTGCAGAAGACCATGGCGGAAGGCGCGGGCGCCGCCGGTCTTGCCGCCATGCTGGCGCAGCCAAAGCGCTTCGCCGGCAAGAAGGTGGGGCTGGTGTTGTGTGGCGGAAATATTGATCCGCGCATTCTTGCCTCGATCATGGTGCGCGAGCTGGAGCGCGACGACCGCATCGTCTCGTTCCGGCTCACCATCCCGGACCGGCCGGGCGTGCTCGGACAGATTGCCACCGTGCTTGGCGAGCTCGGCGCCAACATCCTCGAGGTCGACCATAAGCGGCTGTTCCTCGATGTTCCAGCCAAGGGGGCGCGGCTCGACGTTACCGTGGAAACGCGCGACGGCGCGCACGCAGAGGAGATCATGCGTGCGCTCGCGGCCGAGGGCTTTGCGCCCATGCAGATCGATACCGGCGCGGCGATGGATTAGTTCGATGCCAGTGTTGGCCGGGGGCGGGGCAGCGGCACCGGCTCATTGGTGTTGTTGACGGATTGCTGAGGACGGCGCGGCGGCAGAGGCACCGCGGCGGCAATTTGCTCGCTGACAGCTAGGTCCGGCTCCAGCGCCATGCGTTGCATCGAGCGCGGCGGGCCCGGTATTGGCACCGCGGCCCAAACTTCGGCCGAGTTGGATGAATATCGAACGGCTGGCTCCGGCGAGTTGGGAGCGGCGGGCGGCGGCGACGCGCCGGTCGTTTCGGGTTCGGCGGCGGGGGTGGCGACGGCCGAGGCGATCGCCTTTGATTCGAAGCTGACGGTCGGGGGTAACACGTACGAGCGGACGAACCATGCCGCCGCGCCAACCAGCGCGACCACCGGCAACAGTACTGCGACGGCAGACACCAAGATCCGCTTACGCGGTCGCTCGGTGGTGGACATCTCGTCGACGTCGTAGCCCATATCCGTCCCCAGCGGATAGGGGAAGCTTAGCGCCTTGGTCGGCTGGCCGCCAAGGAACAAGTCACTCGGATTTGAGCTTTTCCGCCATCTTCGGCGCGAAATAGGTCAGCACCCCGTCTGCGCCGGCGCGCTTGAAGGCTGAGAGGCTTTCCACCATCGCTTTGTCGCCGTCGATCCAGCCGTTCTGCGCGGCGGCCATGATCATCGCATACTCACCGGACACCTGGTAGCCGAAGGTCGGCATGCCGAACGCATCCTTGATGCGCGTCAGGATGTCGAGGTAGGGCAGGCCAGGCTTGACCATGATCATGTCGGCGCCTTCGGCGATGTCGAACTCCGCCTCGCGCAACGCCTCGTCGGAATTGCCGTAGTCCATCTGGTAAGTGCGCTTGTCGCCAACGAGCGTCGCCGACGAGCCGACCGCGTCGCGGAACGGGCCGTAGAACGCGGAAGCGTACTTTGCCGTGTACGACATGATCTGCGCGTCGAGGAAATTCGCCTTGTCGAGGGCGCTTCGGATCGCGCCGACACGCCCGTCCATCATGTCGGATGGCGCGACGATGTCGCAGCCGGCTTCGGCTTGCACCAGCGCCTGCTGCACCAGCACGGCGACGGTCTCGTCGTTGAGAATGACGCCGTCGCGCATCAGGCCGTCGTGCCCGTGGCTGGTGTAGGGATCGAGCGCGACGTCGCAAAGCACGCCGATTTCCGGCACCGCCTTTTTGATGGCGCGGATCGATTGGCAGACCAGGTTGTCCGGATTGAGCGCCTCGCTGCCATTCTCGTCGCGCAGGCCAGGGTCTGTGTAGGGGAAGATCGCGATGCAGGGGATGGTAAGCTTCGCTGCTTGCTCCGCGGCTCGCACGACGTCGTCGACCGACAGCCGCTCGACACCGGGCATCGAGGCGACCGGCGCACGGCGCCCTTCGCTGACGAACAGCGGCCAGATCAGATCGTCGGTCGAGAGCACGCTTTCGCGCACCATGCGCCGCGCCCATTCGCTGCGGCGATTGCGGCGTAGGCGGCTGGCGAGGTCTAGCGCGGTCGTGGCTTTTCCCGGCGCTTCAACCGGGGTGAACCGGACGCGGCTTTCGATCGGACGGCCGTACTTGATCGCCATGCAACACACACCTCGTCTTTACCGGCAAAAGTCGCGCAGCGACGTCTTCACAGTGGAACCCCGGCAATCCATCATAGCGTCTTGACGTGCCCGATGACAGATGGACCCCGGATCAAGCCCGGAGGTGACGAGTGGCGAATGGATTTCGATCTCACCGAGGATCAACGCGCTTTCCAGGCCACAGCACGGACCTTTGCCCGCGGCGAGATGATGCCCAAGGCCAGAGAATGGGACGAGAACGAGACTTTCCCGGTCGAGACCCTTCGCCAGGCCGCGGCGCTGGGATTCGGCGGTATTTACGTGAAGGATGACGTCGGCGGAGCGGCGCTGACCAGGTTGGACGCCACTATCATCTTTGAGGAATTGGCGCAGGGCTGCACTTCGACCGCCGCCTATATCTCGATTCACAACATGTCGGCCTGGATGATCGACGCCTTCGGTGGCACGCCGCAGCGCAAGCGATTTCTTCCCAAGCTCTGCGCCATGGAGCATTTCGCGAGCTATTGCCTGACCGAGCCGGATTCCGGCAGCGACGCCGCGAGCCTCAAGACCACGGCCAATGGCGATGGCGACCATTACGTGCTCAACGGCAGCAAAGCGTTCATTTCAGGCGGCGGCGTTTCCGACATTTATGTCTGCATGGTCCGCACCGGCGCGGCGGGACCCAAGGGCATATCCTGCCTCGTGGTCGAGAAAGGTACGACAGGCCTGTCGTTCGGAGCACCGGAGAAGAAGCTCGGCTGGAAGTCGCAGCCGACCGCGATGGTGATGTTCGAGAACTGCCGCGTGCCAGTTGCCAACCTGATCGGCAACGAAGGCGATGGCTTCAAGATCGCGATGGCGGGGCTCGACGGCGGACGCCTCAACATCGCCGCCTGTTCGATCGGCGGCGCACAGTTCTGCCTCGACCGCACCATCGAATACATGCGCGAGCGAAAGCAGTTCGGCTCCAAGCTGTCCGATTTTCAGGCGTTGCGTTTCCGCGTCGCTGACTACGCGACCGAGCTCGAAGCCGCGCGTCTGATGGTACGCCGCGCCGCGGTCGGAGTCGGCAACCATGAGCCGGGCGGCACTCGGCTTGCCGCGATGGCGAAGCGTCTCGCGACGGATTCAGGCTTTGAGGTGGTGAACGGCTGCCTGCAACTGCACGGTGGCTACGGATATTTGCGAGACCATCCGATCGAGCGGGTGCTGCGCGACGTGCGGGTCCATCAGATCCTCGAAGGCACCAACGAAGTGATGCGGCTGATCGTGAGCCGCGACCTACTGGGCAATTGAGATGGCCGGGCCACTCCGCCGCGTCGGCATCCTGGAGATGGCCGGCGCTGACCCGTTGCGCCTCTCGTTGTGGCAGGTGTTTCGGCATCGGTTGCAGGAAGCCGGCTGGATCGAAGGCGAAAGCATCGACTTCGACTTTCGCTGGGCCGACGGCCACGAGGATCGGCTTGCGAATGCAGCCGCCGAACTGGTGCGCAGCAATGTCGACGTTCTGGTGACCACCGGAACGCCGGCCGCGGACCTCGCCAGCCGGGCGACGTTGACGCTCCCGATCGTCATGGCGACCGGAACGGCGCCGGACGCAGCGCGCGCCAACGTCGCCGGCGTGATCGATCTGCCGCCCGGCCTGAGCGCCAGGCGGCTTGCTTTGCTCCATGAAGCGGTGCCCGACGCAGTGTGCCTCGCCGTTCTGCTCGACGGGGCCAATTCGAGTTCGCCTCGCGCCATTGAAGAGGCCGGTCAGGCGGCGCGCGCGCTCGGCGTAGTCCTCAAGGATTACTGGGTGAAAGGTCCCGATCGTTTCAACGAAACGTTTGCCGCTATCGCAAAGGGCGGTGCGGGTGGCGTCTCGCTCGGGCCCGGCGCGATGTTTTTCGCTCGGCGCAGCGTACTCGCCGCGTTGGCGGCCGACTATCGTCTGCCATCGATGGCGGGGCGCAAGGAATACGTCGAGGCCGGTGGTCTTATGTCCTATGGCTCGCCGATCCGCGACAACTACCGGCGCGCCGCCGTCTACGTGGACAGGATATTGCGTGGCGCCGACCCCGCCGATCTGCCTGCGGAGGCGCCGACCGAATACGAACTCGTCATCAATCGCAAAGTGGCTGGTAAGCTCGGCGTTGCCGTTTCCGACGGACTGCTGCGTCAGGCGACCTTTGTTGTTTAGGCGGCGTCGCGCTTGCTGTTGTCGGCCGTCCCGGGAGGGGCGACAGAAACGGTTTCGCCGCGCGGCCCGCGCCAGCGGCGCATCAGCATGCCGACCACTCCGATCGGCGGGGCGGTGATGTCGCCGGCCACTAGCTTGGCGCCGCCCTTGCGCCGCACCAGGTTGAGCTTGCGGTCGTGGAACGCCTCCAGCTCGGCGCGATGCCCGACGCTGATGATCGCGACCTCGGGCAGCTCCTTGCCGATCATCTCCATGAGCTGGCCTTGACTCTCGGTGTCAAGCGCGGATGTCGCCTCGTCCATGACGACGATGTCGGGCTTTTCCAGCAGCAGCCGTGCGAACGCGAGGCGTTGCTTTTCGCCGCCCGAGAGAACCTGGTCCCAGGCAACGTCCTCTTCGTCGATACGGTCGACCACGCGGTCGAGGCCGACCGTTTTCAGCGCCTTCTTCAGTGACTCGTCGTCGATGGTGTCGGCTGCCTGCGGGTAAGTGGCAGCGCGGCGTAGCGTTCCGAGCGGGATGTATGGCCGTTGCGGCATCATGAAAAGCTTGGCGCCGGGCTTCAGCGCGATCTCGCCTTCGCCCCACGGCCAAAGTCCGGCGATGGCGCGCACCAGCGTGCTTTTGCCCGAACCGGAATCGCCGGCCAGCAACAGCTTCTCGCCAAGCTGCAACACTACATCGGCGTCGTCGATGACCACAGTACCGTCGGTTAACTCCACCGATACGCCGGTGAGCCGGATCGCCGCTCCGTCGGAAATCTCACTGCGCTTGATCGCGGTGAGATCGGACTGGTCGAGGTGGTCGAGCGAAACCAGCAGGTTGGCGACGCGGCGCGCCGACGCGGTGAATTCTGCCATCCGTGGATAGTTGTCGACGATCCAGTTGAAGGCGTATTGCACCTGGATGAATGCCGCCGTCGCCTGCATGACCTGACCGAGCGTCATGGTGGCGGCAAGATACTTCGGTGCACAGAGAATGATCGGGATGACCGATGCAACGATGTAGTTGCCGTGCGAGACGAACATGGTGCGCATATACTGGCCGGCGAGCTTGCCGTAAGCCTGGACCAAGGTCGACAGCAGCTTGGCGAGGCCGGCGCGCTCTTCCTCTTCGCCGCCGAGAATGGCGATGCTCTCGCCGTTCTCGCGCAGCCGGGTCAGGGCATAGCGAAATTCGGCCTCAGACTGGTTCTTGCGCTCAGCCGTCGGCACGAAGCTCCGGGCGATGAGCAGCATGCCGGATGTGATGACGATGCAGTACACCACCACGGAAATGACCAGGTAACCGGGGATGTTGAGTTTGCCGCCGTTCCAGTCCACCTCGAGGCTGCCGCCGACGAACCAGAGCACACCGATGAAGGTCGCCGAAGTCAGGAACGCCGTGAGGATGCCGGCCGCGAGGTCGACCGGAGCTTCCGTTGCGATCCGCATATCCTCGGTGAGGCGGTGCTCGGGGTTCTTGTGCTCGCCGGCGACCAGGTTGAGCTGGTAATATCGTCCATCGTTGAGCCAGCGGTCACCGACGTGCTCGGTCATCCAGGCGCGCCAGCGCCGCTGAATGCGCATGCGCGCCCAGACCACCATGATTGCGACGGCAATGCTGAAGACGGCAAGCGGAATGAAAATCCACGCCTCATGGACGACCGCTGCGCCGTCCTTCTTCTCAAGCGCGTCGAATATCTCGCGATTCCAGACGTTGATCCGGTAGCTCGCGATGAGTTGCAGGACGATCAGCACGATGAGTGTCGCGGTCATCAGCCAAGCGACGCGACGCTGATCGCCGGTCCAGAATCCGCGAGCCGCCCGCGCAAAGCGTCTTACCAAGGCCCGTTGTTTATTCCGATCGGGCTTGTCTTCGGCCATGGCCATCCCTGATGAGTGGAGCGCATAACAACGCAGTAGCGGCCGTTTGGTTCATTTCGGGCCGGACGGCGTTGCAACCCGGCTGCTTCCCCGATAGCCCTGCCGGATGGCTGAGCCGGAAATCCTGTTTGAGCGGCGCGGCGTCGCGGGCCTCGTCACCTTGAACCGGCCCAAGGCGCTCAATGCCGTGACTCTCGATATGGTGCGGGCGTTCACCGCGCAGCTTAGGAAATGGGCGGATGATCCTGCGGTGACGCGGATCGTGCTTTCCGCCGCCGGCGAGCGCGCGTTCTCGGCAGGCGGCGACATCCGCGAGCTTTACGATCTCGGGCGTGCCGGACGCTACGACGACATGCTGCCGTTCTGGCGCGAGGAGTACACGCTCAACGCCTTCATCAAGCGCTATCCCAAACCGTACGTCTCGCTGATCGACGGGATCGTGATGGGCGGCGGCGTCGGCCTCTCGGTGCACGGCTCGCATCGCGTCGCCGGTGACCGCTACCTGTTCGCGATGCCCGAGGTAAGCATCGGCTTTTTCCCCGATGTGGGCGCAACCTGGTTCCTGCCGCGGACGCCCGGCGAACTCGGCGCCTATTGCGCGCTGAGCGGCGAGCGGCTGCGCGCTGCCGATGGTGTCGCTGCGACGCTCGCAACGCATCGCGTGGCGTCGGCGCGTTTTTCCGAATTGCGCGATGCGCTGTGCGGCGCGACGTCTGCCGATGCGCTGCTGGCGGCATTCGCAGAGCCGCCCGGAGAAGCGCCGGTGGCGTTGCGTCGGCAAGCAATCGACCGGCTATTTCTCGGCGACCAGGTAGAAGACATCGTCGACGCCCTCGAACGCGAGGCGCAGTCGGGAAGCGCGGACGCCGAATTTGCCGGCGCCACGGCCGCAATCATCCGGACCAAATCGCCGACGAGCCTTAAGCTTGCTTTGGCTCAGGTTCGCATTGGAAAATCCCTCGCATTCGATGCGTGCATGCAGACCGAATTCCGCATAGTGTCGCGCATTATTCACGGTGAAGACTTTTATGAAGGGGTGCGCGCGGTGATTGTTGACAAGGACAACGCGCCTCGCTGGCGGCCTGCTGCGCTCGACGGGGTGACGCGAGCCGAGATCGGACGACATTTCGCGCCGCTCGGCGCGGGTGAACCGGCGGAGCTGACTCTGTCATGAGCGAACCTTACGCCAGCGATCCGGCGCGCACGCTGGAGCCGGTTCATGCCGAGGGAACCGAAGAGGTTCGCGAAGGCCGTTGGACATCCCGCCTGGTGTTGTTCCTCCGCGTGATGGCAGCGGTTTCGATGTTAAAGGGCCTTTACCACTGGGCCGTGGTCTGCGGTATGACGGGAATCGACGGAGGTTTCGAGGCGCAGCCGCTGCCGTGGCAGACGGCCACGGTGTTCTTTGCGGTGATCGATCTGGTCGCCGCCGTCGGACTGTGGCTGGCCGCCGCCTGGGGCGCCGTCGTCTGGCTCACCGCATGCGTGTCGATGGCCGCGGTGGAGGTCATCTTTCCCCAGGTGTACGGCGGCCGCATGGCCGTGGTGATTTTCGAGTCGCTGCTGCTGTTCGGCTATCTGTTCCTCGCGATACAATCCGCACGCGAGCATCCGCAGTGAACTCTGTGCAGGTGAGGGGCGTGATGAGACGTCGTAACGTGTTGAGCGTGGCCGCCTTGGCTATATTGACTGCAACCGTATTCGTTGGGCCGGCGGAGGCTCAGGATTGGCCGAACAAGACGGTTCGCGTCATCGTGCCGTTCTCACCGGGCAGCGCCGTCGACCTGGTTGGCCGCGCGGTGTTCGAACAGGTTTCAAAGCAGGTCGGCCAGAGCATCATCATCGAAAACCGCGGCGGCGGCGGTGGCGCGCCCGCCATCATGTCGGTCAAGTCGGCGGACCCTGATGGGCACACCGTCCTGGTCCATTCCAACTCTCTCATCACCACGCCTGCGATCCAGGCGATGACTTGGGATCCGCCGAAAGATTTTGCGGGCATCACGCCGCTCGGCAACGTGCCGCTGGTGCTGGTTGTTGCGCCCGACAAGAACATCAAGACGCTCAAGGCGCTGGTTGACCTCGCCAAGGCCAAGCCGGGTACGCTGAACTATGCCGCCGCCGGTATCGGGTCGCCGCCGCATCTGACGATGGAGCGTTTTCGCATCGCCGCCGGTTTCACCGGCCAACTCGTGCCGTTCAAGGGTGCGCCGGAAGCACTCACCGAGATCATGGCCGGGCGCGTGGATACGTATTTCAGTCCGTTGACCCCGGCGCTGCCGTTGATCCAGGCCGGCAAGCTGGTGCCGCTGGCGGTGAGCAGCACCAAGCGCGCGTCCGCGCTTCCTGATGTGCCGACCACGCTCGAAGCAGGATACCCGAACTCAGATTTTGAATTCTGGATCGGTTCGATGGTCGCCAAGCAGACGCCACGTCCCATCGTGACGATGATGCACACCGAGATCGTGAAGGCTCTGGACGCTCCGGTAACCAAGGAGCGATTCTCCAAGATGGGGGTCGATTTCCTGATTCAATCGACTAGCGATTTCGATGCCCGTATCGCGAGGGAAACGCCGATTGCGGTCGATCTTGCGAAAGCGGCCGGCGTCGCGATCGAGAAGTAGCGCGAGACGCGCACACGAGAGGAACAGCGCATGGCGCGGATCGGGTTCATTGGGCTTGGCAACATGGGCCTGCCAATGGCGCAAAATCTCATCAAGGCCGGGCATGCGGTCACCGGTCTCGATATCAGCAAAGCGCAGATCGACAAGCTCGTCGAAGCCGGCGGCAAAGCCGCCGGCAGCGTCAGGGATGCGGCCTCCGGCGTGGACATCGTGATCACGATGCTGCCCGCGGGCGCGCAAGTGCGCGACGTCTATCTCGGCAACGACGGCGTGGTCGCAACCGCCAGCCAAGGAGCGCTGCTGATTGATTCCTCCACGATCGACGTCGAAACCGCGCGTGCGATGTCCAGCGTGGCGCAAGGTAACGGGCTCGCCATGCTCGATGCGCCAGTGTCGGGCGGCGTCGGCGGCGCACAGGGCGGGACGCTGACCTTCATGGTCGGCGGGCCCGATGCCGCGTTCGAGCGCGCCAAGCCGATCCTAGAACAGATGGGCAAGACCATCGTTCACGCCGGCGGAGCCGGCAATGGTCAGGCGGCTAAAATCTGCAACAACATGATCCTCGGCGTATCGATGATCGCGGTGTCGGAAGCTTTCGTGCTGGCCGAGAAGCTCGGACTCGATGCCCAAAAGCTGTTCGATATCTCGTCAAAGTCGTCCGGCCAGTGCTGGTCGATGACGTCGTATTGCCCGGTGCCGGGACCGGTGCCGGCCTCGCCGGCCAACCGCGACTACCAGGCGGGCTTCACCGCCGCAATGATGCTGAAGGACCTTAAGCTTGCGCAGGACGCTGCGAAGACAACAGGCACCGCGACACCTCTCGGTGCCGATGCTGCGAAACTTTACGGCCAGTATGTCGAGAGCGGCGAGGGCGGCCGCGATTTCTCCGGCATCATCCGTTACGTCCGCAAAACGTAAGCGATGGAACTATCCCCCTCGATGGCGCGTTAGAGAGCCTGAAATTTTATAGTTGATTTGAGGAGGAGCCTTTGGCTCTACCCGCATCCATTTCGCCGCCATCAGCCGGCCGCAAGGTCCCCTGCGAGAAATGTCCGCTGCGCAGCAAGGAAGCGCTGCGGGACTTCACCGCCAAAGAGCTGCCGTTCGTCGCGGAATTCAAATCCGGCGAGCTCAACGTGCAGGCCGGCACCAACATTCTGCTGCAAGGCACCAACAGCGCGCATCTCTACACCGTGCTGTCGGGCTGGGCGTTCCGCTACAAGACCATGGCTGACGGGCGCCGCCAAATTCTAAACTACGCGCTGCCGGCCGATCTGCTCGGCTTGCAGGGCTCGGTATCCGACGAGATGCAGCATTCGGTCGAGGCGCTCACCGACATGATCCTTTGCGTCTTCCCGCGCGAAAAGTTGTGGGATCTGTATTCGGGTTATCCGGCGCTGGCGTTCGACGTCACGTGGCTCGCGGCGCGCGAGGAGCAGATGCTTGACGAGAACCTGCTGAACGTCGGCCGCCGCACCGCGCTCGAGCGCGCGGCCTACCTGCTGCAGCACCTGTTCTCGCGCGCCCAGGAAATCGGATTGACCAAGGGCAATACCGTCGCATTCCCGTTCACCCAGCAACACGTCGCTGACACGCTTGGCATGTCGCTCGTACACACCAACAAGACGCTCAAGCGGCTCTCGGCCACCAAGTCGGTTCGTTGGAAAGACAAGATATTCGAAGTGCTGGACCCGGAGGCGCTCGCCGAGCTCGCCGGCTACGAACAACCGGCGCAGCGCGCCCGGCGTCCGTTCATCTGAGCCCCGCTCGCGCCGCATCGGCAGGGCAGGGCGCCGCCGATCATTCCATTTCGGTACACGGGGCGCGCTGCACGGTGAATCCGCGGTAAAGACAATCGTTCGAATTCTAAAATACGCCCGTTTTACTATCGCAAATAAACCTAATCTTTATTCTACAATTTAAGCCGATCTTCAAACGCCCTCCCTATGGTGACGCCATCGACGGGGAAAACAGGGCCCCGGACGTAACGAAAAAACACGGGAAGGCGTCATCATGAAGACCGTTGCCAAGACGGTCGAGCCCGCCGAACGTCAGGCGAAGTTCGACCACATCCGGCCGCTGTACCTCGATGCCTTGACGCTGGTCGAGCGGCTTCATCGGCGCTTGCTGGACGTTATCAAGGACGAGTTCGACCGCCGTGGCCGCTCCGATATCAATTCGGTGCAGGCGCTGCTGCTGTACAACATCGGCGACAAGGAGCTCACCGCGGGGGAGCTGCGCACGCGCGGCTACTACCTCGGCTCCAACGTCTCCTACAATCTGAAGAAGCTCGTCGAGATGGGTTTCCTCGATCATCAGCGCTCGCGCGTTGACCGCCGTTCGGTGCGCATCCGCCTGACGGACGCGGGTCGCGAGGTTCGCGACACCGTCGAGGAGCTCTACCAGAAGCACGTGCGCACCGTGGAGCAGGTCGGTGGCATCAATGCCGACGAGTTTGCGACCTTGAACAAGTCGCTGCACCGGCTCGAGCGGTTCTGGACCGACCAGATCCTTTACCGCCTCTAGTCTCTCCCAAAGTTATTCGCGGCGACCTCCGAACCGATCGCCTTCAGCCGCGACAGCCCCCGGCCCTCACCAGCCGGGGGTTTCTTTATTGCGGACCGGTCACAAATTTGCCCCGCGCCGCCCTTACCTGATGTCGCAGGGCGGTGATTTGGCTAGTTTCGGCCTTGTCGGCTGCGGTTCATTGGCCTTTTGTTAGGCGTTGGTCCGCATACGGGATTCGGGGATTTGATGCGCAAACGGCCTTTTTTGGGTCATGGCAATCGATCCGTTGGCATCAGCAGGCGTGCCTTTGTGACGGGTGCCGGCGCTGCAGGCAGTGCACTCGGTGCATCGGCCGCGTTCGGCCAGGACGCGCTGCTGCAGTCGCTGATCGACCAGACCCAGCGCGGCGATTTCGGCCAGGGCTTCGATTCCGCCTCGCGCACCATCGCCATGCCGAAGGCGTCTCTTCCCACGCTTTCTCCCGCGACCGCCGAGCACACCGGACAAGCGATCGCTCATTACGAGGGCATCGTTTCGCGCGGCGGCTGGCCGGAAGTGCCGAAGATCGACCGCATGCGGCTCGGCGCGCGCAACCCGAGCGTCGTCGCGCTTCGTCAGCGTCTGACGCTGGCCGGCGATCTCGATCCCAACGCCGGCGTTTCCGACGTGTACGACTCCTATGTCGACGCTGCGGTGCGCCGTTTCCAGGCCCGGCACGGGCTCGCGGTCGACGGCAACATTCGCGAGCAGACACTCAAGCAGCTCAACGTGCCGGCGCAAGTGCGTCTCGCGCAGCTTCGCACCAATGCGTCACGGCTAAAGGCGATGAGCGGAAACCTCGGCGCGCGTTTCGTGGTGTGCAACATTCCCGCCGCGCACATCGAAGCGATCGAAGGCGGCGTCGCCGTGTCGCGTCACACCGCTGTGGTCGGCAAGCCGGATCGCGCCTCGCCCGACATCAACAGCCGCATCGTCGAGATCAACTTCAATCCGTATTGGACGGTGCCCGTTTCGATCGTGCGCCGCGACCTCATTCCCAAGATGCAGGCGGAGCCCGATTATCTGGAAAAGAACCTCATCCGAATTCTCGATCCGAAAGGCAATGAGCTCACGCCGTCGCAGATCAACTGGTACTCGGAAGAGGCGGTGAACTATCGTTTCAAGCAGGATCCGGGCGACCTCAACTCGATGGGCACGATCCGCATCAACTTCCCGAGCTCGCACGGCGTGTACATGCACGACACGCCGTCGAAGAACCTGTTCGGCGAGGACTTCCGTTTTCATTCGTCCGGCTGCGTGCGCGTGCAGAACGTGCGCGAGCTCGTCAACTGGCTGCTGGTCGAGACGCCGGGCTGGTCGCGTCCGGAAGTCGACCAGGTGATCAAGAGCGGCGACCGCAAGGATGCCAAGGTGATCCGCCCGGTGCCGCTGTACTGGGTCTACGTAACCGCCTGGGCCACGCCGGACGGCGTCGTGCAGTTCCGCGACGATATCTACAATCGCGACGGGCTCGGCCCCACGGCTGCGTCGCGCGGCTAGCATCGCCGCTCGACGAGCCCCTGGACGGACTGGCTTTGCCACCGGGCAGCGCGCTACCATTCCACCATGATGTTCAAAACGCTGTTCGCCGTCGCGCTCGCAGCCTTTACCGCGGTCCCGGCGCAGTCCCAGAGCGCCGGCGATTTCCCGTCCGGACCAGTGCGGCTGTTGGTGCCGTTCGCGGCCGGCGGCCCGACCGACGTGGTGGCGCGTATCCTCGCCGAGCAATTGTCGGCGCGCTGGGGCGGCAAGCCGGTGCTGATCGAGAACCGGCCTGGCGCCGGCACCATCGTCGCGACGGCCCTGGTGGCCAAGGCGCCGCCCGACGGCCACACCATGCTGGTCGCGACCAATTCGCTGCTGATCAACCCGGCGATCAACCACTCGCTGCCCTACGACACGCTGAAGGATTTTGCCTCGGTCAGCATGTTGGCGACCCAGCCGGTCGCGCTGGT
>JBEVIJ010000203.1:0-13375 GCA_040510745.1 Xanthobacteraceae bacterium
AGCGTCATCATCGCCATCAGGCCGAAGCGTTGCCGGTTGAATTCGTCGTTCCTGAACAGATCGCCGATGCCGAGGCTCGCCTGCCCCGATGCGATGCGAAGACCGAACTTGACGAACAGCGCGATGCAAAGCGCGATCAGGACAAGGCCGATCACCGTGCCGGTGGCACGCGCCTCCCAAACCAGTTCGGTGGTCGAGATGAAGTAGTAGACGGCGAGTCCGCAGGAGAGCAGCGGAATGATGAAGTCCGCGCCGATCGGGACGCGGACCTGTGGCTCGGGCGGCGCCGAATCCGGATTGCTCATGGATGCGCCGCCCCTAGCGCCGGCGTCAGGACTTGCCCTTCGCGGTGAGTTGCTTCTCGTAGCGCTGCGCAAGCTTGACCATGCCTTCGGCGTATTCATGGCAGGTCTTGCGGTCGCCCCACACCAGTGCCTCGAGCGGATTGCCCTGCTTCTTCCATTGGTCGCGGAACGCCGCGGAGGCGTGCGCCTCCTTGGCGGTGCGCTCCAGGAACTCGAACTGCTTGGGATTGGCGTTGGCCCATTCGGCGTGCACCGCCCAGGAACGCGACGACGACAGCTCGGGAATGCTGCTGTTGAACACCGAGTTCACCGCCGGCGCATTCTCGGTCTGCGACGCAAAGATGTTGGTGTTGTTGAACACGCCGAGCACCTTGAACTTCTCCTTGAGCGCAAGAATGTTGGCGATCGGCAGCGCGCCGACGTCGGTCTCGCCGCTGAGCATCGCGGTGAAGGTCGGATTGCCGCCGCCGTAGGGGATGAAGTTCCACTTGGCGCCGGTCGTCTCGCCGAGCGCGATCATGCCGAGCGTCGCGGGATGCGGCAGGCGGCTCAGCGCGACGTTGATCGGCCGCTGCTTCGCAGCCTCGACCAGCGACTTGAGATCCTGGAATTTGGAATCGCGCCGCACGAACACGCACGAGTCGTCGATGTCGGTGCGGCAGAAGTAGGTGAAGTCCTCCGGATATTTGTACGCGGGCTTTTGCGTCGCATACATGATCATTTCCGGGCCCATGTTGCCGAACAGCAGGTTGTGGCCGTTCTTGTCGCGCTTCTGCACGAACAGCGTGTAGCCGACCTGACCGGCGGCGCCGGGATGAAACTCATACTCGAATGGATGACCGAGCAGCTTCGACCACGCCTGGTCGAACGCGCGCGCGAGCAGCTCTGCGCCGCCGCCCTGGCCGGTCGGAATGATGACGCGGATGCTGCGCGAGGGATATCCGCCCTGCTGCGCCGACGCGCCGCGCAGGAATGCCGGCATGGCCAGGAGACCGGCCGCGGCGGCGAGGCCGCCGTTGAAGGCGCGCCGGGTCAGCTTGGGCGACTGGAAACTCATGAATTCCTCCTGTCGGTCGTGTTGTTGGCGCGGTGATAACACGCGGCCCGCCCAAACGGCTATATTCCCATGCCCTTGAGCTGGAATTCGGGATAGCGCAGCCCGGCGGCCGCCTGGCCGCGCGGGAACGCGCCTTCGAGCGTCTCGACCCAATCCTCGTCGAGCGTGTGCTCGGTGGCTGCGACATTCTGCTCCAGATAGGTCCGGCGTTTGGTGCCCGGGATCGGCACAATGTCGTCGCCGCGCGCCAGCAGCCAGGCGAGCGCGACCTGCGCCATGGTGAGATCGGTGGCCTTCGCCACATGCTCGACCGCCGGGAGCAGCTTCAAGTTTCTTTCGAAGTTACCCTCCATGAAGCGGGGGTGCGCGTGGCGGCGGTCCTCCGGGATGAGATCGTCACGCTTCTTGAATGCGCCGGACAGAAAGCCGCGGCCGAGCGGCGAATAGGCGACGAGGCCGATGCCGAGCTCGCGCAAGGTCGGCAGGATTCCGATCTCGATGTCGCGCGTCCACAGCGAGTATTCGCTTTCCAGCGCGGTGAGCGGATGGGTCTTGTGGGCCCGGCGGATCGTCTCCGCGCCAGCCTCGCACAGGCCGAGATAGCGCACCTTGCCCTGCTCGACCAACCGCGACATGGCGCCGACCGTCTCCTCGATCGGCACGCTCTTGTCGATGCGGTGGATGTAATAGAGATCGATCACATCGATGCCGAGCCGCTTCAGGCTCGCTTCGCAGGCGACCGGCACGTACTCCGGCTTGCCGTTGACCCCGCCGCGCTCGCCGTTCGGCCCGCGCACGTTACCGAACTTCGACGCGACGACGACCTTGTCGCGCTTGCCCTTGATGCCCTCGCCCACCAGCTTTTCATTCTTGCCGGCGCTGTAGGCGTCCGACGTGTCGAACAAGTTGAGACCGAGCTCGATGGCGCGGTGCATGGTCTTGATCGATTCGACGTCGTCCGGCACGCCGTACTCGCCGCTCATGCCGGAACAGCCGAGGCCGATCGCGGACACCACGAGGCCCTGCGAGCCGAGTTTTCTTTGCTTCATTTGTGATGCTCTTTCAAAGTGCGCGGCGACGGTATCTCACACCGCCGCGATCGCCTCAATCTCGAGCAGGAAATTCGGATTCGCGAGCCCGCGCAGGATGCAGAGCGTGCTGCCGGGCGGGTGCTCGCCGAAATAGCTCTGCAGGATGCCGCGCGCCTTGGGCACGTCGTGCGGATTGCAGATGTAGATCGTGATCTTGGTAACGTCCGAGATCTTCGCGCCGCCCGCGGCCAGCGCGTTGGTGAGATTCTGCATCACCATCTTGGCCTGGGCGTCGAAATCGTCGGGCGGCAGCACCTTGCCGTCGACGTCCGCCGCGACCTGGCCGGCGGCGAACACGAGCTTGTGCGCGCCCTCCGCCGTCACGACGTGGGAGTAGCTGGCGAACGGCTTGGAAATGTTGCTCGGATTGATGCGCGTGATTTTTGCCATGGTTTCTCTCGGCTTGTCGAAGGCCGCACGCTAACGCTGCGCCGGCGGCGGCTCGGTGGACGGCGCCCCGGCCAGCTTGGCGAGCTCACCCTGCCGGATGGTCGAGGCCGCCATGAAGGCTTTGAAGTTCGCCGGCGTGTTCTCCGCGACAGGTACGACCGTCATGCCGAGCGCGGCCATGCGGCTCTTGAACAGCTCGGTGTTGACCGCCTCGTTCAGCGCCTTGCTGAGAAATGCGACCACCTGCGGCGGCGTCTTGCCGGGCGCGGCGAGCCCGACGAAACCGTTGTGGTCGAAGCCCTTGAAGCCCGCCTCTTCCATGGTCGGCACGTTGGGCCAGTCCGCGATCCGGCGCGGGCCGGCCACCGCCAGCGCGCGAAGCTGTCCGCCGTCAACCAGCGGCTTGGCGCTGGAGAAAAACGTAAAGGTACCTTGGATCGCGCCGGTCACCACCGAGGTCGCGGCCTGCCCGGAGCCGCGGTATGGCACCTCCTGGATCTTGGTGCCGGCCGCGGCGTTGAGCTGGTTCAGCGCGATGACCGGCGAGCTTGCCGGGCCCGACGTGCCGAAGCTGTATTTCTCCGGATTGCCCTTGGCGTCCGCCACCAGCTCCGCGACGGTCTTGTGCGGCAGCTTGGCGTCGATCACCAGCACCAGCGGCGGGCCTTCGACGATCTTGCCGATCTGCGCGAAGTCCTCGACCGCGTTGTAGGGCACCTTGATGTAATGGAGGTTCTGCGTGTCGGCGACCGCATTGGCGTGCAGCGTGTAGCCGTCCGGGTCCGAGCGCAGGACGTGCGTGGCGCCGACCGAGCCCGAGCCGCCGGTCTTGTTCTCGACCACCACCGGCACGCCCAGCTTCTCCTGCACGACCGACGCAAAAAGGCGCACCGGCACGTCGGTCAACCCGCCCTGCGCGAATGGCACCACAATGGTGATCGCGCGGTTGGGGTAATTCTGTGCGCTGGCGGAGGAGGCAATGCAAAAAGCCAACCCGGCGAGCGCGAACTTCAAGCGGACCATCGGACACTCCCAAATTTGTGGGACGGAGCTTAGCACCCGACGCACCTCACGCCACCATGTCCGGTCGCCGCCGCGGTATTCATATGTCACGCCGAGTGTGCGACCATCGCACGAACGGGGCAATCACAGGGGTCTTCGCAATGGCGGATACGGCTGCGTCGCTGAAGCTCACCATCGACGGGGCGATGAAGCTCCTCAACGCCGCGATGGCGAAGGCGCGGGACATGAAGGTTCCGGAGTGCATCGCCATCGTCGATGCGGGCGGCCAGTTGCTGGCGTTCGCGCGGATGGATGGCGCATTCGCGCTGTCCTACGACACCGCATTGATGAAGGCGATGACGGCGGCGTCCTACGGCATTCCGACCGGCGACATCCCGGCCGGCGTCGACATCAAGCTCGCCATCGCCACACAGGGCAAGCGCGTCAACCTGCCCGGCGGGCTACCGATCATCGTCGGCGGCCACGTGATCGGCGGCATCGGCATCGGTTCCGGCACCGGCGAGGAAGACCGCCAGGTGGCGAATGCCGCTTTGGGTGCGTTGCCGGGAGCGAAGACATTCTGATGACGCCCCTGACCAGGACGCTGCTGATCGCCGCCGTCGCAACATCCATGCTGTTGCCCGTAACGGCGATTGCGCAACAGACCGACGGAAAGCGAACCGCGACAAGCGCAAAAGCCGCGACAAGCTCAAAGTCACCCGCCAAGCAGCGCTGGCGCGGCCACGGATTTCTCCCAGGCTATCGGCAGCCGCCCGCCCTGACCGACTGGAGAGCTCAGAACAGGCGTTATCGCGCGCGCGAACAATACGAACAGCGTTACGTGTACTACCGGCCGTACTCCGGCTACGCCGCCCAGCTTCGATATGGATGGGGGTATCCCGGAATTTATCGCGGCCAGTGGAACGGCGGCAGCTTCGGTCCGTGCTGGACCCAGACTCCGATCGGAATGGTCTGGAACTGCGGACAATAGCCGGGGAGCGCAGGCACGCCGCCGTCACACCACGGTGCGGTGCCGCTCCTTGCAGATGCGCAGCACTTCGTCGGGCTCGCGCTTCCACCAGTCCAGCGTCGAAAAAATCTCGACGTCGATGTGGCCGAAGTAGCCGGTCGCCTCGACCATGGCGCGGATGCCGCGCAGATCGATGACGCCGTCGCCCGGCATGCCGCGGTCGAACACCAGATCGCGGGTCGGCACCAGCCAGTCGCAGACGTGGTAGGTGAGGATGCGCCGGCCGGCGCGCTCGATCTGCTGCGGAAGCGCCGGGTCCCACCACACGTGATAGACGTCGAGCGCGATGCCGAGCCCCTCACCCAACTCGTCGCAGAGATCGTTGGCATGGCCGAGCGTGTTGACGCAGGCGCGGTCGGCGGCGGTCATCGGATGCAGCGGTTCGATGGCCAGCGGCATGCCAGCGTCGCGCGCGTAGGGCAGCAGCGCCGCGATGCCGTCGCGCACCTGCTCGTGCGCGCCGGCGAGATCTTTCGACCCTTTCGGCAATCCGCCCGCGATCAGCACCAGGCATTTGGCGCCGATACCGGCGGCTTCGTCGACGGCGCGGCGGTTGTCGTCGAGCGCAGCACGGCGTCCGGCTTCGTCGGCAGCGGGAAACGTGCCGCCGCGGCACAGGCACGAGACGTCCAGCGATGCGTTGCGGATCAGCTTGCCGGCCTTGTCGATGCCCACGGCCTGGACGATGTCGCGCCACGGCGCGATAGCCGTGATTCCCGCGCGCTGGCAGCCGTCGACCAGTTGCGGCAGCGTCCACGCCTTCACGGTCGCGGAATTGACGGCGAGCAGCTTGGTGTCTTGGGAAAGATCGCGCATCACGCGATCACGCCGCGCATCGCCATCGTGATGCGCATACGTGCAGCGGCGCGATCCGGATCGGCCAGCAGGCCGGCGGCATCGGCGAGACGGAACAGCTCGGCGAGATGCAAGGTCGAGCGCGCGCTCTCCTGGCCGCCGACCATGATGAAATGATTCTGCAGGCCGTTCAGATAGGCCATGAACACAACGCCGGTCTTGTAGAAGCGGGTCGGCGCCTTGAAGATGTGGCGCGACAGCGGCACGGTCGGCGCCAGAATGTCGTGGAATGATTGGGTGTCGCCGCGCGCGAAGGCGCCGAGCGCCGCGGCCGCCGCCGGCGCGATCGCATCGAAAATGCCGAGCAGCGCGTCGGAATAGCCCTGCTCGTCGCCCGCGATCAGCTCCGCGTAATTGAAGTCGTCGCCGGTGTACATCCGCACGCCCTGCGGCAGGCGGCGGCGCATCGCGATCTCCTTGCCCTTGTCGAGCAGCGAAATCTTGATGCCGTCAACCTTGGCGGGATTGGCGGCGATGATGTCCACCGCGACGTTCATCGCCTGCATGTGGTTCTTGTGGCCCCAGTAGCCCTCAAGCGCGGGGTCGAACATCTCACCGAGCCAATGGATGACGACCGGCTCCTTCACCTGGCCGAGGATACGGGCATAGACCCTGGCGTAATCGTCGGGCGATTGGGCCGCTTTCACCAGCGCGCGGCTCGCCATCAGAATGATGCGGCCGCCAAGCTTCTCGATCGCGGAGCATTGCTCCTCGTAGGCGGCGATCACGTCGTCGATCGTCACGCTGTCGCCCGGCGCGAGATGATCGGTGCCGGCGCCCGAGCCGATCAGCGCGCCGGGATAGTCCCGCGCCGCTTCGAGCGTGCGCTGGATGAGCCGCAGCGAGGTCGGCCAGTCGAGCCCCATGCCGCGCTGCGCGGTGTCCATCGCCTCGGCGACGCCGAAGCCGAGCGACCAGAGGTGGCGGCGGAAGTTCATCGTCGCGTCCCAGTCGATCGCCGCCTCGACCCAGGGGTCGCGCTCAGCGAGCGGATCGGCAACGACGTGCGCGGCCGCGTAGGCGATGCGGTTGAACGGCTGCTCGGCCGGCGGAAACGCCTGCGGCGGCCGCGTCGTGTAGGGCGAAAGCGTGCCGCCGGCAGTGGGGAGATTCAGGGTTGGCACAAAGTCTCCTTCACACCTTCAACGCCGGAATGTCGATCCAGCGCCGGTCCTTCCAGCTTTTGTGAGCCGCCTCGACGAGCTGCAAGCCCTTGGCGCCTTCGAGCAGCGTCCATTTGAACGGCACGCCGTCGTAGAGATGCCGGATGAACATCTCCCACTGGGTCTTGAAGCCATTGTCATAGTAGCCAAGCCCCGGCACCTCCGACCAAGTCTCGAAGAAATCGATCGGCTGCGGCACGTCCGGATTCCACACCGGGCGTGGCGTGTTGACCCGCGGCTGGCTCCAGCACTTCTGCAGGCCCGCAACCGCGGAGCCGTGGGTGCCGTCGACGTGGAAGGTGACCAGGTCGTCGCGTCGCACGCGCGTGCACCACGACATGTTCATCTGCGCGATCACTCCGCCCGCGAGCTGGAACGTCGCATAGGCCGCGTCGTCGACGTCGTTGGTGTAGGTCTTGCCGTTCTCATCGACGCGCTTCGGGATGTGCGTCGCGCCGAGGCACATCACGCTCTCGACGTCGCCGAACAGGTTGTCCAGCACGTAGCGCCAGTGGCACACCATGTCGAGGATGATGCCGCCGCCCTCCGCCTTCTTGTAGTTCCATGACGGCCGCTGCGCCGGCTGCCAGTCGCCCTCGAACACCCAGTAGCCGAACTCGCCGCGCACCGAGAGCAGCCGCCCGAAGAAGCCGGAATCGATCAGCACCTTGAGCTTGAGGAGGCCGGGCAGGAACAACTTGTCCTGCACCACGCCGTGCTTGATGCCGGCCCTCTTCGCGGTCCGCACCAGATCGAGCGCGTCCTTGAGCGTCTCGGAGACCGGCTTCTCGCAATAGATGTTCTTGCCGGCCTTCATCGCCTTTCTGAGCAGCTCCGCGCGAAGCTGCGTGGTGGCGGCGTCGAAGAACAGCGTGTCCTTTTTGTCCTTGAGTGCGGCATCGAGATCGGTGGTCCAGCGCAGGTTGCCGTGCGCCTTGGCGAGCGCCGCGACCTTGTCGGCGTTGCGGCCGACCAGCATCGGATCGGGCATTACCCGGTCGCCGTTCTTCAGCGGCACGCCGCCCTGCGCCCGGATCGCCACGATCGACCGGATCAGGTGCTGGTTCATGCCCATGCGCCCGGTGACGCCGTTCATGATGATGCCGAGACGTTGCTGCGCCATTGAAGATTCCCTGGGCTATTTCCCGCGTTCTCTACTGTGCAGGCGGCTTGGATGCCAGTGGCATCGGACCATAGACTACAGGCCGGATCGAGGGATTTTCGCATGGCATCGCATGACAGCACGCCGCGGCTCAAGGCGCCGCCCGGCGCTTGCGACACCCACATGCACTTTTACGATGCGCGCTATCCCACGGCACCGACTGCGCTGCTGACGCCGCCCGACGCCTCGGTCGCGGACTATCGCAAATTACAGGCGCGGCTCGGCCTTACGCGCAACGTGGTGGTGCAGCCAACCACCTACGGCACCGACAACCGCTGCACGCTGGAGGCCATCGCTGCGTTGGGGCCGGGCGCACGCGGCGTCGCGACGGTGGATACGAGCATCACTGACGCGGAGCTTCAGCGGCTCACCAATGCGGGCATCCGCGGCGTGCGTTTCCAAATGCTGCCGGGCGGCGCCCTGCCCTGGGACATGCTGGAGACGATGGCTGCGCGGGTCGGCGCATTCGGCTGGCATGTGCAGCTTCAACTCGACGGCAAGGAGTTTCCGAAGCGCGAGGCGCGGCTCAAGACGCTGCCCGGCACGCTGGTGGTCGATCATATCGGCAAGTTTCTGCAGATCGTGCCGCCGGAGCACGAAAGCTTTCGCGTGCTGGCGCGACTCGTCGAAAGCGGCAAGACCTATGTGAAACTGTCGGCGCCTTACGAATTCTCGAAATCCGGGGCGCCGGACTACGCCGACGCCGGCGCGCTGGCGAAGGCGCTGATCGCGATCGCACCCGAGCGCATGCTGTGGGCGAGCAACTGGCCGCACCCTTCGGAGCCGGCCAACCACAAGCCGGACGACGCGATGCTGCTGGATACACTGCTGCACTGGGCGGACGATGATGTCACGCGGCGAAAGATCTTGGCAGACAATCCGTCGCGGCTTTACGGCTTCTGAAGTGCCGCAACCTCGTCGCGTACCCTCGCCACCACACTCTCCCAATCATCCGCCTTCGGCTGGCGGAACAGACGCGCCGCCGGATACCACGGGCTGTCGTCGCAGCCTTCGAGCCATCGCCACTCGGCGATGAACGGCAGCAGGAGCCACACCGGCTTGCCGAGCGCGCCGGCGAGATGCGCGACGCCGGTGTCGACCGCGATCACCAGATCGAGCAGCGAGATAACGGCCGCGGTGTCGGCGAAATCCTGCAGCCCAGGACCAAGCGCCTGGACATTCGGCAGCGCCCGCAGGATTTTCTGATCGCCATCGCGGAGGTCGCGCTGCAGGCTGATGAACTGGATTTTTTCATCGCCAAGCAAAGGGGCCAGCTTGCCCAGCGCGATCGAACGGTTGTGATCGTTCTTGTGGGTCGGGCTGCCGGACCAGACGAGGCCGACCTTGAATCCGTCGGCCGGCAAGAGCGTCTTCCATTTCTCGATGCACTCTGGCGGCGCATCAACATAAGGAGTGGCCGCCGGCACCGCGTCCAACGTCGTTCTGAACGCCAGCGGCAGGCTCATCAGCGGGCAATGCAGATCGAACGGCGGCAGCGGCTCGCCGCGGTGACAACGGCCGACACGCCGGGCCGTCCGGACAGCAGTGGCTTGAGGCTTGCCTGCAGCTCCAGCACGACGGTGGCGCCGCGCGCCGCGACCAGCGGCGCGTAGCGCACGAACTGGATGGTGTCGTCGTAGCCCTGCTCGGCATGCAGCAGCACGGTCTTGCCCGCGATGTTGGCCTCGCCCAACCACAGCGGCTGCGCGAAATCCCGCTTGTCGGTCGCGCTAACACGACGCTTTCGCCATTCGTATTCGGCAAAGCCCCGCGTGAAGTCGCCGCGCGAAAGCAGCACTAGGCTCTTGTTCCAGTGCGCCTCGGCGTGATCTGGCGCAACGGCGATGGCGCTATCGTAGCTCGCCAGCGCGTCGTCCGGCCGCCGCAGGTCGGTGAGCGCGTTGCCGCGGTTGATCAGCGTCTGCGCGTCGCGCGGCCGGACCGCGAGCGCGCGGTCGTAGCAGGTCAGCGCGTCGGACGCGCGATTGAGCGTGAGCAGCGCGTTGCCGCGAGTGTTGAGAACGTCGGGGTCACCGGGCTTGAGCTTGAGCGCGCGATCGAACGCCGCGACCGCCTCGGCAGGCCGGTTCAGCTCGCAAAGCGTGTTGCCGCGGTTGCTGATCAGCCTGGGATCGTCGGGCCGCAGCGCCAGCGCCTTGTCGTAGCCGGCCAGCGCATCGGTGAAGCGCTTTTCTCGAACAGCACGTTGGCCCGGTTCTGCAGCGCGTCGGCCGATCTGGCATTAGCTGCAAGCGCCTTGTCGATCAACCTGAGCGCGTCGGCGGAGCGGCCGCGCTGCTTCATCAGCACGCCCAGCAGATGCAGCGCGTCGAAGCTGTTGGGCGCGCCGGCCAGGATGCCCCGATAGAGCCATTCGGCGTCGTCGAGCCGGCCCTGCTGATGGAACGCGACAGCCTGCTGCAAGGGTTGCTGCACACCGGACTTCGGCAAGGGCGCTCGCGGCATGCGAGCGGTTTAATTGATTCGCGCTAAACCCGCTGCCCCTCACTGAGCGGAATGTCGCGCAAGGTCGAGGGCGCGAACAGCTCTTCCAGCTTGATGCGGCGGCCGGTCAGGCCCTGCTCATGGGTGTATTGCAGCAACGCCTCGATCGATGGCCGGTTCTGCTCGATGCCGTAAGGGTACCAGTCCTTGCCGATGATCGCCTGCTCCTCCTCGATCATGGATTGCAGCCAGGCAAATGACGCCTTCGGCGAGCCGGTCTCGGTGATGTTCTGGTAGCACCAGTCCTTCGAGCGGCAGAACGCCTTGTAGAGATTGAGCGCGATCCATGGATCGCGGTCGTAGACGTCGCGGCGGATCACCACCGTGTGCATGATCGGATAGATCTTGGTGCGCTTGTAATAGTCCTTCTCGACCTCGGCATAGTTCGGCATCAGCCGCCGCACGTTCTTGGCGCCGCGGCGGAACGATAACGGGTTGTTCGCGGTGATGATGAAATCGAGCTCGCCGCGCTCCAGCAGATCTCCGAGCTCGGTGCCGGCGGGCGCCTGCGTCAGCTTCACGTCGGACGGCAGCTTGCGGCCGAGCCGGTCGGCGCGGCCCTGCACCCATTCGACGTCGGACGGCTTGACGCCGAATTCATGCTGCATCAGGCCGCGCATGTAGACCGCGGCGGTCATCGAATATTCCGGCACGCCGCCGCGCTTGCCCTTGAGATCGGCGCCGCTCTTGATACCCTTTTCGGTGTTGATGAAGAAATAGCCGTGGCGGAACACGCGCGACGGATAGACCGGGATGGCGATGAACGGCGAATTCCCCTCGCTGACCAGCGTGGTGTAGTTCGACATCGACATCTCGGAGGCGTCGAACTCCTTGAACTGCAACATGCGCCAGAAAATCTCGGCTGGCTGCAGCTGGATGTAGTTGAGGTCGATGCCTTCGGCTTGGATGGTGCCGTCGCGCAGCGCCTGCGTGCGGTCGTAAGGGCCGCAGGCGAGGTTCAATTTCAGTTTGGGCATCTTTCCTCACCCACCGTTGTCATCGCCCGCGCGAGCGGGCGATCCAGTAACCACCGGCGTGTACTGGAAGCCCCGCTTTTCGCGGGGCATAACAGCCGCTGCTTTCGTAAACAGTCGTAGAATCACACCGCCTTCAAATGATCGGCGCGGCGCTTGAACAGTTCGTCATCGGCGTAGCCCATGGTCTCCGGCTTGCCGCGTCCAATCATCACCTGGAAATAGACCGGCTCCAGGCTGTCGTTCTGATAGCCGTGGATCACGCCGGCCGGGCATGAGATGCATTCCCACGGGCCGAGCCGCGTGGTGATGCGTTTGCCGGTCTCATCCTCGACGAACACGTCGAGATGACCCTGCAGCACGAAGAAGCACTCCTCGACCTCGTGGGTGTGCGCGGCGTTACCCTGGCCCACCGGCACATACATGATCGACAGTGTAAAATTCTTGGCCGGGATGACCGTCGTGTCGCCGTGCTTGCCGGAACCGCCGGCGCCGATGAAGCGGTGCTGCGCGCGCTTGAAACCCTCGATCTTGGCGTCCTCGAACGCCGCCCAGTCCGCCCGCTTCTCGCTGAAGCGGCCGACATATTTTTCCATGATCTCTTCGACCGGCACGCCTTCGAGTTCCGGCGGGCGCGGGTGTCGTGCGACGCTCATGAGAGGCTCCTGTCGTTGGTATCGTGGCACGAATTTAGTCGTTGGCGTGTGCCTGCGTCAACGAACCGGGATTCAGGCAAGTCACTCCGCCGCCTGCTTCGATCCGGCCTGCACCAGCTCCCAGATGTAGCTCGGCGTCAGCGGCAGCCGGCGCGGCTCGACGCCGAACGAGGACAGCGCGTTCGCCACCGCATTCGCCATCACGCCGCCGGCGGCGACGATACCGCCCTCGCCTGCGCCCTTGGCGCCGAGCGGATTGATCGGCGAAGGATGGTTGTCGGTGACGAACGAGCGCAGGTTGGGGAAGTCGGTCGCGGTCGGGAGGAGATAATCGGCGAGCGAGCCGGTAAGGAACTGGCCCTGCTCGTCGTATTGCAGGTGCTCCAGCATGGCGCCGCCGAGTCCTTGCACCAGCGAGCCGATGATCTGGCCGTGCAGCGTCAGCGGATTGATGGTGCGGCCGACGTCCTGCACCACCACGTAGTCGACGATCTGGACCTGGCCGAGCTTGGCGTCGACGGTGACGTGCGCGGCATGCGCGCCGAAGCTGTAGGTGTGCTTCTTGTTGAGGAATGCGCCTTCCGCGGTGAGGCCGGCGAGTTCGCTCAGCGGGAACGACTTGCCGCCGCCGCTGACCTTGTCCACCTCGATCTCGATCGCGTTCGCCTCGCAGCCGAGCTTCTTCGCACCCGCCTCGCGGATCGCCGCCTGGAATTTTGCCGTCGCATCGAGCAGCGCCGAGCCGCCCATCACGATCGAGCGCGAATGGTATGCGCCGTAGCCGTCGCTCACCGTCGTGGTCGAGCCGTGATAGACGTGGCGGATGCGCTCGATCGGCATTTCCAGCGCGTCGGCGGCGATCTGTGCGAACACCGTCTCGACGCCTTGTCCGACCGCCGACGAGCCCATGAACACCGTGATGGTGCCGTCGTCGTTGACCTCGAGCCGCGCGCTTTCCTTCGGGCCGGCGGCACCGCCCTCGACAAAATTGCAGATCGCGAGGCCGTGGTACTTGCCGTCGATCAGCTTGCCGGCGAGCTTCGACTTCTCCGCCCAGTTGAACTCCTTCAATGCGCGATCGAACGTCTCGCGATAGTCGCCGCTGTCGTACTGGTCGTTGGCGTCGGTCGGCTGCACCGAGGCGATCGGATAGGGCTGCTCGGCGGCCGTCACCAGATTGCGGCG
>JBEVIJ010000204.1:0-26552 GCA_040510745.1 Xanthobacteraceae bacterium
TGGTAACAGCTCGGCGCCGCCGGTCGCGGAATAGGTGCGGACCATGCGCGGGTAGGGCGCAATCGCCTTGAGGTCGGCGCGGATTTGCGCGGGCGAGGTGCGCGTGCCGCTGTCGGGATGCGCCGAGCCGTCGAACGGCGTGTAGGACATGCTGGCGAGCTGGCCGGTGAAGTCCGGAGCGGAGGCCTGCTCTCGGGAGAGAGCCCAGAAACCAGCATGCATGCAGGCAACGAACGCGCCGACAAGGGCAACAATGCGCATCAAAGCGACCGGACGGGGCGGCATTTTGTCGACGCCAACCCGTCCCCTGGGTCGGCGTGGGCGACGAGGCAACATGCCTCGAAGGTAGTCATTCAGCAGCTATTCCCAAGCTCTCTTCACGTCTAGCGACACATCGCACCGCAATAGAACGCCGTCACTTCGTAGTGGTTCCTGCCGGTGCCGGGTTTGATGCGGACGTCGCCGGCGCGGGCGGCGACGCCGGACTCAACCAGCAGGCATGGACCCTGGCGCCAAGACTTTCCGGCGCCTTCGGATCGATGGTGCCCTTTCGCACCACGCACCTGAACGTGGCCTGAATGTGCTGGCCCGGGCAGCCGAACCGGTCGTAGAGGTCGAGATGCCGGAACGCGGTATCGAGGTCGTCGCGCCAAAGCAGATTGACGACGCGGCGGCCGAGCCAGACGCACTCTGGATTCCCGGCGGGACCGCTGACCTGGGCGGCAGCTTCCGCGAACTCATCGGCGCGGCGTTGCGAATCCTTGGCAGGATCACCGGTCTGGCCGGCCGGCGGGGGCTTGTCGCCCGGCTTGGGGTCGGCGGACTGTGCCTGCGCGGCCAACGGTGCCAACAGGAGCAACGCTGCCGCAAGCACCAGTGGCAAAACACGCGAGAAAAGGGACATGACCGCGCCGGTTTTTATGGTTCGTTGAATTTCGCGACTGACGATTTGACGTCTCTGGACAACGAATGGGTCAGCATTGCGACGTGCCGGCTGATCCGAACATCACCAAGATGCCGAACCGCACCGGCAGTTGTCCAGCGGGGTACGTCAACGTGCTTAAAGTGCCGCACCTTGGCAGGTTTCCCGACAGCGGCTAAGCCGGACAAGCGGGTCGGTTGAGCCGGTGGCGGATGCACAAAGCTGTCAGTTTGTTCACGCTCGCAGCGGCGGTCATCGCCGGCGCCTGGTGGTGGCTGGGCAGGCCGATCCCGATGCCGCCGTCGCCGCTCGCTTCGGGCGAGAAGCTCTACTGCGTGTCGTATGCCCCGTTCCGCGGCCAGCAGACCCCGCTCGACCTTTCGACCCGGATCGAGCCCTGGCAAATCGACGAAGATCTGGCCTTGCTGGCCAAGCTCACTGATTGCGTGCGCATCTATTCGGTCGATTTCGGGCTGGACCGGGTGCCGGAAATTGCCGAACGGCACGGCTTGAAGGTGCTGCTCGGGCTATGGGTGTCGAGCCATGCCGACCGCACCAAGTATCAGGTCGATACCGGTATCGCCCTCGCCAGGCGGTTTCCCAACGTCGTCCGCGCGGTGATCGTGGGCAACGAAGTGCTGCTCCGCGGCGAGGTCGCGCCCGAGGCGCTCGCCAATCTGATCCGCACGGTGAAGTCGCAGGTGACGGCGCCGGTTACCTACGCCGACGTCTGGGAGTTCTGGCTTCGTCATCGCGAACTCGCGGCCGTGACCGATTTCGTCACGGTTCATATCCTGCCGTACTGGGAGGACCATCCAATTGCGGCACATGAGGCGGCGAACCATGTCGATTCCATTCGCAAGCATGTCGTTTCGGCGTTCGCTGGCAAGGAGGTGCTGATCGGCGAGGTCGGCTGGCCAAGCGCCGGCCGCATGCGTTCCGGCGCTCTGCCGTCGCCTGCCAATCAGGCGCGCGTTGTTCACGACATTCTCGCGCGCGGCAAGCGCGAGAACGTCCGCGTCAACATCATCGAGGCGTTCGACCAGCGGTGGAAGCGCTATCAGGAGGGCACGGTCGGCGGCCGCTGGGGTGTGATAACGGACCCGCCGCGCGCGCAAAAGTTTGAATGGGGGGCGCCGGTTTCAAACCACCCGCTTTGGCGTTGGCAAGCCGCTGGCGGCGTTGTCTTTGCGGCGCTGGTGTTCGGCGCGCCGTTTGCCATGCGGCGCTTCGCGCCATGGGCACAGGAGCCCACGCTCGACCGGTGGATTGCGATCTCGGTGGCTGCGGCTGTGAGCGGCGTGCTGATTGGCTGGACCATCGAGAATATTCCGCTCGAAAGTCTTGGCCTCGGTGGCTGGATACGCTCACTGGCGTTTGCTTCGCTGGCGGCTGTGGCGCCCATCGTATGCTCGGCGGCGCTTGCCGCGAATGTTTCACTGCCGGCTTTTGCACGGCTGATCGGCCCGAAGGACGAGCGCGTGAAGGGCTGGCTGCCGCGCGCATTGGGATGGTTGTTTTTGGCGCTGTGCATTCTTGCCGTGCAGTCCGCTTTGGCGCTTGCGTTCGATCCGCGCTATCGCGACTTTCCGTTTGCGCCGCTGACCTGTGCGGTGGTTCCGGTTCTGCTGGTCTCGTTCCTGGTGCCGCCGACGCAGGGCGAACGCCCAATGGCGGAAACGGTGGCCGCTATCGCGCTCGCACTCGCCGCCGCGGCGATCGCAGTCAATGAGGGTTTCAACAACTGGCAGGCGATCTGGTGCTGCGCGGCGCTGGCTACGGTCGCGCTCACTCTGGCTCGGGCGAGGCTCGCGCGAGGCTTAGAATAAGCACGGCTACAGCCAAAGCAGACAGCGCTACATTGTAGAGCACGATGCCGAGGCCGCCGGCGATGAGCGCAACCGCGCAAAGCACAAACGACGGCCGAATCAAATTGAGCACCCCCGCTCCGACCGCGACCAGTCCGAATACGGACGGCGTGAACAGCGATATTGCGGCGTTGCGGCTGGTGCAGAGCCACGTTTTCAATCCCGTCCCGCAAGCGATGCCGACCGCGGACTGCTCGATCACCTGGTGGCGCAGATAAAGGGCGTACCCGATCGAGATCAGCCCGAAGGCGGCAAGCCATGCGGTCTGGTGCAACGATGGACGAAACAGCGGCCGGCTCATGAGCCATCATGCCGTGATCGTCAGCGCAACGCGAGCCGTTGCCCGTCGAACACCGTCGGGTGACAGGCCGAGCCTGGCAGCAGCGCGCAGATCCGCGCGGCTGCTGCGGCATTGGGCAGCGGGCCGGCGACAAGCCGCACCTCGACACCGCCGGATCGTGCAATCTCGCGCACCGCCACGATGGGCCGCAGTCCCTCCAGCGCGCCGCCGTGCCGGCCCTTCACGGTGTTCCAGAGCTGGCGCAATCCGTCGACCGAATTTGCGCGGCCAAGGTCGACGCCGAATTCGGTTTTGGGGGCGGCGGGTTCGTCGGACTGCGCCGGCGGCATCCTTCGAGCCGGGGGGGGGTCGGGGGCGATAACGGCCGGCGCGGCCGTCACGACGTCGGGCACCGGGACAACGGGCGGCAAGATGGCTGGAGCGGGTGCCACCGGCTGGTTCGCGACCCGTGCAATAGATCCGGTGACGTCGCTGACGTTGCGCTCCAGCGTGTCCAAGCGTGCCAGCAATTGCTCGCGGTCGGCGGACAACTCGCGAACGGTGGTGGCGAGCTGGTGCGTCAGCCTGTCTGAGGGGGCGCGCGCGAGGCGTTCCGGAGGCGGCACGCCGCGAAAGTTTGCGACCGCCACAATGAGCCGATCCTCGCCGACCTCGGAGGATGCCGCATAGGCAGCAATCGTCAGTGCGCCCAATGTGACCAGGCCCCAGGTGGCGACTCGCGAAAGGTCGCGCATGTCGAAACCCCGCCGTGGCGGCGCGAGCGTCTCGCCGCGCGGCTTTTCCACCATTGATCGCCTCTCCGGCACGAATCAGATCGTTGAAAACGTTAGCAGATTCGCTTCGGCCTCGCTTGATCGTGCGTTTTATGGCGCCGCGCGCGGCTTTTTTCCTTAACACCGCTCAGCTATGACGGCCTGAGTTGGCAAATCACGGGAACACATCGCGGATGAATGCTGGCGGAGCAGGCGGACGCACGTGCCTGGCGATCGTATTGGCGGCCGGCGAAGGCACCCGCATACATTCCTCCTTGCCCAAGGTGCTGCATCAGATCGCCGGGCGGACATTGTTGTCTCATGTTCTGCTTTCCGTGCGGGAGGGTGGCGGAATGCAAAGCGCCGTGGTGATCGGTCCGGATCATCAAGCGGTCGCAACCGAGGCGAAAGCCGTCATCCCTCACACCGAGATTTTCGTGCAGACCGAGCGGCGCGGCACCGCTCATGCGGTGCTCGCGGCGAAGGCTGCGATCGCCCAGGGCGCCGACGATGTTCTGGTCCTCGTCGGTGACGCGCCCCTGATCCAGCCACAAACCCTCGCCAAGCTTCGCAGCGCGCTGGCGGATGGTGCCGCGGTGGCTGTGCTGGGGTTTCGTCCCGGCGACCCCACGGGCTACGGGCGTCTGATCACGGAAGGTGACGCGCTCGTCGCTATTCGCGAGCACGCCGATGCCAGCGAGGCAGAGCGCGCGATCACCTTGTGCAATGCCGGCCTGATGGGATTTGCCGGCTCGCATGCGATGGAAATTCTGGAGCAGATCGGCAGCGACAATCGCAAGAAGGAATTCTATCTGACTGATGCAGTGGCGATTGCGCGGCGTATGGGGTTGAAGACGGTGGCGACTGAGGTGATGGAGGATGAGGTGAGCGGCATCAACAGCAAATCGCAACTGGCGGCCGCCGAGGGCCAGGTCCAGCAGCGTCTGCGTCAGGCAGCGCTCGACGCCGGCGTCACGCTGGTGGCGCCGGAAACCGTTTTCCTCGCTGCCGACACCAGGCTCGGCCGCAACGTCACGATCGAGCCCTACGTCGTGTTCGGACCCGGCGTAACCGTCGAGGATGGAGCGACGATCCGCTCGTTTTCGCACATTCATGGCGCTCATGTCGGCAAGAACGCGATTGTCGGTCCGTACGCGCGGCTGCGACCCGGCGCAAAGCTTGGCGAGAAGGTCCACGTCGGCAATTTCGTCGAGGTCAAGGAGGCAACGCTCGAAGCCGGCGCCAAGGCCAACCACCTGAGCTACATCGGCGATGCGCGAGTGGGTGAGGGCGCCAACATCGGCGCCGGCACGATCACCTGCAATTACGACGGGTTTGCCAAGCACGTCACCGACATCGGCAAGGGCGCCTTCATCGGCTCGAATACGGCGCTGGTGGCGCCGGTCAAGATCGGCGATGGCGCCTATATCGGGTCGGGGTCGGTCATCACCAAGGACGTTCCGACCGACGCGCTGGCGCTGGAGCGCTCCCAGCAAACCATTAAGGAAGGCTGGGCCAAACGCTTGCGCAGCCTTAAATCCGCAGGCAAGAAGTAGGAGCAAAAGGTCCGCTTGACCGGCGCGATTGCGCCATCACCATGTGCCAAGTTTCACTGACACATCCGGACATGCATTTTGATTTCCGCGGACCGGGCTGCGGCGCTTAGACAACACCGTGCGCCCGTCGAGGCGAGGGGTAGAGGCCACTTTGTGCGGGATCATTGGAATTCTGGGGCGTGAGCCCGTCGCGGGCCAGCTCGTCGATGCGCTCAAGCGCCTGGAGTATCGCGGCTACGACTCCGCCGGCGTTGCGACGCTCGAGCGCGGGACGCTGACGCGCCGGCGCGCCGAGGGCAAGCTCAAGAACTTGGAGCAGCGGCTCGCCATCGAACCGCTTGCCGGAACTGTCGGCATCGGCCACACCCGCTGGGCCACGCATGGCAAGCCGACCGAGCTCAACGCGCATCCACACGCTACCGAGCGGGTCGCGGTCGTGCACAACGGCATCATCGAGAATTTCCGCGAGCTGCGCGAAGCGCTCAGCAAGAACGGCGCGAAGTTCGCCAGCGAAACCGATACCGAAGTGATCGTTCACCTGGTCACGCAGGAGATGAACAAGGGCAAGTCTCCGGTCCAGGCCGTCGAGGCCGCGCTCGGACAATTGCGCGGCGCCTTCGCGCTTGCCTTTTTGTTCGCGGGCGAAGAAGACCTGATGATTGGCGCCCGCAAAGGCTCGCCGCTCGCGGTTGGCCACGGCCAAGGCGAGATGTACCTGGGCTCGGACGCCATCGCGCTCGCGCCGTTCACCGACACGATCACCTATCTCGACGACGGCGATTGGGCGGTGATGACGCACACGGGCGTCGAGATCCGCGACGAAAAGGGCGCGGTGGTCAAGCGCGACACGGTGAAGACCACGGCATCCGCGGCGCTGGTCGACAAGGGCAACCACAAGCACTTCATGGCCAAGGAGATCCACGAGCAGCCCGAGGTCGTGGGGCATACCTTCGCCCATTACATCGACATGACGACCGAGCGGGTGCGGCTCCCTGGAAACCTGCCGTTCGACTGGAAGAAGCTCGGCCGGCTGTCGATTTCCGCGTGCGGCACCGCATATTACGCCGGCTTGGTGGCGAAGTATTGGTTCGAGCGTTTTGCGCGCCTGTCGGTCGAAATCGACATCGCCTCCGAGTTCCGTTATCGCGAGGCGCCGCTGTCGCCGGGTGATCTCGCGATCTTCATTTCGCAGTCCGGCGAGACGGCGGACACGCTCGCCACGCTGCGCTACGCCAAGCAAAACAAGCAGCACGTGCTTTCCGTGGTCAACGTTCCGACTTCGACCATCGCGCGCGAAAGCGACGTGGTGATGCCGACGCTCGCCGGCCCCGAGATCGGCGTGGCCTCGACCAAGGCGTTCACCTGCCAGCTTGCGGCGCTCGCCTGCATCGCGGTCGCCGCCGGGCGGGCCCGTGGCACGCTTTCGGAAACCGACGAGCAAAACCTGGTGCGCGCGCTGATCGAGGTGCCGCGTCTCATGGCGGCGGCGCTCGCGCTCGAGCCACAGATCGCGGAGCTCGCGCAGACGCTCTCGAAATGCAGCGACGTGCTCTATCTTGGCCGCGGCACCAGCTTCCCGATCGCGCTCGAAGGCGCGCTGAAGCTCAAGGAAATCTCCTATATCCACGCCGAGGGCTATGCCGCGGGGGAGCTCAAGCATGGCCCGATTGCGCTGATCGACGAAACCATGCCGGTGATCGTGATCGCGCCGTACGATCGGGTGTTCGACAAGACGGTGTCCAACATGCAGGAGGTTGCGGCGCGCGGCGGGCGCATCATCCTGATGACCGACCCCAAGGGCTCGGCCGAGGCGACGATCGATTCAACCGTCACGCTGACGCTTCCCGCGATGGCTTCCACGGTGACACCGCTGGTCTATGCCATCCCGGTGCAACTCCTGGCCTATCATACCGCTGTCGCGATCGGCACCGACGTCGATCAGCCGCGCAATCTCGCCAAATCAGTGACGGTGGAGTGAGCGCGCGCCGATGAGCGACCAGCAACCCGACCCGCAGCCGCCGGTGGTGCTCCACGACGTCGAGGAGCATCACTCCGGTCCGGCCGCGCGGCTGCGCAATTATTTCCTCACCGGCCTGATCCTGGTCGGCCCGCTCTACATCACCATCAACCTGACCTGGTGGCTGATCAATTGGGCCGACGACGTGATGCGGCCGTTCATTCCGGTCTGGTTACGCACCGAAACTTATTTGACCTATCGCATTCCGGGCATCGGGTTGGTTGCCGCCTTCTTCGCGCTGACGCTGCTTGGCTTTCTCACCGCCAACCTGGTGGGTCGCACGCTGGTCGAAGCCGGCGAGCGGATCCTCAACCGCATGCCGGTGGTGCGGCCAATCTACAAGACGATGAAGCAAATTTTCGAGACGCTGTTCGCGAAAGGCGGCTCAAGCTTCCGCAAGGTCGCGTTGGCGGAGTTTCCGACTGGCATGTGGTCGGTGGTTTTCGTGGCTTCGTCGCCGAGCGCCTACATTGCGGAGCGGTTGCCGGGCCCCGAGTACGTCTCGTGCTTCCTGCCGTGCACGCCCAACCCGACAACGGGCTTTTTCTTCTACGCGCCGCGCAGCAAGGTGATCGAACTCGACATCACAGTCGAGGAGGCGATGGGGCTGATCATGTCCGCGGGCATGGTGCAGCCCCATGCCGACGCACAGAAGAAGCTTGCTGCGCTCGCCGATGCCGCGCGCCCCAACCGGCGCGAGCCTGCGACGGCAAAATAATTATCCCGCTCTGAGCAGGCGGATCGCTTCGTCGCGCTCGAACAGATAGAGCAATTGACGCAGCGCCTCGCCGCGCTGCGACGTCAGCTCCGGATCGCGCGATAGAACGAGTGACGCATCGTCGCGCGCGGGCGCCAGCAGTTGGCCGTGCACCTCGATGCGGGCGACGTGGAAGCCGGGCATGCCGCTTTGCCGCGTGCCGAGCACGTCGCCTTCGCCGCGCAGCCGCAGGTCTTCCTCGGCGATGCAAAAGCCGTCTTCCGTGTCGCGCAGGATGGCGAGCCGGGCCTTCGCTGTCTCGCCGAGCGGCGCGCGATAGAGCAGGAGGCAGGTCGAGCGGCCGGTGCCTCGGCCGACGCGCCCGCGGAGCTGGTGGAGCTGCGCCAAGCCGAAACGCTCGGCGTGCTCGATCACCATCACTGTGGCCTCAGGCACATCCACGCCGACCTCGATCACCGTCGTCGCAACAAGGAGCTGCTTTTCGCCGCTGGCGAATTGGCTCATGACGGCGTCTTTGTTGGTGCCTTTCATTTGACCATGCACGAGGCCGACGCGTTCGCCGAATTGCTGCTCCAATTCCGCAAATCGCTCCTGCGCCGCCGCGAGATCGCTCGCATCCGATTCTTCCACCAGGGGACAGACCCAATACACCCGCTGGCCGCCGTCGAGCGCGCGCCCGACCGCCGCGACCACCTCGCCGATCCGGTCGAGCGGAACCGTGCGGGTGTCGATCGGCAGGCGGCCCGCCGGCTTCTCGCGCAGCTCCGAAATCTCCATGTCACCGAAGAACGCCAGCACCAGAGTGCGCGGGATCGGCGTCGCGGTGAGCACCAGCATGTCGACCGCGTCGCCTTTGCGCGTCAATGCCAGGCGCTGATGCACGCCGAAGCGGTGCTGCTCGTCGATGACGGCCAGCGCGAGATCGCGGAACGCAACCTCGTCCTGAAAGAGAGCATGGGTGCCGACCACCAGATCGATGTCGCCGGCAGACAGTCGGTCGAGCGTCCCGCTGCGCTCCTTGCCGCGGTCGCGCCCGGTCAGGATGGCGACGCGGATGCCGGTCCTTTCAGCGAGCGGCGCGATGGTCGCGAAATGCTGCCGCGCCAGGATCTCGGTCGGCGCCATCAGCGCCGCCTGCCTTCCGGCCTCGATCACGGTCGTGGCGGCGAGCAGCGCCACCACCGTCTTGCCGGAGCCGACGTCGCCTTGCAGCAGCCGCACCATGCGGTGCGGCAGCGCCAGGTCCGTGACGATGTCCTCGACGGCCTTGGTCTGCGACGGCGTGAGCGAGTAGGGCAGCGCGGCGACTACCTTGGCGCGCAACAGGCCTTCTCCGGAACTGCCGCGGCCGGGCTGGCGGCGCTGGTGCGCGCGCACCAGTGCGAGCGCAAGCTGGCCGGCCAGCAACTCGTCGTAGGCGAGCCGCGACCACGCCGGGCTTTCCGGCAGCAGGTCGTCGAGATCGGCAGGCCGGTGCAACGTCTTGAGCGCGTCGGCGAAGGCCGGAAATTTGTTGCGTTTGAGCCAGTCCGCATCCTGCCATTCCGTGAGGTTCGGTAATTTGGCAAGCGCGGCATCGACTACTTTGCGTACCTGGTTGGCGCCGAGGCCTTCGGTGAGCGGATAGACCGGCTCGATCAATGGCATCTTGTCGAGTTCGGCTTCAGTGAGCACGCGATCCGGATGCGTCATCTGCAGCATGCCGTCGTACAGCGTGGCGGTGCCGGACACGTAACGCTGCTCGCCGACCGGAAGCAGCTTTTCGAGATAGTCCCGCCGCGCGTTGAAATAGGTCAGCGTCAGCGTACCGCTGTCGTCGGAGGTCTCGATGCGATAGGGCGCGCGCGCTCGATGCGGCGGCGAGGGCCGGTGGCGGTCCACCGTGACCGCTACGGTGACGACGGTGCCCGGCGTCACGTCGCGCAGCATCGGCCGCGCCCGGCGGTCGACCGCGCCCGAGGGCATGTGCAGCAGCAGATCGATGACGCGCGCCGGCCGCTCGGGATCGGCAAACAGCTTGCGGAACAGCCGCTCAAGCTTCGGCCCGATGCCCGGCAGCGCGGTCAGCGACGCAAACATGGGATCAAGAAGCGAAGGGCGCATGACGCGATGGTCCTGCAGCATTGCGCCCTGTTGCAAGCGCAATGGCACGGCCGTTGCACAGTTCTTTGGGGAGGTTGGACGCCCGAGTGGTGGCGCGTATGGTCGCCCCGATATCAGCTCGAAGGAGTGCTCGATGGCTTGCCGATGGATTGCGGCCGGATCGCTTGCTGCAGCGCTGAGCGCCGGTGCGCCGGCTGTGGCGCAGGATTATCCCAACCGCCCGGTCAACATGGTCGTCGCAGCGGCGGCGGGCGGCCCGATCGACGTGTTTGCGCGCATCATGGCCGAGCGCATGTCTCCCTGGCTCGGCCAGCGCGTCGTGATCGAGAATGTCGGCGGCGGCGGCGGCACGTTGGGTGCCCAGCGCGTCGCACGAGCCGAGCCCGACGGCTACACCACCTTGCTCGGGACGATTGCAACGCACGCCAATCCGCAACTGCTGACCGAGAAGCCGCCGTACGATCCGGTGGCCGATTTCACGCCCGTCGCGCTGATTGCGGAAATCCCGCTGATCTTGATCACGCGCAAGGAGTTCCCCGCCAGCACGTTCGAGGAGTTCGTCGCCTACGCCAAGGCGAACCAGACGAAAATGAATTACGGGTCGGCCGGCGTCGGCTCCGCCGCGCACCTCGGCTGCGTGATGCTCGATCGCGCCATGGGCACCAGCATCACCCACGTTCCCTATCGGGGCACGGCTCCGGCGATGCAGGACCTGGTCGGCGGCCGGATCGATTTTCTCTGCGAGATTGCCGTGACCGCAGTACAGAACATCAAGTCGGGCACGGTGAAGGGACTCGCGAACCTGTCGAATCTACGCTCTCCGGTGCTGCCGGATCTCCCGACCGCGGTGGAGAAGGGCCTGCCGTCGGTGCAAGCCTACACCTGGACCGCGGTGTTCGCCCCGAAGGGGACGCCGGCTCCGGTTGTCGCCAAGCTCAACGCGGCGACGCTTGACGCGATGAACGGTCCCGGCCTGCGCGAGCAGCTCGACAGCCTTGCCGCCACGCTGGTCGCGTCGGAGCGGCGCACGGCGGCCTATCTCGGCGGTTTCGTGAAATCGGAGTTCGCGAAGTGGGGCGAAGCGATCCGCGCTGGCGGCGCGGTTCCGAAATAAGCTGTCTCGTTCGCAAGCGTCGAACGAACTCGTCATGGCCGGGACAAGGCCGGGATGACGACTGCCTCGACATAGCTGACAGAAGTCCACCGCACCCCTATATAAAACCCGCACCCGGCTCCTGCCGGGCTTTTGGCGTTTCGGAGGCGGCATGACGGGCAGCACGAGATCGAGCGAGGGGCTGGACGCGCGCCGCCGCCGGATGCTGTTCCGCTCCTGGCATCGCGGCATCAAGGAAATGGACTTGATCATGGGCCGCTTCAGCGATGCCCACATCGCCGAATTGTCCGATCGCGAACTCGACGACTACGAGAAGCTGATGGAATTGCGCGACCAGGAGGTTCTGTCTTGGATCGACGGCACCATTGCGGTGCCTGCGGCCCACGACACGCCGCTGTTCCGGCGCTTGCGCGATTTCAACCACCGGATCGACAGGTGAAACCGGTGGCGCGCTCTCCAGCCGAATTTCTGTTGCCCGGCCGGTCGCTGACGCTTGCCAGCGTGGCGGACGGGGCGGAAGGCCTGGTCATCGCCGACCTCGCCCGCGCGGTGGCGGCGCGAAAGAACGCGCCCGCAACCAGCGTGCTGGCGATCTGCCGCGACGGCCCTCGCATGGCAGCGCTGGCGCGGGCGATCGCCTTCTTCGCGCCCGACCTGGAGGTGCTGCAGTTTCCCGCCTGGGACTGCCTGCCCTATGACCGCGTATCGCCGCACGCCGGCATCGTGGCGCAGCGCATGACCGCGCTGTCGCGGCTCGCGCGCGTCACCGGGCGCGACAAGCCGGCGGTGCTGCTCGCGACGGTCAATGCGGTGCTGCAACGCGTGCCCGCGAAGGATCTGATTGGCAAGCAGGCGCTTTCCGCCGCCCCCGGCAACATGCTGGGCATGGCGGGAGTCATGCAATGGCTGGAGCTCAACGGCTTCATCCGCGCCTCGACCGTGCGCGAGCCGGGCGACTATGCGGTGCGGGGCGGCATCCTCGACCTGTTCGCGCCGGGCATGGACCTGCCGGTTCGGCTCGATTTCTTCGGCGATACGCTGGAGACGATCCGCAGCTTCGATCCGGAGACTCAGCGAACCGTGTTCGACATGCGCGGGCTCGACTTGGTGCCGATCTCCGAATTCCAGCTCACCACCGAGACGATCCGCAAGTTCCGCACTGGCTATGTCGCGACGTTCGGCGCCGCCGAGCGCGACAACATGCTGTACGAAGCGGTGAGCGAAGGCCGCCGCCATCCCGGCATGGAGCACTGGCTGCCGCTGTTCCACGACAGGATGGACACGCTGTTCGATTATCTGCCCGGCACGCCGGTTGTGCTGGAGCCGCTCGACGAGGAGGCGGCCGGCGAGCGGCTCACGCAGATCGCGGACTACTACGAGGCCCGCAAGGAGATCGTCGGCGACAGCGGCGGCCCGATCTACAAGCCGCTGCCGCCCGCCCGGCTCTACCTGACTGACAAGGAATGGAAGGCGCGGCTCGAGGCGTCGGCGCTGGCGCGGCTGACGCCGTTTGCGGTGCCGGAGGCGCAGGACGTGATCGACGTCGGCGCGCGCACCGGCCGCAACTTCGCGGCCGAGCGCACCGATGAGAACGCCAACGTGTTCGACGCCGTGGTCAAGCACGCTCAGGCCTTGCAGGGCCAGGGCAGGCGGGTCGCGTTCGCGCTGTGGAGCGACGGCGCGCGCGACCGCATGGGCCATGTGCTGTCCGATCACGGGCTTGCCAACCTTTCCAACGTCGCATCCTGGCCGGAGGCGCTGGCCCTGCCGAAGCCGCAGATCGCGCTTGCGGTGCTGGGCCTGGAAACCGGATTCGAAACGACGGACGCCGCCGTCATTAGCGAGCAGGACATCCTGGGCGACCGCCTGGTGCGGCCGCGCCGCGCCGTCAAGCGCTCCGAGAATTTCATCGCCGAGGTGACGAGCCTGTCGGCCGGCGATCTCGTCGTTCACGTCGATCACGGCATCGGCCGCTTCGTCGGCCTGCAGAACATCGAGGCGGCGGGCGCGCCGCACGACTGCCTGGAGATCCACTACGCCGAGAACGCCAAGCTGTTCCTTCCGGTCGAGAACATCGAGCTGCTCTCGCGCTACGGCTCGGAGGAGACCAATGTCGAGCTCGACCGGCTCGGCGGCTCCGGCTGGCAGACCCGCAAGGCGCGGCTCAAGAAGCGCATCCAGGAGATCGCCCACGAGCTGATCAAGATCGCCGCCGAACGCAAGCTGCGCGAGGCGCCGCGGCTGGCCGTCGGGCACGGCCTCTACGACGAATTCGCGGCGCGCTTCCCCTACGAGGAGACCGAGGACCAGCAGGCCGCGATCGACGCGACCGTGAACGATCTCAACACCGGCCGTCCGATGGACCGGCTGATTTGCGGCGACGTCGGCTTCGGCAAGACCGAGGTGGCGTTGCGCGCCGCCTTCATGACGGTGATGAACGGCAAGCAGGTCGCGGTGGTGGTGCCGACCACGCTGCTAGCGCGCCAGCACACCAAGACCTTCACCGAGCGCTTCCGCGGCCTGCCGGTGCAGGTCGGTCAGGCATCGCGACTTGTCACCGCGGCGGACCTGAAGAAGGTCAAGGAGGGGCTGGCCGGCGGCACGCTCGACATCGTGGTCGGCACCCATGCGCTGCTCGGCAAGGCGATCAGGTTCAAGGATCTCGGCCTCGTTGTGGTGGACGAGGAGCAGCACTTTGGCGTCGCGCACAAGGAGAAGCTCAAGCAGCTTCGCGCCGAAGTTCATGTGTTGACGCTGACCGCGACGCCGATCCCGCGCACGCTCCAACTGGCGTTGACCGGCGTGCGCGATCTCTCGATCATCGCCTCGCCGCCGGTCGACCGGCTGGCGGTGCGCACCTTTGTGGCGCCGTTCGATCCGCTCAGCGTGCGCGAGGCGCTCCTGCGCGAGCGCTATCGCGGCGGGCAGTCGTTCTACGTGGTGCCGCGCATCGAGGACATCGCGGGCGTCAAGGATTTTCTCGACAAGACCGTGCCGGAGGTACGCGTCGCCGTCGCGCACGGCCAGATGCCGTCGACGGTGCTGGAAGACATCATGTCGGCGTTCTACGACGGCAAGTATGATGTGCTGCTGTCGACCACCATCATCGAATCCGGCCTCGACATCCCGACCGCCAACACGCTGATCGTGCACCGCGCCGACATGTTCGGGCTCTCCCAGCTCTACCAGTTGCGCGGCCGGGTCGGGCGCTCGAAGCTGCGCGCCTTCGCGCTGTTCACGCTGCCGGCGGTGCGAAAGATCACCGGCCAGGCGGAGCGCCGCCTCAAGGTGCTGCAATCGCTCGACACGCTTGGCGCCGGCTTCCAGCTCGCTTCGCACGATCTCGACATCCGCGGCGCCGGCAACCTTTTGGGCGACGAGCAATCCGGCCACATCAAGGAAGTGGGCTTCGAACTGTACCAGGAAATGCTGGAAGAAGCGGTACTCGCGCTGAAATCCGGCATCGCCGCGCCGGTTGCCGACCGCTGGTCGCCGCAAATCACCATCGGCACGCCGGTCCTCATTCCCGAGGACTACGTCGCCGATCTTTCGGTGCGGCTGGCGCTTTATCGCCGCCTCGCCGACATCGAGGACGAACAGGAGATCGAGGCATTCGGCGCCGAGCTGGTCGACCGCTTCGGAGCGCTGCCCGAGGAGGTGCAGCACCTGCTCAAGATCGTCGCCATCAAGTCGCTGTGCCGGCGCGCCAACGTGGAGCGCATCGAGACGGGGCCGAAGGGCGCGGTGCTGTCGTTCCGAGATAACACGTTCGCCAATCCGGCGGGGCTGATCGCCTTCATCGCCAAGCAGGGTGCGGCGGCACGGGTGCGGCCGGACCAGAAGGTGGTGTTTTTCTACGACTGGGAGAAGCCGAGCCAGCGGCTGCACGGCACCACGGCGGTGCTGCGCAACCTGGTGCGCCTCGCCGAGCCTGCCAAGGCGGCGTAGCGCGCTGCCTTTAGCCGCCGAACCTGTAGTTCACGCCGCCGCGGGCAATGTTGCCCTTGAAATCTACGGTGTGGATCTGGAACGTCGGCGGCACGCGGCCGAGCAGATCAGGCATGAACAGCGAGGTGGTGCCGAGATCGTAGTAGAGATATTCGGCCTTGACCGACCAGTTGTGCGCGAAGCCGAATTCGAAGCCGGCGCCGGCGGCCCAGCCGACCTGCGTGTCGGAGATCGAGGCCGCGCCGCAATAGGTCAGGAAGCACGGCGGAAAAACCGGGTGGTTGAGCGCGCTGTAGCCGCTCACGCTCACGCTGCCATAGGCGAGACCGGCGGTGCCGTAGATTAGCCACTGCGGCGCGGGTACGAAGCCGACGCGTCCACGCAGCGTGCCAAGCCACTCGAGCTTTTGCTCGTCGGAGGTGCGGAACGGCGGCAGGCCGCCCGGCGCCGCGGTGAGGACGGTCTGGCTGCGCTTGATGTCCGACCATTGCAGGTCGGCCTCGACGCCCAGAACCCACTGCCCGAATTGATGGTTGTAGCCGATCTGGCCGCCGCCGATGAAACCCTTCGGGTTGTCGGCGATGCTGGCCGGCACGATACCGTTGGGGATGGCGACGGTGAGGACAGAGGGGTCGCCGGAGATGCCGATCGCTTCGCTGCCCCAGCCGTAACCGGCGTTCAGGCCGGCGTAGAACCCGGTCCAGGTCGCGGTCGGCACCACCATGGCCGGAGCCTTGGCGGGCACGGCGCGCGGCAGGTCGGCGGCGAGGGCGGATTGCGCGAGACGAGCGCGTTGGCGGCAAGCGCGAGCGACAGCGGACGCATGAAAAACTCCAAAGCAACAGCGACTGAGCTGGAACGGATGCGCGGCCAATAGGCGGCCAAACGGCCAGCCGCTCAAGCCGCTACACGGCTCCCGCGGCGGTTTTCGCCCGATTGTAGCAATTGTACCACTTGGGGCTAATGCGGCATGCGCAGCACCGGCTTGATGGTGCTGCCTTCGCTGGAGTCTTTTGCCGCGCGGTTGATGTCGCCGAGCTCGTAGAACGTCATCATCCGTTCCGCCGGCAGACGGCCGCCCATCATCAGGTCGACCAGCGTGGGGATGAATTCGTCCGGCTGGCTGTCGCCCTGGATGACGCCGCGCACGGTGCGGCCGTTCTGCATCATCGGCATCGGGAACGTCACCTCGGTGCCGGAACGCGCGGTGCCGACCAGCACGCACATCCCGACCGGCATCAGCGCCTCGACCGCCTCGCGGAACACGGCGGGAAGTGCCGAGGTTTCCAGCGCGAAGCGCGCACCGGTGCCGGTGATGCGCTTGATCTCGGCCACCACGTCGGTGCGATTGCCGTGATTGATGACGTGGGTCGCGCCGAGTTCGCGGGCGAGCGCGAGCCGGCTGTCGTGCACGTCGACCGCGATCAGCGGGTCGCAGCCGGCGTATTTCGCCGCCATCAGCCCCGACAGGCCGACCGCGCCGACGCCGAACACCGCGCAAGAGTCGCCCGGCTTCGGCCGCATCACGTTGAGCACCGCGCCGGCGCCGGTCTGGATGCTGCACGCGAATGGCCCGAGCCGGTCGAGCGGCGCATCCTTCCGGACCTTGACGACGAAACGCTCATTCGAAATCGCATGCGTGCCGAACGACGACTGCTGGAAGAACGCGCTGTAAACAGGATCGTCGCCGACGCACATCAGCGTCGAGCCGTCGGCGCGGGTTCCGCTCGACTTCAGCATGCGCGCATCGAGACAATAGGCTGGCGCGTGCTGACGGCAGTTCGGACACGCGCCGCACCACGGGAACGAGAGGATGACGTGATCGCCGGTCACGACCTTGCGCACTGCCGAGCCGACTGCGGCCACGACGCCAGCGCCTTCGTGGCCGAACACCGCGGGATACTTCAGCGTCGGATAATAACCGTCGCGGGCATGCAGGTCGGTCTGGCACATGCCGCTCGCAACGATGCGAACCACCACCTCGTCGGGCCGCGGATCGTCAAGAACGACCTTGCGGATTTCAAAGTCCTTGAACTTCTCCGGCACGACAGCCGCGGTGATGTCCATGAGGCGATGCCGTCTATTGCGACGTCGCTGCCTTCAGGATCGGCGTCAGCCGCGCGATCTCACTTTTCATCAGCGCGGTGAGCGGTTTCGGCCCCCGATCCTTTTTCTCGGTGACTTCCGCGCCGAGGTCGGTCAGGCGATTGCGCACGGCCTCGTCGTCGAGTCCCTTGTCGAGCGCTTCGGCGAGCTTGTCGACCACGGCCTGCGGCGTGCCCTTGGGCGCATAGATCGCGTAGAACGGTGCAGCCTGGAAACCCGGCAGGCCGGCCTCGGCGGAGGTCGGCACGTCCGGCAACAGCGGATGACGCTTGCCGCTCGCGATGGCGAGACCCTTGAGCGTGCCGGCTCGAATATGCCCGGCAGGCCCCAGGATGGGATCGCAGACGTAGTCGACCTGCTCGCCGAGCATGGCGTTCAAGACCGGCGCGGTACCGGTGAACGGGACGAAGGTCGGCTTGATGCCGATCTCGTGGTTCAGCAGCAGGCACGTCGTGTGCGACACCGAACCGATGCCGGCATGGGCCGGGTTGAGCTTTCCTGCGTTCGCCTTCGCGTAGGCGACGAATTCCTGGAGATTGGCCGCGGGTAAGCCTTTGCGCGTAACAAGAATGACCGGCTGCGTGTTGATGAGGCCGATCGGCTCGAAGTCCTCGAGCGGCTTGTAAGCGAGGTTCGGCACCAGGGTGATCGCCGCCGCATGCGTCCCGACGTGGCCGAGGCCCAGCGTGTAGCCGTCCGGAGCCGCGCGTGCGACACGGGTGTTTCCGGTCGTGCCGCCGGCGCCGCCGACGTTCTCGACCACGAATTGCTGCCCGAACGCCTTGGAAAAAATGTCCGCGGCGATGCGCCCGGTGATATCGGCGGGGCCGCCGGCCGCGAACGGGACGATCACGGTTGCCGAACGCGCCGGATAGCTCTGCGCCTGGGCGGACGCGATGCCAGCCACCACGAGCGTGATTGAGAGCAGAAGCTTCTTCATTGAATTCCCCTCATTGGCTTCCCGCATTGCTAGTCCAGCTAGTTGGCCGGCGCCTCGATATTATTGTCGCGCACAACCTGTCCCCAATGCGCGATCTCTTTTTTCAGGTAAGCGGCCGCCCCTGCCGGCGATTGCTGTTCCTTGGGATAGGCGCTGACGCCGGTCTTGGCCCAGGCCGCGAGGATCGCAGGATCTTCGACCGCTTCCCGCAGCGCGGCGTTGAGCGCATCGATGATCGGCGCAGGCGTGCCAGCCGGCGCCAGCATGATGTGCCAGAACAGGATTTCCAGCTTGGGTCCATAGGTTTGCACGAAGCTCGGCACCTGCGGCAAAAGCGGCGAGGGCGCGCGCGACGTGATGCCGAACGCCTTGACCTCGCCGGCCGTAACATTCCCGACCACCTGCTGCGGCGTGGCGAAGAACAGGTCGACATGGCCGCCGAGAATGTCCTGCAACGCAGGAGCCGCGCCGCGGTAGGGAATGTGCGTGACCTCGACGCCGAGCGCCTGCGCCATCAGGAACGTGGCAAGATGGCCGGTGCTGCCGGTGCCGGGATGCGCCATCCGTGCCTTGTTGGCCTTCATCCAGGCTGCGAACTCGGCTTGCGTGTTGGCGGGGAGCGACTTTCGCGCCGTGAGCACCAGCGGGTTGTTGTTGATCATCCCGATCGGCGCGAAATCCTTCTCGGTGTCGAACGGCAGCGTCTTGTAGAGCGAGACGTTGGCGGAAAATTGCAGATTGGGGATGTAGAGCGTGTGTCCGTCGGGTGCGGCGCGTGCGACGCGCTGGCCAGCGATGTTGGTGCCGCCGCCGCTGACGTTCTCGACTATGAAGTTCTGGCCGAACTTGGCGGAGAATTTAGGAGCCAACTGGCGTGCCACCAGGTCGGTCGGCCCTCCGGCGGGGTAGGGCACGACGATGGTGACGGGCCGCGACGGATAGGATTGCGCCTGCGCGGGCGTAGCGCCGAACAGCGCCGCCAAAGCGATGGCGAGAAGTGCCGTTGTCATCCCGTGCCTCCCTGCGCTTTTGCCCGAAGGCTAACACAGGAACGCCCGCCGCACCGCTACTCCATCTTCACGTTGCCGGCGGCGATGATCTTGATCCATTTCTCGATCTCACGGTCGACATGGGAGCGGTATTCGTCAGACGTGGTGCCGATCGGGTTGAAGCCCAGCTCGATCAGTTTCTTGGCGAACTCGGGATCCTTGACCGCGCTGGCGCTGATCCGCTGCAGCTTGGTCACCACTTCGTCCGGCGTGGATTTCGGCACGATGAGCCCCATCTCGCTCGCTGAATCCACGCTGCCGTAGCCGATCTCATCCATGCTGGGGATGCCGGGGAGCTGCGGGGCCCGCCCGCGCGTCACGCCGAGGCCGCGCGCCTTGCCGCCCTCGATGTGCGGCTTAATGGTCGGCACCGCGCCGAACGTGAAGTCGGTCTTGCCGGCCAAAAAGTCCTGCAGCGCCGGCGCACCGCCGCGATAGGGCACGACCACGATCTCGATGCCGGTGACCTGGCGAAACTGCTCTCCGGCGAGATGGATGCCGGTGCCGATGCCGGCCGATGCGAAGGTCAGCTTGCCGGGACTGGCCTTGGCGTGGTCGACCAGCTCCTTCGCGGTCTTGAACGGCGAAGATGGATGCACGCACAGCACAAGCTGGGTGCGCGACAGCAGCGATACCGTGATGAAGTCCTTGCGGGTGTCGTAGGGCAGCTTGTCCTTGAGCAATCCGGGATTGGTGAAGAAGGCCGAATCCATCATGCCGATCGTGTAGCCGTCGGGCTGCGCGTTCGCGACCGCCTGGGTGCCGATGACGCTCGCTCCGCCGGCCCGGTTGTCGATCACCAGCGTCTGGCCGAACTCCTTTTCGATCCGCGCCGCGAGCAGACGTGAGAACACGTCGGTGCCGCCGCCCGGCGCATAGGGCACGATCAGCCGCACGGCGCGCTGAGGATAGGCCTGTGCGGCGGCGTGCCGCGGCAGCAGTGCTGAACCAGCGAGGGCGGCCGCGCCGCCGAGCAGCGCGCGCCTGTTGAGTGATTGCATATTATTTCTCCCGCTATTCGTTCAGATCTTGAATCGTTCGAGCAGCTCGGTCTCGGGATCGGCGCCAAGTCCTGGACGATCCGGCACGTCGACGCCGCCGTTCGCGTCCGGGATCGTCTTCGAATAGGCAACGAAGCCGACGTCGGCGAACAGGCGTTCCAGCACGCTCGTCTTGTCCTTGCACGCGATGGCGTGCAGCGTCGCGAGATAGCCGGGGCCGAAGAAGAACGCATGCGGCGTGCAGTTGACGCCGGCCTTCTCGGCCTCCGTGGCGACCTGCCAAAGGTTCGTCAGGCCGCCGATCTTGACGATGCTGGGCTGCACGAAGTCGGTGGCGCCGGCCGCCACCATCTTGCCGAAATCGAGCACGCCGGTCGCGTTCTCGCCCATCGCCAGCGGCACGCCGGTCGCCTTGCGGAGCTTCGCCAGCGATTCGAAGTCCTCCGGCGGCCAGATCGGCTCCTCGACCCATTTCGGCTTCGACGGCGCCATCGCCGCGACCGGCTTCTCGGCCTCGGCCGGCGTCCAGGCGCAGTTGGTGTCGACCATGATCGGGATGTCCGGCCCCGCCGCCTTGCGTGAGGCCGCGACCGCGCCAGCGGTGCGCTCGTGCAGCTTGATGTGCTTGTAGCCGCGCTCCAGCGCGCGCGTCGTATTGCGGGCGACGTGATCGACATTGCCGCTGTATTGCAGCAGCGACGCATAGGTCTCGACGCGCTTGCGCTTGGCGCCGCCGAGCAACGTGGAGACGGACACGCCTTCGATCTTGCCGCGGATGTCCCACAGCGCGATGTCGAGCCCGCTTATGGCGTGGACCGTCGAGCCGGCACGGCCCATGCCATGCAGGAGCCGCTCGATCCGCGCGGTGAGCTGCCGGTCGGTGGGGTCCTGGCCGACCGCGAGGTGCCTGACCCAGGCGTCGAACACGCCCTCCAGCAAGGGCAGGCTGCTACCGTAGCTTTCGCCCCAGCCGACGATCCCGTTGCTGCATGTGACGCGCACCAGGAACATCTCGACGTGGGTGCGCGGACGGCCGGCAAACATCGGCGACGGCGCCCAGGTGTCGAGCGGAATCCGCAGCGGAAAGGTATCGATCTTGTCGATGGTGACGGCCGGCATTTCACTCCCTCGCTGCCGCTTATGCGCGGCGGCGCTATAGTGGCCGACATGACGCGGCGTGTAACCCCGTTCATTGCAATGCTGCCCTGCCTGTTGGCGGCGGCGCCCGCCCTGGCGCACACCGGCGACGTCGTTGGCGGCTTCGTGGGCGGGCTGGCGCATCCGGTGGTGGGGCCCGATCACGTCGCGGCGATGGTCGCGGTGGGATTGTGGGGCGCCTTCCTCGGGCCGCCTGCGATCTTCCTGCTGCCGGTCGTTTTCCCTCTGATAATGGCGTTCGGCGGCGCGCTCGGCATTCTGGGCGTGCCATTGCCCGGCACGGAGATCGGCATCGCAATTTCGGCGGTGCTGCTGGGTCTCGCGGTGGTGTTCGCGGTGCGGCCGCCGACCTGGATGGCCGCCGTTCTGGTCGGCGTGTTCGCGATCTTCCACGGCCATGCCCACGGCGCGGAATTGCCGGCGGGGGCGGACGCACTGGCCTACAGCGCCGGCTTCGTGGTGGCGACCGGGCTGCTGCATCTCGCCGGCATCGCGCTCGGACTGCTGGCGCGTTGGCCCGCCGGCCGCCTGGCGGTGCGCGGCGCCGGCGGATTGATCGCGCTCGCCGGAGTTATTTTCCTGGCGCGGCTGGCATGACCGCGCGCGCTTGGCTGCTTGCCGTGACGGCGTTTATGCTGTCGGCGCAACCGGCCTTCACGCATCCGGCACCGCTCGGTATCGGCGGATTTCCAGGCGGCTTGGTCCATCCGTTGTTCGTGCCCGCGCATGCGATGGCGGTACTGGCGCTGGGACTGCTGATAGGCCAGCAGGCGATGTGGACGCGGCTGGCAGCGCTGTCGTTCATGTTGGGGCTGGCGGCGGGGCTCGGCGTGATGACGCTCGGCATCGTGCCCACGCGGATGAACGAGCTTGTGCTGGGTGGTGCGCTGATCGCCGGGCTGCTGGCCACGCTCGCCCGTCCCGTGCCCGAAACGCTGGGCTGCGTCCTGGCGGTCCTGCTCGGCTTCTGTATCGGGCTTGACTCCCCGCCGGAGGCGATCTCGCTCGCCGAGGCCAACCTGATGCTGATCGGCACGGGTCTGGGCACCGCGGCGCTGCTCATCCTCGCGATTGCAACCGCGTCCCGCCTCAAGGCCGGCTGGGCGCGCATCGGCGCACGCATTCTGGGCTCATGGATCGCGGCCAGTGCAATCCTGGTTCTGGTGCTGCGCTTCGCGCGCTAGGGCTTAGGAAGCAGCCTGCGCCGCCCGCGCTTCCTCGACGAATTTGTCGCGGTTATTGGCGATCTGCTCGATGGCGTTCGCCAGCACCTGCGGATCCTGCGCGCCGGAAATCGCGGCGACCCCGCCGATGATGAAGGTCGGAACGCCGTCGATGCCGGCTTCCTTGGCGGAGTTGGCGGCTTGCTCCACGACATTGACATCGGCGTCGCTCTCGAGCTTGTGACGCACCGTATCGGCGTCCATGCCGACATCGGCGGCGGCCTTCACCAGCACGTCGCGGTCGGAGAGATCGGCGCCTTCGGTGAAGTAGAGATCCATCAGGCGCTGCTTCATCTGCGGCGCCTTGCCGGACTCTTGCGCCCACAGGATCAGGCGGTGGCAGTCGCGGGTGTTGGGCTGCCGCTTCATCTTGTCGACCGCGTAGGTCAGCCCTTCAGCGGCGGCCGCGGCGGAGACGCGCCCGGCGATCTGCTTGTAGCGCTCGGGCGAGCCGAACTTGGTGGTGAGGTATTCGTCGCGGGCCATGCCTTCGGTGGGCACCCACGGGTTGAGGAAATAGGGGTGGTAGCGCACTTCGACCGGAATATCCGGCTTCAGCGCCAAAGCCTTCTCAAGCCTTCTCTTTCCGATGAAGCACCAGGGGCAGACAACGTCGGAGACGACGTCGATCGTGACGGGCTTGGCTTGGTGGGATGACATGGCGGGCCTCGCTGGTGTGGCCCGCTACAGTTAAGCCGCCGATCACTCGGCGGCAACCGTCCGCGGCGCCACGCGCGCCATCAGGGTGAGCGGGGTCACCGGGTTTGACCGCGGTCAGCGCCACGTTGACCTGCGCGGCCCCATTCTTGCGATCCGGCCCGAATAGGGTGTGCTTGATCACGCTGGCGAGCCGGCGCGCCACCACGTGGGCGGACCTCAGGTCGGCGCCGCTGAACACCGCGACGATCGAGCCGTCGTCCTGCCGGCAGGCGAAGTCCATGCTGCGCAGCAGCCGGCCGGCCAGCCGCGCCGCGTCCATGCTGGTGCGAAGATCCAGCGCCTCTTCGAACGAGAACCGCGCGACCGAGAGGCCGACGCCGCGCTCGCCGGCGTCGTCGATGGCGCGGGCGAGGTCGCGGCCGAACGCATCGAGGCAGAGCAAGCCGGTGCGCGGGTCGATCATGCCCTTGGATTCGATCGACTTGAGCAGGCGCTTGAGCCGTTGTTCGAAGGCGCGCTGGCGCACCATCGGGATCAGCCGCTCGATCAGCCGGTGCGGGTCGCGGGCGTGCACCATGTTGGGCAGTTCGTCGACGCGCTCTTCGGGACCGAGCATGGCGACCGGCAGATCGCGGAACCGCGGATCCTCGGCAAGCACCACCAGGAGGGCGACCACCATCTTCGGCGACAGGCCGTCGCCGATCACGATGCCGTCGATGTCGCGCACATGGAGGCAGCGCGCGGCGAGATCGACGCTCATCGCACCGATCACGCCCATGCGCTCGCCGACCGCGACGCTGAGCGTCGGATGCATGCGGCCGCGGCCGACCACCATCACGGTGGCGTCCTCGATCGGGTCGCCGGGCGGCAGCTCGGCGATGATGTTGCGTTCGGAAAGCAGCGTTCGGGCGCGGCCGATCACCGTCGCGTGCAGCGAGCGCAGCCGCAGCGCTGACGTCAGCCGTGCGACCAGGCGCGCGACGTCGGCGTCTTCCGCGACGGGCAGCGCGTTGGCAAATGGTGTGGCCTCGTCGTCGCGCATGCAGGCGACGACGGGCATGTAGGCTTCGCTGGCGGCGATCTGCGCCTCCAGGGCTTGCACCGTGGCGGCATCCGGCGCCTGCGGCTCGGCGAGCACGACGGCGGACGGCTTGATCGATGCGACGGCGCCCGGTGCGTCGGTCCAGCGCGCCTCGACCACCGGGAACGCGCCGGCGGCGGTGAACGCTTGCACGAGGCCCTCAGCCGGCTTCTCGGCAACGACGACGATCGGACCTTGCAGCGACATGAACGAACAGCGACGCCTTTACGCAGGACAAGCGCGGAATCTACGCGGCCGCTGTTAACGCCCGGCTAAAGTGTATATGACCGCAGGAAGATGCACGTGCCGCAGAAACCTTGATTTGCCTCGCTTTTTTTAATTTAGCTGTTAACGGAACGGGCGGGAAAACGCACCCGCTGCTTCCCCAGTGCTTCCCGGAGTTGGGCCATGAAATTGAAACTGGATGCCAAAGCGGTCGCCAGCTTGGTGCTGGAGGACGGCAAGGACGAAGAATTTTTCTGGGATACTGAGCTTGAAGGCTTCGGGCTTCGGTTGCGACGACGCGATAGCGGCGATCCGCTTCGCAATTAGGTCGCTCGGTATCGAGTCAACAGGCGCAGCCGTCGCATCACCATCGGGAGCGCCGACAAGCTGACGCTTAGCCAAGCCCGCGAAGCCGCTCGTAAGGTGCTGGCCAAGGTGGCGCTTGGGCATGATCCGCAAGGCGAGCGCGAGGCCAAGCGGCAGGAGCAGGCCCGCACATTCAAGGCGGTTGTCGCTGACTATCTGCAAGCCAAGCAGCCGCAGCTTCGACCCGCATCGTTCCGCGTTTCGAAGCTGTACCTGAAGGGGCCATACTTTCGGTCGCTGCATCCCATGGCCATTAACACCGTCACCCGAACCGATGTCGCGGCCGCCATTCGAACCATCGCCCGCAACCACAGCAGCAACACCGCCGCAGCCGCGCGCCGCGCTCTGTCCGCGTTCTTCGCTTGGGCCATAGCCGACGGTCTGCTCGGTGACGGCGCAAACCCGGTTGATGGATCGCATCGGCCTGCCGATCCGGCACCGCGCGATCACATCCTGACCCCCGCTGAACTGGTCAGCGTCTGGAAAGCCTGCGGTGAGGACGACTATGGCACCATCGTTCGGCTGTTGCTCTTGCTCGGTTCTCGCCGCCAAGAAGTGGGCGGCATACGCTGGGACGAGATCGACCTTGATGCGCCGAAGGAGCGAAGCAAGAACGGCCGCGAGCATGTCATCGCATTGCCACCGGAGGTGCGGGCCATCCTCTCATCGGTGCCGCAAAACGGCGATCACCTGTTCGGCTTTCGCAATGCCGGATTTACCTCGTGGACCGAAGGCAAGAAGGCGCTCGACGGTCGTCTTGCTGGCACCGTAAGGCCGTGGAGGCTTCATGATGTCCGCCGCTCAGTCGCCACCGGCATGGCTGATCTCGGCGTCGATCCGCACATCATCGAGCAGTGCTTAAACCATTTCAGTGGCCATCGTCGCGGCGTTGCTGGCGTCTACAATCGGTCCAACTACGAGCGGGCGGCGTCGGCCGCGTTTGCGCGATGGAGCGCGCATCTGATCGCATTGGTCGAGGGGCGCGAACAAAGCAAGGTTGTGGCACTGCGGCGCGCCTGAACTAGCGGGCTGCCTTGCTGGCAGGCTCGGCTTCGGCGCAGAAGGGCGGCGGCTCGACCACGTTCTATTCGCCGGGCGGCAGGAGCATGGGCACCGCGACGATCAGTAACGGCACCACCACGTTCCGCGACGCTGGCGGCAACACCACGGCCCGCTCGTTCACCACCGGCAACACCAAGACCAACTACGATAGCCGGGGCAACGTCATCAGCCGCGAGACGACGACCGGCAACACCACCACCGTCTACGATCCGGCCGGACGCAATGTGGGCGCTTCACGGCGCAGCCGTTCCACGAATAGCGATTCGCACCGAGTTATCCCGGTGATTCACGGCTACCCCCGGTATTTCGGGGGATTTCCGGCATCTAAAGTTTGTCGGTCATACGAAACGCTGTTCCAGTGACCGCGTTAGGGGGCGGGGGA